>CACHDC010000012.1 GCA_902578445.1 uncultured Synechococcaceae cyanobacterium
TTGACGAAGTGTTAATAGTTCAAATAATTCATCTAATGTTCCAAAACCCCCAGGAAAAAATACAGCTCCTATTGATCGCATGACGAAATGGATCTTTCTTAATGCAAAATAATTAAATTTAAAGCATAGACCTGGAGTTATAAAAGCATTGGGGATTTGTTCATTAGGAAGACTGATATTTAACCCTATAGATTTACAATTTGCTTCAAACGCACCTCTATTAGCAGCTTCCATAATCCCTGGACCCCCACCAGTCACAATCACATGAGAATTACAGGATTTACTTTGATTATTTATTGAAGCAAGTTTAGAAAACTCTCTTGCGGATTGATAATAGTGACTCATTGATAGCAAATTTTCTAATCTATTTAAATTTCGTTTAAGCAAAACCGATGAAGGATTTTTTTTAATTAACTTTTTTATATCGTCAATTTTCTCTTTTGTTTTTGATTCTTCTGCAATACTTGCGCCTCCAAAAATTATTATGGTTGAAAGAATTTTATTTTCTTCTAGGATTAAATCTGGTTTAGTAATTTCAAGCAGCATTCTGACTCCGCGCATTTCGTTTCTGTTGAGCAAACCAATATCTTCATAAGCCAATTTATACGTATCAGAATTAATAATTAAATTAAGATTTTTTGAATTATTAATTTTGGTTGAAATACCTTGTTGTGTTTTGTTCATATTAAGCAAGGGTCTTAATTTTTTGTTCTAGAGGATTAAACCCAACTCTCTTGATTTGATCATTTTCCCAAACCCAATAAACAGGTGGAGTTTTTCTTGCCTTTATTAAACTTATTTGGTCTAATTTTTGTGGGATAAATTCTTTAGCTGGATCAAAAAATTTATCTCTTGTGGGTTGATTTAAAACAATACTACCTTCTTTGCCTGAGATTGATCTGTGATAAGTTCCAACAGGAATTTCTAATGCTCCCATAGATCTATTTAAATAAATTACATGATGAGGTTCATCCCATGCAGGATTAATTAAAACAAATGTTCTTTCCCCAGTAATAACTAAGTTATGATCAATTTGATGATTGTGAACGTAATATTGTTCATCTTTAAAATCATCTGGAGGAGATATAGCTTTTTCAGAATGAATTACCACATCGCAACCATTAGATGCCTCCAATCCTGCATCAAAGAATGTAACTTTTGGAGTCTCTCTAAAAATTGTTGTTGGCATGAATTTTAATTTCATAGTTAAACCTCTCGTTAAAAATTTATGAATATTTTTAAAATTTATAAGCTATGAAAACCGATTAATGAATAGTCAGTTACAACAAACTAAACAATCTTCTTTAGTTGGGTAATCTTGACATTCTATCTTAAAAGTTTCTTCTAAAACTTCTATTTTATTGACATAATCAAGATCTCGCAGATCTTTATTTGGAACTGTGAATTGTGTTTGAAGTTTCATTTTCCCTCCTAATTAATATTGTTTTTTGAAGCCATCCCAGGTTTTAGAAAATCTTAATCCCAGATAAGAAACTAAAATTGCCCAAAATAGAATCTCAATAGTTAAATTAGTCATCTGCTTTTCCTCCTTTCTATCTGACTATGCTTTAGTACGGATGATATATAAAAATCAAGCGTAAGAATACTTAAAAAGTTCGAGTATTAATCGCAAAAAATTTTGAAATGGTTTTTACTAGGATGCTTTTCGCATTCTTTATTCCAGTAAGCTTCGAGTTCTTTCGCCTTAATATCGTATGAAAGATCTTTTGTATCCAAGTCCATCTCTTTGATGGTTAATGTGTCGTTTAATGCCATAAGACTGACCTATTGACTTCAATTATGTTCTAATTCATTTGAATAGTTAATCTCAAGTTTTATGTGTGCGGTTAGAGGAACAAAATTGTACGGATTAAGGATCAAAAAAAACTCTCAAAGTAAAAATAATGACCAGAAAAATATCTTCAAAGGTATTAAATTTAAATTTAAAAAAGTTTGGATAAAGTTTGGATAAAAAATTACGAATCCTTGCGATCCTAGGTACATCTAGACGCGCTCACTTTTCATTAGCTAGTAGTTTGGTTCCCTTTGAAACACGGGATCTCGGCACAAATTTCTGGTTTGAATGAAATTAAATTACTAGTTAAGATATAAATTTTTTATCCATCAAAGTCCCTATTTAGGCAAATAATTAGTGGCATGGGGGAAATATGATCGTTCTACATTTTTAAATATGATCTGAAAATTTCAGTTGAAAGTTCAAGGATATAGTTTATCAATAGCCTCTTTTTGTTCTTGCTTTTTTATCTTTTTAACATTTAAAAAAGGGCAATAATTTTGATTTAAAGAATATAGGAAATTGCTTTTATTGAAAGTGTGAAATGTCTTGGAAATAGTAGGTGTTTCATTTTTTTTGAATAAATTATCTAATCATTAAAAAAAGGGGAGATTAACCCCTTTTTTGGATCAACTAAAAAATCATTTTAATTTATTCTTCAGGATTCAAAGTAGGTAAACCTTCTGCTGAAGCCACAGCAACCCACATCACTGCTGAAGAGTTACCACTATTAGCCATAGTATGTGCAGGCGTATTTGCTGAGAGAACAAATGAGTCTCCTTCCTTAAAGGTTTTACTAATACCTGTCTTTTCAGCAAGCGTTAATTCACCACTTTCAATATGCCCTAGTAAAGGGACAGGATGAGAATGCATTGGTATAGTTGCCCCGTTGCTAACTTCTACTCTAATCAATCGCATTTCAGCTTTTCCTTTTGGATACTTAAAATTATCTCCATCAATGTTTTCTGAAGAGGTGAAGATTTCTTGTACATTTACAGGAGATTCTGTAGCTATAGAGATGTTTGGATTGATGAGCATCAAAGCAAAGGCTAATGCTATGAATAAATTTTTAATCATGAATTGGAATTCTTAGAAAATTATTTAGGCTTATGGTATTTATTTTTTAATTATTTGTCAGTACACGATTTAACTTTTTTTTATCTTAGTTCCATAAAAAAGTTCGAATAAGTTTAGAATAAAATTTTGAGAATAAGTATAAACCCGTTGCTATAACAATAAAAATGGACATTGCCCACTTTTAATAAGCCAGTAGCTAGGTTCCTTTTTTAGCATTGTATTTCGAAAGAATACTATAGGTTTGAATAAAGTTTGGAAAACTTTTTTAGATATGGCTTAATTTATTATCAATTAAAGTTTCTAATAAATTAATAAGTTAAGTGCAGGATTCTTTTTAATATAATTAAAAATTGATGTTTTTATTTACTGACAAATTCACACTTTATTAAAAAAACATATTATGAATATTAAGAATTTTTTAATTTATGAAAAAACTTAAGCTTTTAGCTTCAGCAACCTTTGCAGGATTATCTTTACTAAGTACGCCTACATTTGCTGATGAATACTCAACAAAAGGTTCATATCTTACTGGAAGTATTGGTGGAAGTGCCATAGGAGATATTGATGTATCGGGAGTAAATTCTGATATTGAGTTTGAAACAGGATTGGGTCTCGATTTAGGTTATGGATATGATTTTGGTAAGACTCGTGTTGAAGGGACTTGGGTTAGAGGACAATCTGATAAGACTTCTTGGCTTGGATACACTGTTAAAGCTGATACGACAATTGATTCAATAATGGGCTCAATTTATTACGATTTTCGTGAGGACAAACAATGGAGCCCGTTTATTGGAGCATCTATAGGATCAACTAATGTTGACTTTGATGGAGCTTCTGATTCAGGTGTTTCTTACGGAATTGGCTATGGTGTAAGTTATAAAACATCTGATCAAGTAGAAATTTTCTTTAAAGGTCAAACAACTGTTATTCCAGAGCTTACATTTGCAACAGTTAATAACTCCACGGTTATTATAAAAAATGGAAACTACTCAAATGGTACTATCGGATTAAGAGTAAGATTCTGATAATTATTTATTAAAATCCAAAAAAATAGCCTTTAATGGCTATTTTTTTTTTGCGAAATTTGTTATGAAAGTTTGATAAAAAATTACTAATTCTTGAGACCCATAAATAGATGTTACGATCAAAAAATTGACATATTTAACTAGGAATCTAGGGAAACAGGTATATAATAAGTTTGCAAAAAATTATAGTGTGAGGCTTTTTTTGTGAAACTTTTTCAAAAACTAATAATTGCTCCTGCGACATTAGGATTACTTGCTCCTATTACAGCTACTGCTAGCGAAGTTACTATGAGTGATTTTGCTGCAGCCGAAGAGCTTGCTATTACTAACCGTCGTATAGATGTAGTAGAAGCGAAATTAGATAACTTCGAAGCTGGTTCTTTTTCTGATTCAACAACACTAAGCGGTTCTGCTTCTTTCCAAATTGGTGCTGTTGATGGTTCTACTGTCACTGAAGCATTAACTTCTACTTATTCATACGATCTTGATTTGAATACTTCCTTTACAGGAAATGATAATCTATATGTAGGTATTGAAACTGGAAATAGCATATTTGGTACGAATAATGATTTCGTTACAGATAATTCTCAGGGAGGTGCAGATGCTTTGTCGGTCACTTCGCTTTATTATTCTTTCCCTCTAGGAAAATATGATGTAGCCGTTGGACCTAAATTAGATAATGATGATTTAATGCCAACTACTATTTCTAAGTATTCAGATAAGTTCTTTATGGCAGGACAGCCTCTAACAGCTGCTGATTTTACTTCTGCACCTGGTATTACTGGAAGTGGAATTGCTTTTGGACGCACCTGGGATAATGGATTTAATGCTTCAGCAAGTCTTATTGGAATGAGTGCAAGTACTTCTGATGGTTTCCTTACAAAAGAGGGAACTGATACATACACATTATCAGCTGGGTATGATGCAGACTCTTATGGCTTAGGCCTTATCTACGCTGATGTGGACGAACTCTGTTCATTTATTGCCGGTTATCAAACTTGTTCTTCTCTAGGAGTTGCTGGTATTGGAGCTAGCAGCACCACTCTAGGAGCTTACTGGACTCCAAATGATGGCCAAACAACATTAAGCGCAACTTATGGAGTTATTTCTGGAGAAATAACTGGATCAACTGTGGAAGACCTTACTAGTTTCCATGTTGGTATTGATCATGAAATTGGTTCTGGAGTTTTATCTGCTGCTATTAAGTCTCAAGATTTCTATGTGATTTCGACGGGTAAGGCATCTGCTGATAGTCTTGGCGAATTTGGAGAAATCTACTATACATACGATGTCAACGATTCTGTAGAAATCGCTGGAGGTATTTCTTTTGCAATGGGAGATAGTACTGGTGTTTATTGGATAGATAGAACTGCAGTTGGAGCAGAGGCAACATTTAAGTTCTAAGACTTCAATATCTCATCTATAATTAAGCAGCCCACTCCTCACACTTAAGGGCTGCTTTTTTTCTTTTGACAAGTTAATCTCTTGTAAAAAATAAAGATCAAGATTGAAAGAGCTGATCCCTTCTTCTATTAGATGAACTTATCAGAACGTGTTACCACCTTTGAGTATTTGTATATATCCAACAGCTTCAACAAACTTTCCTGTTAACTCTTCATCGTGTTGAACACTTATGAGATTTCCTGTTGAAGAGGGTTTTCTCAAGGTTTCATGGACTTTCATTGCACCATCAAAAAGTCTATCTTGATAGTAATGCGTGTATTCCACCTACTCTCGAAAGATACTCCTCTATTTGATTATTCTATCTAATTGCCAATTTATCTATACAACTGAAGAAGTCGTTTAGAACGCATTTTACAAAGGTTTGATGAGCCTTCTTGCTCTTTTATTTAACTAGTAGGGAAAGCTTCCATCGACCTCTCCAGCTTGTCTCGCTCAAAGTTTTGAATCCACATTTAACCTTGATGATGAAAGAGAAGAACCATGACTGATTCTTCGTGTCTGAGAGACTGATGAGCGTATTTTATTTGTTGTGTTCTGTCCATTTGTTAACGAACTAATTAGTAGTTTTTTTGAGTAGTTTTTGCTGAGGTGGTAAGGGGACATCTAATGCGCTGTCTTTATATGTAAACTCAAAGATAGAGTTTTTTTGAATTTTTTAGAAAAACTCCTTATCTAATTATTTATTCCAAATACTTTTGGCAAAACTATAAATATATATTCACAATCATTACATGAATCTACTCATTAAGATCTAAGAGTTAAATAGTCACCAAAAACTTTTTTCCCTAGGCCTTTTATTTGTTTATGCAAAAGTTATTATCAGAAAAAAATGAGGGTTTATTCTTTTAAGTCTTGGTTGATTGTCAATGTAAATTTTCCTTATTCTTTTTTATAAAGTAAATCTTAAATTAGGAAGAAAATCTTATAAAGGAGTTGTTTATCTATAAGTTATACAAATCTTATTAAGTAGTCTTTATTACCAATTAAGTATACCTGTTATTAAATAAATATATTTACCCTTGAAAACCCCCTATAAACATACTTTTTCTTGAAATAAAGATTGACAAGACATGTATAAAAAAAACTTCTATAAAGCATTAACTACATTTATATATATGTTTCTAACCAACAAAACACGTTTAAAAATTAAGGATATTGTGAAAAGAATTTCACTAGATGAACCTGTTTCATTGGAGGAAAGAATTTATGTAGAAAAATTTTCAAAAAATAATTCAACTATATGGACATGGCTTAAGAAAGCAAACAGCTTGAGGAGATATGGGAAGCAAAATTCAGACGGAATAAATGGACTTATACAGAATCTTGGGCTTGATGGTTTAGAAACTGAAAATCATTTTGATCCTAAAAATGATGATCTTGCTGATTGGTTTAGTGGATCTCCTGATTGGGTGAGGAGGAGTTAATTACCCTTAGTTGAAAATAGTTTATATTTATTAATAATTATAAACTGGGCAAATATCTCAATAAAAGAATTTAAATTAGTAAAGTAAGGCTCGCTAAATCAAAAATAGGGAGTGTATGGGACTTCAGTTTTCATTGAATCACCATAGTAATTTTCAGCTGACTTAACTAAGATCCAATAAATGAAATTTAGAAATGATTTTTCCATTGGAAAATTTGTAATCTTTTCTAATTCAAATCAGATTCTCCAATAAACGCATCGTAGGAAATACCTAATAGAAGGAATCTAGATTTTCTTAGCTATTTTTGATGATTATATTAATACTGTTTTTTGAATCCATTCCAAGTTTGAGAAAATCTTAATCCAAGATAAGAAATCAAAATTGACCAAAATAAAATCTCTATACCTAAATTAGTCATTTGCTCGGCTCCTTTCGATCTGATTATTCTTTAGTACGGGTATCATTAAAAAATCAAGCGTAAGAATACCTAAAAGCACAGTTTTAATCAAAAGAAATTTTTGTAATACTTGGAATATTTGCTCGTGTTGGGGCTTACTATCTTACTGGTCAAATTGTGCCATGTATTTTTTTAAAAAAATCTCTTTTTAAATTCTTATTTGGGGTTTGAAAAGTTCCATTTTATTTTTTATAATGTGTATGCTTTTTTTAGGCTTACAGTCACATTTTTCTACTCATTCTTCAAAAGAATTTTCAGAAGTTTTTTAAAATTTCCAACTATAAAGAAAATCATATAATCATTTATTTTAAATATCTGAAACTAAATAAATTAGGCATACTTTAAGAAGTTTTAAGCCATCAATCCACCGTGAGATATTTGGAGCTCCTGATTGTCTCGCATAGTATCTTACTGGATAATTAAGTATTTTAATATTGTTATTAGCTGCTTCAAAAATAATTGTAAAGTCACCAAATGGATCAGATTTAGAATCCCAACTTCCATTTTCTTTCATAAGATTAAAAAACTTTCTTGAAAATACTTTTGTTCCACAAAGTGAATCAGATAATGGCCTGTTAATAAGGATAGATATTAATATCGCAAAACATCTATTACCAATATAATTAGCCCATCTCATTGAATTTTTTTCCATCGGGAAAGTTGTCCGAGAGCAATTAATTAATATATTTTCATTTTTCTTTGACTCCATTATTGCTGAAATGCTGTCATCAATATCTACAGTAAAATCACTATCTACTATCGCTAATGTCTCTCCTGAGGAAATATTGCAACCCTCAACAACGGCATTCTTCTTGCCTTTACCACTTTGCCGTAAAAGAAAAATTTTTAAAGAATCAGAGAAACTTGCTTTTAAAGCTTCTAGCATAGAAAATGTATTATCTTTGCTATTACCTTCAACAAAAATAATCTCAACATTATTAAACAATTGTTTGAATTTCTTTAGTGCTCTAATGAAAAGTTTCTTATTACCTTCTTCATTTCTTGCAGGAATAATTATTGAAATTAATTGCTCAGAATTATTTTCAATATAATTATAAAAAATTATTTCTAATTCATATGCTAAATGTTTGATTATTGGTAATTTACGAAAAATGTTTTTTAAGGTTTGTGGGATTATCTGAGTTGGTAAAGGGGTTAATTTTTTTGCCTTCCATCTGATGGATCTGTAGTTATAAATTTCTGCTAAAGATTCGATATCACATAATGTAATTCTTGGACTATTTGTTGTTTCCTTGAAAATTCTAGAATCTAATCTTAACCATCTTGAAATTGGTTCCCAAGTATTACCTCTTACTTTAATAGAAATAAATTGGTTTTTATCTTTGAATAATTGGTGTAGTTGATTATTTGTTAAATTCCAAGTATTGAAAGACTGCATTTAACTATAGGATTCAAGATGAAATTTATTATAGCTAGATCACCTTTTTAAAATTAATTTCCAAGGTTTTAAAGTATCATTTTTATATAAAATCTCGTATGACTTATCATTGATTCTCTTATCCGAATAATCGCTAGACCAAGCTAATTCGCCTGGATTTAGATCACTAATGTTATTTAAACCTTCTCCAAGATTAGGAGTTAATATAGCAATTTTGATTATTTTTGAGTGCGATTCTGTGTTCGTTATTCCACTTGTATCAACTTTAATATTTTGATTTTTGACAATATAAAGAGATGAAACATGTTCCATAGTTTCTCTTAACTCTCTTGATCTATCAGTGAATAATCCTGATCCCAAGAGCAATGAAGTGAGTAGATAAGGGCCAATTATCAAAATTATTAAAACATTTTTGAAATTAGTTTTATTATTTAAAAATGACCAACTTAATCCAAACAAAATAAATCCAACAAAGAGATATGTATTTTCCTTAAAGTTAAGACTAGTTATATTTTTAAAGAAGAAAAAGTATAAGAAAGCTATGGAAATTAAAAATAGTGGAATTATCTTTGAAGTTACCAAAATAAAAATTGGCTTATAAATTCTAGAGTTAAATAAATATCTGATACCTAAAAAACTATTTAGAGTCAATATTGATGATATTTGTAAGGGGTAGTATGGTGTTTTTGTAGAAAAAAGGCTAATTATAAAAATAAAAGTTAAAGGGAAAAAGGTTAGGATAAATTTCTGATCTTTATTTTCTGATCTATGAAATATTATTCCAATTATTGAGAAAATACTCCATGGCAAGAATGTTGTTGGGATGTTCCAAAAATAATAATAGAAAGGATTGGTAAAATTATTTTTATTTGAGAGACTAGTGAATTTTTCAAATAAATGAAAAATAATATTCTGATCTAAATATGGGTCTATAGATATAGCCCAAATTATATAAGGAATAAAACCTATTATTAATCCCAGCCAGAAAAATTTTGTTAGTAAAAAGTTTTTTTTGATATACAAATATGGCAATAAAGATATTAAAGGTGCAGCAACTAAAAAAGTTTTCATCATAAAAGCTAAACCAATCCAAATTCCAAAAAGTAATATAAAGAGTTTGTTATTTCTGCTCTTAATCTTTATTATTGAGAATATACCAATAGTTACTAAACTGGAAAAAATAAGATCTTGTGTAGCCAAGTGTGAATAGTCAAACCATAAATAGGTAGTTGAAAGTATTAGCGGAGATACAAATGCATATTTTTTATCAATTAATTCTTTATGCAATTTATAAGTTATAAATAACATTACTATTGCAGCAATAGTTGTTGGTAAATATGCCCAAAATATATTTCTACCAAATATTTCTTGGGATTTCGCAATTAAAAACTGCATTCCTATTGTTCTGTCCAATGTATATTTGTCAAACCACAAAGGTATAGTCCAATTACCTTTATCTAGTATCCACCTTGCTTGAAGGGCGTAAAATCCCTCATCATAGGCTATATAACTTCTTTTCCCAAAATAAAAAATGACAGGAATAAAAATAAATAACTTAAAAAAAAGTTTAAATTTTAAGATTATATTCATCATTTTTCTCAACTTATATTAATTATTGAGTCAATTGTAATTTACCAAACTACTCTTGTTTGCAACCAGCCTTGAGCCAAAACTTTTTCCAATTCTTTTCACGCTTTATCAATCTTCAGTTTTTCTTTTGTAGACATAACTGGAGGTTGTTGTCCAAATAAACCAGTAATTTTATCTGAATCAATGAATATATATTCGAAGAATTTATCTTTAATATGATAATTTTTGTTGAATCTTTATACTTTTGATTTAATAGAATTTTTTAGTCAATATTCTTTCTCCATTAAATCTATCTGAGTCATCTCTTAAAATCTCAGCCATCTTCTGAGGTGGAATTTCTGGTTGATATTCTCTACATAAATCAAAAAATTTATCTAAGAAATCTTTCATTGAAGATGACAAGAAATTAGCGTTTCATTTTAAAAGTAAAGTATGCAAAGCCACCAAGCAATAAAAGACTCACAACCCCATAAGTAATCGCTATGCCATAGATGTACGTCATTTATTTATAAAGACATAAGCAGAATATAAATAAACTAAGAAAACGCCAATAGCAATGGAACTTCCATACATAAGAAAGTTCCAAATTGTATATAATTTAGGTCTTTTAAATTCTTTTTCTTCTTCTTTAGTAATCATTTATTTTCTTTTTCTTTCCTGGCAGCATTACCTTTTGCTCTTAGTACCAAAGTTATCGTAAGGGCAGCGCTTAATATCACAGCATCAATTAATAGGTGCGGGGAAATACTCATCAGCTGAAAAGAGAAATAAGAAGAGTCATTATCTTTTCAGCAATAAATCTATTAAACATTAAAAAAGAGGGATTTATCCCTCTAAGTTTAGATCGACTTTCAATCACTGTCTATTTTAGCTTTTTAGTTTCTCTTAAAAAAACAGTATTTTATTTAGCCAGAGCAAGAGAAGGCACCTGCAAGAATATTTTTAATAATTGGTGCTTGACCCAACGCATACAAGAAGAAAGTTGATGATGCGAGAGTAATAGCTATTTTAGGTGCCCTTTTAACTTTCAAATTTAAGACGTTTGCAAATGCAGAGTTCATTTTTTTTTAATATACTCAAACTAGATTAGCTGAATAGTTAAAATGTTCAGCATCAATATTTACCAAAGAAAAATTTTATTGCTCCTTTTTCTCAGCTTTCATTTTTATTAGTTCAAATTCTTTTTTAGAAACTATTCTGATTTTGTATCCTGGATATCTTGTCTTCCACCATTTATTGATCGAAATAGCTACTCCTTCTAAATTTTGGGTACAAATATTGACCCATAGAATCTTAGTTTCAACTTCTTTGTAGAATTCCCAACTTGTAGATGAAGTCATTAAAAATCGCAAATGAAAAAATTTATAATTGTTGAAAAAATTCAATAAATTTTGGTATTTGGTCCATTAGCTAAAATTTTGGTTTTTTATAAGAGGATTTGGTTGAAGATATAGAGTTTTCATTAAGTGGTAATACGAAACTTTAAACAAAAGATTTATATCACTTTCGGCTTTTAGGAAAGTATTAAATTAATTTTATAATGAGTTTCAATAAAAAATATCTCCGCAAAGAAGGGGCCAAAAATTGACACCTCATGGTGAAACTCTTCCAAAGAAACACCATTAAAATCTTACTCTGAAAGTTGCAAAATTAAACAAATTAGCAAAATCTAGATTAACAATTTATGCGGCCTTTTTAAAAGGGTTGATATTCCTTAAAAAGTTATTACTTTTGATGGTACTCATTTTTCTATATCTTTGATTTATATCCAGGATATATTTTCTTGCTTTCTTATCATTTTCAATTTTCTTTTTTCGAAGACGTAAAGCCCTTAAATCTTCTATTGACATGAGGCCATCATCTTCATTGAAATTTAAATGATCAAATTGCATCAGTTTAAGAAATTAAGTTTCTTCTTTAAGTGCAAGATTAACAACCTTATCTTTATTTGCAATAGAGATAATTAACCAATTTAACTAAAATTAGTTATTCAATGTTCAGAAAGCTATGAATTTAAGTATTAAAAACTTTCTAAAATCAAAAAAAACTTTTGATTGAATTAGATGGTACTTCTAAAGATACAAATGATTCTCCATAATGAGATTCGGCTGATCTTATTAGTAACAAGTAAAAGAAATTTACTAAAGCTTTCTCCACGAGGATTTAGTAACTAATTTAAATAAACTCATTATTTTTGTAATAGCAATATACAAAATAAATTTATTAAACAATCAAGATATTTTCCTTATAAAGCAAAGTTGCAAATTAATTAAGAAAAATTTGTACTCTCAGACTTTAGGTAGCGGACTAAATCCTCGTGGAGCATTGGACTTTAGCCCGCTCTATTTTTGAACAAAAGAAAAATAGCACTGCAAGGTAACTAGATCATTAATTATTATATTTGATTTTGAACAAGCCTTTATTGGTTAATTGATCAAGAGTATCTGAGCATATGTTGGTGTTGTTTATTGTATAAGTTTGCTACAAAACTTTTGTTATAGCAATGGATTCAGTATTAATGCTCATTGATATATTCATTCTTAGAATAATATTATTATTTATGCCTAAAGAAGGTTTAATTTTGAAAAAAATAATTAAATTTTTTAAATTACTTAAGAGAAGAATCGATATTCTTAATGCAGAGGCTGAATTGAAATTTATATTGGAAAATAAATAATGGGATTCCCACATTGCCCTATTTGTGTGTTACTAGCAATTGTTTCAGTTTTTATGGGGGTTACTCGTAGTTATATGTTCTATATTCTTTTTAGGGAGTTTCTGAGAGCAGAATCTAATTTTAAATTGAAGTTTAGCTTCTATTAATTGTTGACATCTAAGTATAAATACTTTATAAATAGATTGTAGTTAATACTACAAAATCGTCCGATCTACCATCTGATAGACCGCAGTACGACTCAAGCCATAGGACGGGGACTTGAGCAAGTTCAGGAGCTGCAACATGGTAAACATGTATTTCAATGGAAAGTCATTCGTTTATTGTAGAAAACAAGAAGAAAAAGTTATAAGGCTCACTTACAGAGGATCTATTTACTTGAAATAAGGTTTCTAATTTCTTTTTTAAAAAGTTAGGAAATTTATTTATGTTTTTGAACTCAGTACTTATTAATGCGTTATAAGAAAAACTTATTGTGGAGATATTTTTTACCTATCTAAAAATTTATGTATTCGTATATTTAGTAACTAGAAATTAATTTTAAAATAACTAATTTGTAATTAGATTTTTAAAAGGTTATGCAACCTATTTCTGAAGAACTTTACAAAAAAATAGTTGAGAGCTCTAAAAAATGAGTAAGTTACTAATCGCTTTATTAGCATTAGATATAGGCGTTAGTCTGTCTAAAGTTTTTATTTTTACCTGAAAATCAAATTACTTAATAAAAAAGTAATTGTTTTCTAAAAAAGAAATAGTAACTAGATATTTTTTTGATGTTTTTATTTTATAAAATAAAAAATTAAACCAATAAAAGAACTACCTACAAGAAGTAGCACCATTAAAAAAGATATTAACTTTGCTAATCCCATAAAGATAAATCAGAATTTCCTGTAGATCTTTGCATCCAGTGAATTTTCCAAACATTATTTACTTTTTTAAAAATTGACGTAACTGTTGGTAAGTCATCATTAGCTTTCCCTTTATAAGAAAATTTTGAACCTAGTGTAAAAATGCACATTACTATATTTTCGCTTAAAAATTCGAATCGATGAATTTTGGTTATTTCTGCCTTTTCTTGAACTATATCACCTTTAATCATTCGTTCGAACCCTTTTGCATCTATAGGATTACCACTCGGTCTTATGAATAAAAAATCTGGAGTTGCATTCTCAACAAAAAATGAGGCCATTTTTTTTGGACTGGCAAACTCATTTAATAATGAAATTATTGTTTCTTTATCATTCATAAAAAAAGGGACATAACCCTTCTATTTTAGATCTACTATTTAAAATGTACAAATCAAAATTGAATAATTCTAAAAAAAATTCGTTAAGATGTTGGAAAAAATTAGATCTTAATGTAAATCATGATCAATACATTAAACAAATTATTGACCGTTGGCAAAAAGTTCAAAAAATATTTGCCTTTCTTTATTGGATTTAAATTACTTACATTTACTGGATTTCTTACTTATTTAATGAATCGCTAATTGATATAACCTTAATAATAAAGTTTAACTAAATTAAAATCTAGTGAATAAAAAAGAACGAACTAAAAGATTTAAGTCTATGTCAAGTTCGCAAAGACAAGAACTGATACTAAAGAAGATGAAAGAGAGAGGCATAGAGGTGGGAAGTGGAATTCCGAATAAAAAATACGATAGCAAAGAGGTTTATGAATTAATTCATATTGCAAATTGCTTCCCAGTATTAAGAGAGAAAAAATATAAAAATATTTAGGTTTCTTTAATAAAGTAATTTATTTTGGTTCCCTTATTGCAGTAATAATTAATCCACCTATTAATGCGAGATTCATAAATACTGCTCTTTGATGAAAAGGGAATACATGAAAAATTATTGTTGTTGGAATAATAAATAGTAATAAAAAGAATGAACCGATTTTTTGATTTTCCCCAAATATAAAAAATCCAGAACCCAATATAAGACATATAATTGCTCCCACTAGAAGAATAAATGAAATTGGTTCAGGAATACCTCTTGAAGAAATATATTCAACTGTCCTCTCAAAATCATTTATTTTGCCTGGTATTGCTGAGATAAATATTGCTGAAATTGATAATCTTGAAAAAAAATCTAAACAAGATTTGATACTTTTATTTTTCAAAAAAGAATTTTTCATAATCTTATTATAAGAAAAAATTTTTATGCGTTTGATAAATACTTTATTAGTCCGAAATACTTTTAAATTTTTCTCAAAGAGGTTTAGCTTAATTAATAGAAATCTTTTTAATTAATGTGAATCTTTTTAAGGTAATTAATAGTAATTTATTAATTGTCTTTTTATATTTAGGAAAAGATAAATTTAATTAAAATAAAATGTTTAAAAAATTTATTTTAACTTCTTTTTTACTTTTTAGTTCTCTAATAACTATATATCCTTCAAAAAAAGAAAATACTAATTTTTACGATTATTGTTATTCTCTAGAAAAAATAATTTCTAGAAATACATTAGAAAAAAGTAAGAATCTATCTAAGAATATTAAGCCTTTAGCAAAAGATATTACTCTATTTGGTATTAACAAAACTAAAGGTACTTTCGCTAATAAGATTATTGATCAATATAAAAATTCCAAAAACTTATTTATTATAAATATTGTTCCAAATCAAATTTATTGTTTAGCAGGATATTGGATTGAGGAGGTAAGTCCAGGAAAATTTGAATCTATTTTCTATGAGAAAACCAAAGAAAAAATAAATGAATATAAGAATACTAAAAAAGAAGTAGATAAATTTATTAAAGAAATTAATTTAGAATATAAATCTATAAAAAAAGAAATTAATGATTTTTTCTAGAGAATCAAAATCTTTTTTTCTAATAAAATTGATTTATTTGTTATGTTCGATTCATTTTTTTTAGTTTGCGAAATAAAAAATAGCAGTAATCCCATAATAATTACAAATCCAAAAATTGATATTGTATAAATTATTTTATTTTTGATATTAAAGTTAAGTTTGTTTTTAGTAATTTTTCCAAAGAACAGAAATTTTTTATTTGATAATGAATCATATATTTCAGAATTGTTTTCAAAATAATAATTATTAATTATTTCTTCCCTATTTTCAGTAATGTCTATTTGTAAGTAATTTTCAGAGGCCCCAACTTTTTAATTTGATTGTTCATAAAAAAATTCATGTATTTTTGAAATATTTTTTATTTTTTTATTTTGAACATTAATCTTAGTTTTTTTTTAATCATTATCAAACCATTCGTCATAAACTATAAAGTTTGGTTTAGCAAAATAAGACAAGACTCTATTAATAAAATGTACATTAAAAAGATAAATCAAAGAAAAAAAGAAAGTTATTTTTGTTGGTAAATTTCATAAATCATGTTTATAAATCATCATTAATTGTCAAGCCCTTATTTAAGGTAATTTTATAGATTTCTAAAGCTCTGATTATTTGATTGTTTTTTAAAAATTAGTTTGCAGGAAAATTTATTATTTACACTTTCTTGTACCACCATAGCAATAATTATTATGTTTAGAAATTACATTCCAACATTCTTTACAACAAAAAATCCAATCTCTATGAATTATGGATTTAACTCTGTAATGAATTTTATCTGGCTTATGACATAAATCACATTTTTTCAATCATCTTAAATTTACTAGATTAATTTTATATAAAAATTAAGTCGATTTAAAATATTCACGAAAAAATTTTTATAGTGTCATCATAATATTGCACTCTACTTATCCTGAAGCAAAGCAGTGGTTTTGTTGAGTGCGATTATTTTATTTGCCTGATAAAAATCTATAATTTATACTTCTTTAAAATTTTTTAGGCAAACTCATTGTTTACATAAAATTTATTAGACATTTTATTTAGCTTCAATAAAAACAAATTTTTATTATACATCCAAATTAGAACTTATAAAAGAAACTCACGGATCATATTTAATTAATTTTATTATGATTTTATTGATTTTAATATTATGAACATTTACCTATTCTGGATATTATTTTTAACTCTATGGGCAATAGTTCCTTTAATGATTATTAAAGGCAGAGTTGATGAAGAGCCTAAGATTCAGACTTCACCAAAAGTTAAAGAAAAGAAAAAAGGTTGGTTCAATTAATTGAATCTCAGAAATGGTAAAAATAATCTGCAAGGTGATTCTTGATAATTTAAATTAAAGTTTAATTAATAAACTTTATTTATTAAAAGTGAAAATATTAGAAAATTTTTTTCTTTATTTGGTAGTGCTTGGGGGAAGAGCAAAAAAAGCCAATATTGAATTACATGACGTTAGATGGGTTGTTGGATCTAAAATTGAAGATACATACGATACTTTAAGAAAAGATTGGTTTGGATCTCCGAAAGGTTTGCATATTGATAGCTATAAAAAAATAAAATATTTAGATGGCTATAAGATTAATTTAATATATTTTGAAAAAGATAAAATAAATAAAAAACAATTAGAAAAAAAAAATCAGGCTAAAAAATATTTATGGTTTGTCAATATTGGAGGCTATAATCCAACTTCTATGCAGGAAAAACATGAGTTTGGATTGGTTACGGCTTCAACTGAATTAGAGGCAAAAAATATAGCTAAATCTAAATGGCTTATTGGCTTTAAAAAGAAGCATAAAGATGATATTGCTTCTCTAGAAAGGTTATTTTGTTGTGATGATTGTGAACTAATAAAAAAGATAGGTAATTGGGAAATAGAATTAACCCCATATAATAATTTTATTGAAGAAAACAATTATCCTGATTGGTATGGTTATAAAAGAATAGATGGTCTATAGAGATCCAATAACCTTATACTTGCGAAGAAATTTCCTAATTACTAATATTGATATCTATGTTTCTAAAATTTAAAAAGAACTTGATTTTCTTAATAAATAAATCCCTCCTGCTAGGGAAATTAAGACAGGTAACCATGCAGCAAAAATAGGAGGTAAAATACCTTTTACTCCAAATGAACTAAATATAAATGACATTACATAATAAATTAAAATAAGAATTACACTTACTCCAAATCCCTGACTTTTTGAAGATCTTAAGTTGGATTTAGATCCCAAACTGCTTCCTATTAAACCAAAAACCAAGCATGCAAAAGGTAGAGTAAATTTTTCTTGAATGCGGACTCTAATTCTTCTGACCTCCTTCAAGTTTCCGGTTTTTTCATAAATCTTTTCTGCTTGTATAGCTTGTTTTAAAGTCATTTCAGTCGCATCCTTAGGCACTTTTGCTAGCTCCAAAGGCCCTTCCACAAATGGATAAGTGTATTCTTTAAATTGAATATTTGAAGTTTGTCCGCTTGGATCAATTGATACAATACTTCCGTCGGTAAATATCCAAGAAGAACTTTTTTTGTCAAATTTTCCAGTCTTTGCCTTTAAGATTTGTTGAAAGTCTTCTCTGGAAAAATCTAAAACTGTAACTCCCTTCATAATGTTGTTTTCGTACCATGAAGCATAAAATATATGAGTAAGAAAAGTATTTATTTTTGTTGGTTTTTTATTTGATGCATTTATCCTGGATCCATATCTTGAAAACATAATATTATCTTTTCCTTGTTCGCCGCTAAAAGAACTTCCTATTCCTGCTCTTAACGTTACCTCTGCCAACTGGTTACTTGCAGGGACTAAATTATCATTAAAGTAGAAAGTTAAACCCGTCATAAATATTGAAAGAGCAATGGCTGGAGAAATAATTCTTGAAGTTTTTATCCCTAAAGATTTCAAAGCTAATAATTCTGAATTACTTGATAATTTTCCATAGGCTAATAATGTAGAAAGCAAAACTGCCATTGGGAATGACAAAACTAAAAAGCTAGGCAAACTAAAAAAAAGAACTTTTAAAGCTAAAAATAGAGGTAAACCAAATTCAACAATTTTTCTTATGAGATCGAACATTACCCCAACAGATAATGAAATAACAGTAAATGCAGAAATCGCAAATATCATAGGAGGTATGATTTGCCCTAATAACCATCTATCTATTAAGGGGATTGCATACCAGGGAGTAATTATTTTATTGAAAATTTTTTTTATTACTAATTGATTTGAAAGTTTCAAAAGAAATTTATTTAATTTTGCTGTCTTTTCTCGCATTATAAAATATGAATGTTGTATTACCAAGATAAAATTTATATCAAAAGAAAATTTGAATTTACTAATGTTCAAAAAAATAGTTTTTTACTTGCAGTAAAAAAAAATTTGGCTTCTTAAAAAGAAAGGGGTTAGTAATCAAAAATAAAACTTTCATAGAGGAATGCAATTGCATACACTTCCAACAAAAACTAAATCAAATTAATAATGCAAAACTATATTGGGATAAATTCATTTTAAGAAAAAAGTTGATATGTTTCTCTACTAAATTCTCTAAGTTTTTCAAACTTTATTAAAGTGTTTGTTTTAAAAAAACATATTTTAGGCAAAAAAAAAGTAGTACGATTACAAGATAGTTACTTTAGTATTAAGCTTTTTTAGATTAATGATATTACTTAGCCTTTTGATTTTTTTTGTAGATCATGTTTTCTCGATTTAAAAGAAAAAGAATAATCAAAATACAAGATGGTATGAGAATAAAATCTAAAGACATACATTTTGTGCAGACTATTTTCTATTTAGCAAATATTTAAACCTTTGACATTGGTTTCTTGTTTTTAAGATTTATTCAATAAATATATAATTATTTAAATGCTTGATATTTTTAAGTCTTTTAAAATTGAAAGAGCCTGCAAGTATCCCACCGGCAAGCTCATGACGACCTAGTTAATTCAGCTTTTCTGATTTAACCAGCTAAGCACTTCCTAAATGCTTTTATATCCTACTAAGTAAAATTACTTACTGTGAGTATAAATGCTTACTTTAAATTATTTGTCTGCGAATTTGATTGGCAAATTACTGGTTGCTAGTTTTTTAAAACATAAATGTCACATATCTGCCCATAGTATTTATATTTGCATTCAAGCATTAGAGATTTTGGTTTACAAAAGTTAATATTTGTGTTATTTTAATTAACAATTATTACATCTTTAATGACCAAATCAGGAGTTACTACAGAATCAGGTGGAAGACAGAATATGTTCCCATCAGAAACTAGGCCTTATATTGATGAAACAGTATCTTATGATGGATATCCTCAAAACGCAGAAAAAGTAAATGGTAGATGGGCTATGGTTGGCTTCGTTGCACTATTAGGTGCTTACGTAACAACAGGTCAGATTATTCCAGGAATTTTTTAGTACTTAAATTACTAACTGAATAAAGTTTTTGTTAAAAGGATATTATTAAAGTCTTTTAAATAATAAATTTAGATTTACTAAAACTAATCATCCTCTTATTTACAGCAATAATTCAGCTTAAATTTGAAAATAAAAAAAACCAAGTAAAAGTTATTGCATTTAGGCTAAAAATTATTCCTAAAAATATATATGCAAACTTTCTGCCTATAAATGCTGTTTCCGGTTCAAGCTTTACTCTCATTAGATCTTCTAACTGTATTGATAAAGTTAGCATCAATTAACGATAAAATTTAATTTAAATGGAAAATTATCTAACTAGTAATATTCTCTTTTAGAAAGTTTTTAAAATCTATTATAATTTTTTCGACAAGTTTTTATCTTTGATATGAAATTACTCAAGCTTCAAAGTAGACAGAAAGTTTTGAACGATTAGAAGATTAACCTAAAAAAAGAGCCGGATAAAATTTAAAGACGACTCTTAAGAAAATAAATTTATATTAAATAAAACCAGGAATGATTTGACCTGTAGTTAAATATGCTCCAACAAGAGCAATAAAACCTATCATTGCAAATCTACCGTTAATTTTTTCTGCAACGATTTTTTCTTTTTCTACAGTTTTTGGTTCGGTATTTTTCATTAAAACCAGCCTGGAATAATTTGGCCTGTAGTTACATATGCACCAACTGCGGCTACGAAGCCTAACATTGCTGCCCAACCATTAAAACGTTCTGCTTCTGGAGACATTTTGTTAATGTAATTTGTTAATTAATATAACATAAATATTTAATAATGTAAAGAAAAAAAATTGATATTTCCTCGCTAGGTAAGGTAGTTTCAAGAAACTGTTACAATTATGTATCAAAAATTATCTAATTGGTTTTTATTTTTGCTCTGATTTTTTTAGATTTGAAACAAAAAAAATATAAATTATTACCTTTTTCTTTTAGAGTTAAATCCTCATTTAAAGGTAATTTAAATTATTATGATGTTAGAGTCAGCTAGTAGGGATACAGGCTGACTCTTTATTTTGAGAATTTTTGGTTTTTGACTAAAAGTAGTTTTTAAGAATTTAAATAATTGCTATTAATAAATTAGATATATATATGATTTATGTCATTAGAGACTTACTACATGCATTTAATTTTTGGAAGGATTCCTTCTCTAATGAATTCTGATTTAATACTTTATATCTTGCCTGCTCTTACAATTTCAATATTATTCTTTAGCCTTAAAATAATGTTTTTCAAGACTCCTAAGTTAAGAAAGGTCAAATAATCAAGGATTTTAGAATTATTCTTTCTACTGAAGCACCCAATTTTCTTAATTTTGGATAATAGACTTTTTTTTCCGGCAACTCAAAGAAATAGAGACTGTATTGGTGATGTACTATCCAGAATTATAAAAAAAGGTTCAGTATTAGAAATCGGGAGTGGCAGCGGTGAGCATGGAGTGGTTTTTCAAAAACGTTTTCCTGGAATAATTTGGCAAACAAGTGACCCAGAGTTAGTGCATAGAAAAAGTATAAGTTCTTGGATTGAGTATGAAGACCTAACCAAGAAAATGCCCCAGCCTCTTGAGATTGATGTAGAAAAAATTCCTTGGAAAATTCCATTGAGATTAGCTCATTCTTTGCAAGGGATAGTCTCTATAAATATGATTCATGTAGCACAGTGGTCTTGCACTGTAGCACTTTTTAGAGAGTCAGGAAAATTACTCGACAAAGGGCAATTTTTGATTTTGTATGGGCCATTTAAAATTTGTAATAAGCATACAAGTGAAAGTAACTATTTTTTCGATAATTCATTAAAAATGCAAAATGCTCTTTGGGGTATTAAAAATCTTGAGGAAGTTTCTGATGAGAGTAAGAAAAATGGTTTTTCGCAAGAGGATATAATTAGTATGCCTGCAAATAATTTTTCAATAATTTACAGAAAAGTTTCTTGATAAGGTAATTATAAATATCAATAAGTTATTGAAATTCATAATATTAGATGCTCAACCTGATAGTTTTTTGCTCCATTCTTTATGCTTTTGATCTAAATCTGAAATTTTTTCGCCTAAACTTAGTTGTCTTTCTAACAATTCAACTTTTGTAAGTGTTATTTTTTCCGAATAAAATTTAATAGGCTGCTTACCATGCAAATTGTCTCCACTCATAGAATTATTAGATATTCAGTAATTTATAAGATGAAAAATGTGTTATTAGATATTCTTTTATATTCTTTTCAGATTTGCGTAAATTAATGTGATAGAGAATTGATACTTATTGTGTCTTAATCCACCACTTTGTATGAAGATTGCCATATATACCTTCCTCTCTTGATGTCTGACTTAACAGCAACGCAATTGCAAGCGATATTCCATAGAGCTTTGTGTATTGGATCAGGATTAAAAAGATATGTTTTTTTAAAGGCTTTTTTAATTAAGACAGTTGCCTTTTTAGCATGATAATGAGGGATCGTTGGACATACATGATGAACGACATGGCTAGAACCTATATTGTGGTGAAGAAAATTAAGGACTCCACCGTAAGGCCTGTCAATAGATAGAAATGCGCCTCTCATAAAGGAAAATTCCGTATTTGAAAGGTGAGGCACATCTGAATCTGTATGATGAAGCCATGTATAAACTACTAGCCAACAATTAACCACTAATAAGGGGCCAAAATACAGAGCAATTACTGGAAATAATCCATACTTGAAAACTAAATAAACCATTCCCATTAATGTCAAACCTACACCAACATCTGATATCCAAACTTTTTTGGCCCATATTGATGGCCATAATGCTTTAGAAAATGGTTTGATTGGCCAAAAATGATTTGAAGTACCATACTTAATTCCTCCTGTACTTCCTGTAAGTAAATAAGCGGGCCAGCCAAATATAAGATGTAAAACAAGTTGAAGAATTCCATAATTTTTCTTACCTAAAGAATTTGAAAAATGTAATTCTTTTTCTCCGCCAACTTTTTCTGTAACTCCATTCCCTTTAATGACTAAAGGTACGTGAGTTTCTCCATTGGTTATGTTATTTGTGAATCGATGATGAACTGCATGAGAACGCTGCCAAGAAAAATAAGGTACTAGAAGTAATGAATGTAGTAAATAACCAGTTATAGATTCCAATGTTTTGTTTTTAGAGAATGCTCCATGCCCACATTCATGGGCAATTACCCAGAATCCCATCGCAGTGGTACCTGATAATAATGCGTAAATAATCCAAATTGGGATCATTTTTGGGGTAAATGGAATAGATAACCCTATCGCAACTACAAATGATTGAATTAAAGCAGTTTGTAAAAGATACCTCAAGGAAGTTTTAGTATTGCACTTAAAGTAGTGATCTGGGATAACATCCTGGAATTCTTTTATGCTTGGAATATCTTTATCCTCTATTACAAGCGCTTGGCCTTTAAGACCTGAAAATTTTATATTACTCAAATTTTTTTTGGTTAAGAATTTTGTTAAATAAAAGTGAATTTATATGCTCTATTATCCATCACAGGATCTCATAATGAAAAGAATTTATAAATTTTTTTTCAATAAAGTTTTTAAGATTTTAATTTTATTCTTTTATCGCAATCTTATTAATTATTTCTTTCTTTCTTTTTTTATGCTGATTGTCTTTGCTCTTCTTTAAAGCTTAATTAATTTAAAGACCGCGTATATACCTCTTAGGTAAACCAGATTGTTTACGTGGCTTTACTAGGATAGGTAAAACAATAACTCCTACTGTAAAAAGACAGATTGGAGCAACTACCATCAATATAGATTCTAGAGACATGAATAATTTTGAATTTATTAATAAATAGCAGGAATTTTTTTTAAAGTCATGCGTATTTATATCTATTTTGTGAAAATAGATTCAAAATTTTTATGAATTATTAAGTAAAAAAGAAAAAAAGCTTAAAAAAAAGCAATTTTTTTAAAATTCATCCTATCTACTATTTCATTATTTAAATGGTGATTAGTTATGGATCAAGAAAAAAATTGGATGCTTATGACTTATTATTGTCCAACTCATGGTGATTCAGGATTAGTAAAACCGATTCAACTAACAAAAAAAGAAATTAGTAAAACATTCTTAAAAAAAGGAAGGAGTTCTAAAAATTAATTTTTAGAATAAAACTATAGTTTTATGAAAATGTTCTAAATCTTGATTGAAATCTGATTAATTAAAAACCTACAAAAATCCCATAAGCTGCTTTTTTAAAAACAGTATTAGAAATATATTAAAAAAATATCTTAATTTGAATCAGAATCGCATGTTAATTCACATTGGCTAAGGTCCTGAGATGATATCTTTTCTAAAATTCTTAACATATCAATTTCCGAAAGTTCTCCATTAGAGTTCCATTTTAACGTTGTTTTCCTTTGAGGTGAATTTTTTTTATTCATTTTGATCAGCCCCCTTTAAGTGAATTTCTAAACAACGAGTAATACATTCTTTATGACCATCTACAATACTGCACTCAGTAATACACTCAAAATATGAATTTATAGAATCTAAGTTTGTATTTTGTTTGGAAGAGACAAATGAATCATTCATAATATTGTTAGATTTATTTGGAATAGAGATATAGCACGAAATTATGTTCAATAATTTAATTTATTAAGTGAATTAGAAAAAATAAGTATTATTTACTAAATTTATTTTGCACCTTGTTTACTTTTAAAAATCTAGTGATAATCTTCTCTTAAAAGAGAATATTAAACAATATTTTGGATTATTTAATATTAATTGCATAAGTTAATCTTCCAATAAAATCAGCATAAAGACTGATTTACTTTTCAGTAATTTAGTTAGATGATAAAAAAGTACACTTTTAGATTTTCAAATGAAATCAGTAATTAATTGGCTTTCGAAAATGTTGGAGAGTATGGCAAACGCTTTTATGCATCCTCTAAAAAATGACTTACCTCCATCTATTGGAGCTCATGCTTATAGCAGTGTTCCCCTTAAGAGAAAATTAAGAAGAAGGTTTAATTAGGTATTAACCTAGCGGGATTAGTTTTTCTTTATTATTATCCCAAATAATATATTTAAAGCAGTTTGAAAAATCGCTTAATTTTAAGAACTTAGCTTGATGAAGTAAATGAATATTTGCTTCATGACAAGCTCTTAAGTTGTAATTTGGTATTCTCTCAGAAAGATGATGAATGCTGTGGAAAGAGATGTCTGCTAGAAACCAATTGAGCCAATTAGGTATATCTAAATTGCTACTTCCCAAAATCGCTCCATCTACGATATTCCAATTTTTTGTATTTTTAGCATATGCATCTTTATAGTTATGTTGGACGAAAAAGATACATATTAAAATCGCTGCTGATAATGTTAAAACTATTGAATAAAATGATAAGAAAAAAGCTAAACCCAACCATTTACTCATGAAAATCCACCCTATAATTACCACTAAGTTATTTATTATTAATTCAAAAAGTTCACTAAAATTATCTCCATAATCAGAAAAGGGTGGTTTGATTCTTGAATTAATAGCTAAAAGTTTAGAAAATTCTCTCTTCTTAATTTTTGTAAAAGTCTCCTCAAATATATCTTTAGTGAAATTAAAAATGATAATAACCAGTCCTAATCTAGGTTTTAAAACTAAGTAATAAAAGCCTCCAGGGAAAAGCATTATCCAGCTTCGGCTTACTTTATAAAATATTTGATCTCTTTTTGCAAGGGAATTATAATCTTCAAGATTTAAAACATCTATCGGGCCCTTATAAATTTCCCAGTTTCCATTATTCCTATGATGAAATGCATGATCAATTGACCATGATTTCTGGGGGATACCATTTACCAAACCAAGCAAAAATCCAAAAAAGCGGTTTAATTTACGTTTTGTAAAAAGAGAATTATGACCGCAATCGTGCATTAATGAGAAAGTTCTTGAAGAGAATAGAGTTAGAAGAAAAATAATAGGTATTAATAAAAATCCTTTTATCAATAATGAAAAAGGTTGGTTTATTATTTGATATACGATTAACCAAATAGAAATTATTGGGAAGATAGTTGAAATAATTTGATAAAAAGCTCTGATATTATTTCTTTTTAGAAACGGTTTTATTAAAAAATCACTCCTATTTACCTTAAGCATATCTAACTTTATTTTTTTGATAATAACAATATTTAAAAAGTATTGATTATTTAATAAATAATAATTTTAAATATTATATTAAAGAATAAATTCTTTAGACATAGTTCTCAATTGATCTAGATTTAATCTTTCTAAGTAATTTTTAAAGTCAATAAGATTCTTAGTAGAGTCGGAATTTTTCCTCTCGTAAATAAAGCTATTAGAAATTAAATCAATAAGATGATCTTTATCCATAATTCCTTATAGACGATAATTCCCGTTTAAAAAATTAAGATCTTGAATTCGAGATCATTAACTCATCTCTTTATAGGTAATTTTTAAAAAATAAGTAATTATACAGCTGCCAAAGAATGAATAAATAATAATGATTAAACTAGTAAAAATTTTGCATGAAGAAAATCATAAATAAAAAACATAATAAAAATGAACCATGGTTTAAATGGCTAATGAGAGAACTTAATTCTTATGAAGCTTTTCAGGATTTCGAATCAGGCAAGAATCCAAGAGATGTTGCAGAGGATTTTATTTCTAAAAATAGTATTGCTATTTCAGAAGTTTTCGAGAATTTTAATGAAGAAGATAAATATACACTCGATCAGTTTCTTAAATTAAGCGAATGCGAGATGCATGTGTTTAGAATTCTCGAAAAACAAATAGAGTTTAGAAACAAGATAAAATTTGTAGATTTTAAAAAGAGGAAAAAATAAAGAGTTAATTTCTATATAAGTTTATTTTTCCCATTACCGGTCTTACCAAAGCCTAACCAGATGAACCACAAGATCCATCCCAAGATAGGTATTAAATTAATAAAGATCCATTTCCAATCTTTTCCAAAGTCTCTGATTCTTCTAATATCAATAGCTATTTGAGGAATGATACAAACTATGCCATAAGCATTGAAACCAAACGTTTTTAAAAATATTGGGATAGTTAGGAAAGAAATTATAAGATTCGCTAATTGAACTAACCACCAGTCCGATCGAGATGTGAATCCTTTGAATTCTGTAGCTTTAATCCAAAACTCCTTATATGCATTAAAAAAATTATTAAGCATAAATTAAAAAATCAAAGAATTTAACACTATCAATTTAATCTTCAATTTATCAAAATGTTTTTTATTTACTAAATAGGATCAAATAAATTCATATCATTTGAATCTAGTTTTGGAATTTCATCTTGATTTGGTAATGAACAGAATCCATCTTTGCAAATCATCTTTTCTTTCGCAATACTTGTATTCTCAGAGAATATGTTTTTGTTATTGTTATTTGAAGATTCTTTCAGCATTTATATAAAAAAATTAAACCAATATTAAATTAATAACTCAATTTATTTTGATAAGCAATAAATTTAATATAAATTATTTATTTACTTTCTTTGATTTGGTAAGTCTCTCCAAAATAGCGCCATAATATAAATGAATAAAGATATGGAAAAAATATAAAGTAAAGAATTTAGATGCATGTTTATTTATAAAAGTAATTACTAAGAGAACTCCTTGCAAAAAAAGTGATATCAATGGATTGGTATTTTTAATTCAGCAATCCTATAAATTCTAATATTTATTTAAGTTTTTTATGATTTTCCCAAACTTTCATATGGAAAAGTTTTAAATAATACGAATATATCCTTTAGTTAGTAAAGCTTATAAATCTAAGATTTTAAAAAATCCAATAAAAATTATCTATTTTCAAATGGTTTTTGTGATATTTAGGATCTTTCCTTATTCATTTCTGTTAAAGCTTTTCTACCTTCTTTAAGGGTTCTCAAGACAAGATAACACAGAGAAGTAATAATAAGAATGGTGAGAATTATTAGGGAAATATGAGTTGTATCAATATTGTTAGTCAATTTATTGAAAATCTTTTTGGGTTTGTAATTTTATATTCAAAAAACTTTAAGCATTAGGTCTGGAGTATGCAGGTATAAGCATTCCTCCATCTTGGTCATCATTATTATCATCATCAAATCCACCACCCAGAAGTAACTCAATGATAACGAGTATTGCTATTGGGTAAAGACACCAAAGTATTGCTGTTAAAGGGCTTACTGAGGAAGATGCTGAATACAATTCTGTCATATTTTGATATTAATCTAAAGAAACAATAATTGTGGATCCATTCGGTAGTGTTATTCACTATTTCTATAAATATTTTAAAAATTTTTCTCTTTTGCACGAATAGATCTTAGGAATGTATTGATATTTTTATTCTTTAATATGAAATTGAATAATAATTTTATTGAACCTACTGAGAAACTAATAATGACATAATGAATCGTGCAATTGTTATTTTTTATACTTAACAATAATTGTACAATTTTGATTCAAAAACTATTATTTATCTTGATTTTATAAATTTCTATGTTTTCTTTCACTTTTGATCCTTTGGCTGCGATATTTGGTATATCAGGAATTGTAGGCTTCTTCTTCGTTTCTGCTGCTAAGGGAACTTCCAGTATCAATACAAAACCAAAAAAGGAATTAGATTAGAACTTATTCTCTTAGAAAACTAAATTGAAATTTTAAATTTAGCCTTTTAAAGGCTTGTTAATTATTACTTATTCCATTGTTTAGAAATAAACTCAAGAAAATCTTTTAGATCCTCTTCAGGACAATTTGTTTGTTTTTGTAAATCAATGCAAGTTTGCTTAATATTTTCAAAGGCCTTTTTTACTATTGCGTTTTTTTCGATAACCTCAAAATATTCTTGATCAGTAAAAGGCATAATATTAGTTTCCTTTTTGAAATTATTTACTAACTATATTTTATCTGCATTGACTTATCAGTAAATAAAGAAAAAAACTTTTTCTTAAATTTAGCTACCCAATCGATAATGTTTTTTAATACTTTTGGTTACTTCCCATTCGCAGCTAAGTCCAGCAGGAAACTCAACTAGATCTCCAGATTTAATCACGTAAATGTCACCGTTTTGGGTGCTTATTTTCGCTTGACCTTCAATAATTAAGCAAATTTCCTTATCATCGTAATTCCATTGAAATTTGCTTGGCCCACATTCCCAAATAGGCCAACTTTTTATTCCATACTTGATTATTACGCTTGCACTACAGGGGGAAGATATTAGAACTTTCACGAAATAGTTCGGATGTTTTTTTTCATTTTACAAATAAAAGAAATATTTATTTTCGAGAATGTGTATTTCTTTACTGTCTTTTATTGTTTTTCGTTTAATATAAAAAAAATTTCTAATTTATGGATGAGCTTTCTGTATTGTCAATTTCGCTATCTATAGCTTCTCTAGGGATATTTTTTTTATTTTTCGTTTCAAATGATGATGATGACCAGGATGGAGGTAAGTTGATTAAATCATTAGAAAGAATTAATTAATTCCAAGTTAATAAAACATTTAATAGAGATTTATAACCTATAAAGCCTGCATAAATGCAACTTAAAAAAATAACATAAACTTCCAATGTGCCGAGTCTTTTTTTCTTTAATGTTTTCATTGTTTTGAGTGTTTATAGTGTAATTTTATTTAATTTTATTTCTATTAACATGAGTATTTTTACATTAACTCAGAGATTAAAGAATTATTAATGTCAAGCCAAATAATAAAAAACAAGTAAAAAATATTATTTTTTTGGTAATTTCTCTTTCCTCATTCTTAGCAAAAAATAAGGAAATTACTGGAGATGTGCTTAATAAAGCCCATCCTACTCCTATGGGAAGTGTTTTAAACACAACTTGTTGTAGAAATATTCCTATATTTGTTCCAAGAAGTATTGAAATAAAAAATCTTTTTTGTTGTTTTTTGTCTATGTTTTTTAAGAAAAAATTAATCTTAAATCCTTTTAGACTAATCAAAAAAATTATTGCACCTAATAATCTTATTTCAGTTGTAAGGAAAGGAGATAAATTGCTTTGCATGAAAACCATCCTTGATAAAAGACCTCCAAGAACAGCACATAAAACTGATAAAAAAGGAAAAGCAAAAATCTTAAAGTTATTTTTTTCTGAGAAAGAGGAGTTTTCCTCTTTAAAATCGTTACCTTTTCTGAGAATTATGAATAGCGAAATCGTTACTATAATTATTCCAACCCATGATTTAGTTGTTAAATTTTCATTAATAAAAAATTCCCCTGACAAAGCTGCCATTAAGGGAGAAAGAGTTTCTATAGATAAAGTTTTTCTAGTGCCAATTGTTTGTAGTGACTTTAAATAGAAAGTATCACCTAAACCAATACCTATTATTCCACTAATTAGTAGTATAAATATGTTTTTTAAAGCAGTTGTAGAACTTAGATTGATAAAAGCAGGTATAAAAATTAAAAAAGCTATTATATTTTTTATTAAATTAATATCTATTGATTTATATTTTTGAGTTTGCGCGCGCCAAATAAAACACGCATATGTCCAAGATGTAGCAGCTCCAAAAGCAGAAAGGATTCCAATCAAAATGAATAATTTTTAAAAATTTTATTTTATAAATTGAGTAAATGCTAAAAAGAATACATAAGTAAGAATCAAAATCCCCGGTAAGTACTGAATTAGTGATTTGAAATTAATTTTTTTCATATTTTCAAAAAATTTATTTTAAACAGTTTTTTTATTAGTGGGGTACAAACTCTCTAACTTCTTTCTTCTTTGAACTTTCGCATTAATTCTTTCTTCTTTTTCTTTTTTCTTGATCTCATCATTTATCTTATTTTGTCTATATCCAAACCAAAGTAGAACCCAAATAACAGAAGTTATTAAAAGAAGAGCAGTATATTGACCAGTCATAGGAAAACTGGCCTCAGAATATTTAACGTAAGAAAATATTAGACTCATTTAATCAAGTTAAAGCATAAAAATAACGACTGCGTTGATTTCTTTTAGAAATTTAAAAATTATTTAATTGCAGCAATTTATTATGTAGTTTTATAGTTTTTGGAGTAATTTTTCTTTGTAACTCCTTGCTATTATCAGGTTGAAGCATATTGAATAATAAGTTTTTGGAACCTTTTGATTTAGCAGTTGTTGGAGGCGGTGCAGCTGGTTTTATGACAGCAATTACTGCTGCTGAACATGGAGTAAAAAGAATAATAATTCTTGAAGGCACTTCAAAACTTATGGAGAAAGTAAGGATTAGTGGAGGTGGAAGATGTAACGTTACTAATGCGACATGGATACCGAATGAACTAGTTGATAATTATCCCAGAGGTGGAATTCAGCTCTTGGAATCATTTAATCGTTTTGCAGCTGGAGATGTATATGATTGGTTTGAGAAGAAAGGGTTAAAATTAAAAATTGAGGAAGATCTAAGAGTATTCCCAGTGTCTAATTCTTCTTCAGATGTTATTGATTGTTTGAGAAAAAGTGCTTTATCAAAAAACGTAGAGATATTAACAAAATTTTTTGTAAAAGAAATTTCAAAAACTCCAGACAATATATTCAATATTTTTAGTCTTAAAAAAACAAAGGTAATTTCAAAATATATTGCTCTTTCAACTGGAGGTAATCCAAGCGGATATAAATTAGCTCAAAATCTTGGACATAACATTGTGAAACCCGTCCCATCGCTTTTTACTTTTTCAACAAAAGAACCAAATTTGGATGAATGTAGTGGGGTATCGATGAAGGGCATAGATATAGAAATTAAATTAAACAATAAGAATTTTCAAAATAGAGGCGATTTACTAATAACTCATTGGGGTTTTAGTGGGCCAGCAGTATTAAAACTTTCATCCATTGCAGCAAGGGAACTTTATAGCCAAAAATATAAATTTAACCTAATTATTAAATGGTCTTCTTTAAGTTATAAGGACTTAAAAGATAAAGTTAATTATTTAAGATTAAATAAAGGCAAGGTAAATCTAATTAACAGTAGACCTGTTCCACTATTAACAAAAAGATTATGGATTTTTTTATTAAAGAAAATAGGTATTGATAAAGAGAAAAAGTGGGCTGATTTGCTGGCGGATGAAAGGGAGAAAATGATAAATATTTTAATGAGGGATAAATATATGATTTCGGGCAAAGGTCCATTTGGAGAGGAATTTGTTACTTCCGGAGGCGTAAAAATTGATGAGGTTAATTTTAAAAGTATGGAGAGCTTAATTTGTCCAGGGTTATTTTTTTCTGGAGAAGTTTTGGATGTTGATGGGATCACAGGTGGATTTAATTTTCAACATTGTTGGACAAGTGGATGGATCGCTGGGATGGCAGTCTCAAAGTTAAATCATTAAATAATAAATTAATAAGTAATAAATCAGTAAGTAACAAATCAATAAGTTTATCTTTTTTTTATTAAGTATTAGACGGAAAAAGTTTTATGAAGAGACTTTAATTTTAAAGTTTTAATTATTGGTGAAGATTAATGCAGAATCTTGTATCAAAAAAAGAAGAAGAGGAAAGAAGATTAAAAGCTTTAGCAGAATATAGGATTTTGGGAACCAAGCCAGAATCATGTTATGACGATATTACAAAAATTGCTGCTACAACCTGTAATGTGCCTATTTCTTTAATGACTTTGGTAGACAAAGATAAACAATGGTTTAAATCCAAAATAGGACTTCAAATATCAGAAACTAGAAGAGATTGGTCTTTTTGTACCCATGCAATAAAAGAAAATAGTCCATTAATTATTCATGATGCTTTCCAAGATGAAAGATTTATAAATAATCCATTGGTAACAGGAGACCCCAAGATTCGTTTTTATGCAGGTTTTCCCCTTAGAAATAGTGATGGTAATAAACTTGGAACTCTTTGTGTAATAGATAGAAAGCCAGGAAATCTAACTACACAACAATTCAATATTATGGAATTATTATCCAAGCAAATAGTTTCATTTTTAGAGCTTAGAAAAAAGTCATTGAACTTGTTAGATGCATTGTCTAACTTGCACAAACAGGAAGGTATTTTATCTGTCTGTTCATATTGCAGAGAAGTGAAAAATAAGGAGGGCGATTGGATGCATTTAGAAAAATATCTTTCGAAAATTAGTGATATTAGATTCAGTCATGGAGTTTGTGATAATTGTATGGAAAAACATTTCCCAGATGTAATCGAAGTATGGAATAAAAAGGATTTTTTTGAAGATGGCCAGAAAAGGTATTTAGAGTCCTAGAATCAATAAATTGCTTTTTATTGTTTAATCTATTTTCTAAACAAATTCTTCATTTGGTGGTTAGTATTGTATAAATTTTGACTTGAACATGTTATTAGGAACTTTATTAACAGGTGAAATTGCTAAAAGTGCATTAGTAGCATATGTTCATTATTTAGGAATTATTTTGTGTTTCGGTTCTCTTTTGTTTGAAAGATTGACTCTCAAAGTAGGTCTTAATAGAAATGAGACGATCTCAATGATAATTGCAGATGTGGTTTATGGTTTGGCAGGAGTTGCAATATTAGTTACTGGGATTTTGCGTGTTAAGTATTTTGGTCAAGGAGGTGATTTCTATACAGGCAACCCTGTGTTTTGGATAAAGGTCTCTCTTTACATTCTGGTGGGATTACTTTCTTTATACCCAACAACAACATATATCTTATGGGCTATTCCATTAAGTAAGAATAAATTACCTGAAATATCTGAGAATCTAGTTAAGAGGTTCAGACTCATCATTACTACTGAACTAGTAGGCTTTGCAACAATACCTTTGTTTGCCACTCTTATGGCTAGAGGTGTAGGTTTAGGTTGAACAATTTATTTCTAGAAAGAAATTGTTTAATAAGTGCGAACAAACTATATAGATGGAGTTTAAGTTATAAGATTTCTAAATCTACAAAGGAAATTATTTTTATTGGTTTAAACCCCTCATTATCGGATGAAGTTTTCTTAGATAATACAACAAAAAAAATAATAAAAATTTCGAAAAACAATAATTATGGCAAAGTAAAATTAATCAATCTATTTGCTCTTATTTCAAGCAAACCAGAAAAACTTTTTAATCACAAAAATCCTGTGGGTCATCTAAACAATAATCATATTAATGAAAACTTAAAATACTGGTCTGAAAATAAAAATTGTGATTTATGGTTAGGTTGGGGTAACAAAGGAAAATTTCTAAATAGAAATAAAAGAATATCAAAAAAAATAATGCAATATAACTCAATCAGAAAAAATAATTTTGATAATCCTTTGGGACCGCTTTTAATTAAGAAAACAATCAAAGATAATCCAATACATCCTCTATACTGTTCTGATAATTCCATTCTCAAAGCTGTAAAAACGATTTGATGTCAAGGTTTAAGAGGCGATTAATTTAAACTTATGTTAAAATAGAGTTAAGAACAGGTTAAATTATGAGTAACACAAAGCAACTGCAAAAACTTAAAAACTTAAATGTAAAAGCAGAAAAATGCCTTACAAGAGACGAAGCACAAAAAATATTGATAAAGGCTAATAAGGCTCAGAGTAAAATAAATTTTTAAATTTAATATTTGCTTTTTTTTAGGAATAATTTATCAAAAAATTTTACAAATATTTTTCTAATTATTTAGAATTTTTTTATTCTATTTAATTTTGATGGTTTTTAATATTATTAAAATAAGAAAATCCGATGATAGATTTTTATCAAGAAGAGATTGGCTGCATTCAATGCATTCATTTTCTTTCGCAGAGCATAGAGATCCAAAATGGGATAATTTTGGGAAAATTAGAGTTATAAACGAAGATATTATTTCTCCTAATGCAGGATTTAATACACATTCTCATGCAAATATGGAAATTATTACTGTCGTAACAAAAGGAGCAATAACTCATAGAGACTCGTTAAACAATCTTGGAAAAATTCACAACGATGAAGTACAAGTTATGTCTGCAGGTACTGGAATCTCTCATAGCGAGAAGAATGAAGAAAATGAGACCTGCAAGTTGTTCCAGATTTGGATATACCCTCAAAAAGAAAATATCAAACCTCGATATGATCAAATTTCATTAAATGAAAAGTTGTGGGACAATCCTATTTTTAATTACAAAGATTCTAAAAATAATAAGCTTTCTTTAAATCAAAGTATCTCTTTATGGCGTTGTAAATATAAGCCAATTAAAGAAAAAAAATTGCCATTAAAAATCGATAAATATAATTGGATCCAAATAATAGAAGGTAATCTTTTATTAAAAAGTAAAGACTCTAATTCAAATATATTTCTCGAATCCGGAGATGGCTTGGGTTTTGAAGTTAATTATTATGATGATGTTTCTATAGATACTGAAAAAAACTTAGATTTTCTCTTATTTTCGATGCCTTCCTTATAATTTATCTGTTATTTTACTCATCAACTCCTTTATTAAATGCATTTAAGGCTTGCAAAGCCATATTAA
>CACHDC010000013.1 GCA_902578445.1 uncultured Synechococcaceae cyanobacterium
TCTGTATATGAACAAAATGCTCCTAAATGTGATGAAAAAATTTTTAATTTAGGAATTCCTATTCTTGGCATATGTTATGGAATGCAATTAATGGTCAAAGAACTTGGAGGATCTGTTATTTCAGCAACTAAAAAAGCAGAATATGGTAGAGCACCATTAAATATAGATCAAGAATCTGAACTCCTTTTTGATGTAGAAGATAAATCTATAATGTGGATGAGTCATGGCGATTCAATTAATAGTTTGCCTGATGGATTTAATAAAATTGCTCATACCGAGAACACACTCCATGCAGCAATTTCAAATGACATAAAAAAATTATTTGGCGTACAATTTCATCCTGAAGTTATTCATTCAAAGTGTGGAATGACAGTAATTAAAAATTTTGTTTATAAAATTTCTCGTTGTGTGGCTGATTGGACAACCGAAACTTATATTGAAGAAACTATTCCCAGGATAAGAGCTCAAGTTGGCAATAAAAAAGTTTTGCTTGCCTTGTCAGGAGGAGTTGATTCCTCTACTCTTGCTTTTCTTCTCAATAAAGCAATTGGAAATCAGCTTACATGTATGTTTATAGACCAAGGTTTCATGAGAAAAGGTGAACCAGAATTTTTAATGAATTTTTTTGATAAGAAATTTCATATAAAAGTTGAATACATTAACGCAAGGGAAAGGTTTATTGGCAAATTAAAAGGTATTACTGATCCAGAACAAAAAAGGAAAATTATTGGTGAAGAATTTATCAGAGTTTTTGAAGAAGAAAGCAATAGACTCGGACCTTTTCAGTATTTAGCCCAAGGTACTCTTTATCCTGATGTTATTGAAAGTGCTGGCACTAATATTGATCCTAAGACAGGTGAAAGAATAGCTGTAAAAATAAAGAGTCATCATAACGTAGGTGGATTACCAAAAGATTTACAATTTAAACTAGTTGAGCCATTAAGAAAACTTTTTAAGGATGAAGTCCGAAAAGTGGGGGCTGCTTTAGGTTTGCCTGATGAAATTATAAAAAGGCATCCATTCCCAGGACCAGGATTAGCTATCAGAATTTTGGGAGAGGTGAATAATGCAAAACTTGATTGTTTAAGAGATGCAGATTGGATAGTAAGAGACGAGATTAAAAAAGCAGGTCTTTACAATGATATTTGGCAAGCTTTTGCAGTATTGTTACCTGTAAAAACAGTAGGAGTTATGGGTGATAAAAGGACTTATGCATGGCCAATAGTTTTACGATGTGTATCTAGTGAAGATGGCATGACAGCCGATTGGTCAAAAATTCCTTTTGAGATTTTGGAGAGGATTGCAAATAGAATCGTAAATGAAGTAATTTCAGTTAATAGAGTTGTTTATGATATTACAAGTAAACCTCCAGGAACTATTGAGTGGGAGTGACGGAAAATCCCCTAATTTCATTAAAAATGGAACTCATAGGTTTGTCACGAGAATTTTACTTCAAAGAAATCAATGATTCCAATGACTTTGAAGCATAAAAAATGGGTAGAACCATTGAGTGATAATAAAACGTAGGGTATAAACCCAGTCTTAGTCTATAAAACTTGGTTGCATATAGACTTCAAGCATAGGTAAAAATCTATTTCTATAGAGAAATCCCAGAGTTTAAAATTTCCCTAAACCTTAAGAAATTAATAGTTTATTTTTTTAATTTTTTCTAAATTCCATTTGTCAAATATTAATTTCATTTCTCTTTCGTAGTATCTTACTTTCTTCGAGAAGGGTAATGTTTGAATAATTATCCCAAAGGGAAATTTAAAAAAAGAAGAAACATAAACAATATAAAACTCGACAAATGAAGGTTTTGGTGGGAGAGGTAAATTTTTTATATATGCCCAATCAATGCATGGTTTAAGTTGCTTATCACTAGCATCAATATTTTTTCTACATCTCCAGTAAGAGAATAGATAAATCCCTATAAAAATCGGTATTGGAAGAAGTCGTAACATTTAATATCAAGGATAATTTTTCTCCTCATTGATTCATATTAAGTTGATAGTTTAGTTTTTATGAAAATTCCTGATGATACCCCAAAGGAACACCTTTCCTTCTTAAAAATAAAATATGAGGGCATTTGTTTGCCCTCTTCGAGTCTTATGCCCCTCGCTGTCCACAAAGTCGATGAAGTGCTTTTGACTCCTGAATTATTTTTACTCCTGCTGAATAGAAAAAGATAGTCGTGCAAGCCACAAAGCACTTTTACTCGGGTAATAATACTCTATGAAATTCAAGTTAATAGGAGGACAATATAGATATAGATCTAGGAGGTCTTATGAAACTATTCAATCAATTCAATGTCCTTTCAAGATACCTAACTGCATTTAATTATGCAGGGTTAAACTTGAATGAGACTCCACAAGAATTAGAAAAATGTACTCCTGAGTTTCAACACTTTTGGGAAAAAGAATGTAGGGAACATCCAGCTAATCAAAATTGTTTAATTTACTGCGACTGAGTAATTAATTTTTAGTGTTCATTACTAAAATCCTCCTAAAAATAGCTTGACTTCAGGTTTTCCTCAGGAAAAATATGTGTTATTATGGGTTCAAACATTTTGCTATCACTGTGTTTTTGACTGCCTTATTAGTACTTAATATTATAGACTGGGAGTAAATTAATAAATTTTCCAAAAAAATTTAAGACTATTCTTTTATATAAGAAATATTTTACATGAGATATTAATTGTAATGAAAAAGATTATTAAATTAAGTCGATCTACTGTTGAAAAATATCTTAATTGCCCAAGATGTTGCGTGCTTGACAAAAAGTATCAAATAAAACCTCCATCTCTACCATTCACTTTAAATATAGCGGTAGATAATTTATGTAAAAATGAATTTGATTACTACAGAAAAATTCAGGAACCGCATCCCTTGTTCATTGAACATGGTATTGATGCTGTTCCTTTTAAGCACAAAGATTTAGAACGTTGGAGAAGTAATTTTCAAGGTATAAGATATAAGTCAATTGAACATAATTATGATTTTGGTGGAGCTGTGGATGATATTTGGCAGAAAAAAAATGGTGACCTTATCATTATTGATGTAAAATCAACATCTAGAAATATTTTTGATTGGTCTGAGACTTTTAATAAATACGAATATGCAAAAGCTTATAAGAGACAATTAGAAATGTATCAGTGGTTATTTAAAAAAAACGGTTTTCATGTGGCTAAAGAAGCTTATCTTTTATATTTCAATGGAAAGAAAAATGAAGAGTTTTTTAATAACCAATTAAAATTTGATGTACATCTTATTAAATTAGATTGTTCTACTTCATGGGTAGAAAATAAGATCATTGATACGGTCAATTTATTACGTTCGGATAATTTCCCCAAACCTTCTTTGAATTGTGAATACTGTAATTATTTAAAGAAGCGTTGGCAGTTATCGATAACTTAATTTTCATAGGATAATTTTTTATATTTCTGGAAAAATAGTGAATAAAAGATAATCTTTAATTAGATCATTAATTTAAACTTTTGATAACAACGAAAAATCCTGAAAAAAAGATAGCTAATCATCTCCAACAAGATGTAGTAAAAGTATCTGGCAAGAAAATTTTTATCAATCCTTTTTTATATTGGAGGAGATTTGACGAAAATACTAATAGATGGCTTAGAGAACCTGGGCAAATGTCAGAGGATCAAATTGGACCAAACAGGAACCGTTTTTATCCAGAAATAGAGTGGGCTGATTTAAGTCATGAGCAAAGGCTAATAAAAGATGCAACTGTAGAGATGTTTTTAAAAACTCTTGAATTGATAAGTACATTTCATCCTTACCTTAGTTCAGGACAATTATTAGAAGTGGAGAGAAAAATGGCGATTATCAAAAAGATTCCTTTCGAAAAGTGGGTAACAAAATCTTTTGCTAAAAAGGCAAGATTATTAGAAAACGAAAAAAGAAAATATAAAAGAGAAAGATTTTTTAGTAGTTGGAGAGAATGGTTTAGTCTTGAAAATACTCAACAAGCTATTTTGCCGTTAATCGTAACTGTATTTATTTCTTCATTTATTGGATGGACTTTAGGGATATCAAAGAATAGTTGTAATCCTTATTTTGAACAAAATATAGATCAATTAAATTAATTTGTTTTTAATAATTTTTAACTATATAAGTAAATAGAATTTTGAAAAAGATTTTTTTTTCCCTAAGATTAAATTAATTGAAGTAATTACCTAAAAAGTATAAGTTTTATGATTGAAAATTTGAATTCAAATAATATTGAAAATGATGAGTTAAATCTGAATAATGAAGATAATGATTATAAAGATTTAATCAATAGACTTAAGGAGATAAAATCAACTATTACTTTATTGGAAAAAACAATATTTAAATAAATTTTATAGTTTTGATAAAAACAACTTCTAATAAAAAACTTATTTCATTAAAGAGACAACCACTAGTCTTACTTATTTTTTCTTCTATTTCGTTTTTATTGATTTTATTAAGGTTAATTTTCTTACAACTTTTAAATTATGAATCTTTTAAGAAGATGTCAGATGAGAATAGAATCAGACTTATTGCTTCACAGCCAATACGAGGAAGAATACTAGATAAAAATGGTTATGTTTTAGCAGATAGTAGAATTAAATATTCTTTAATAATGAAGCCTCAATCTGTTAATAAAAGCAATTGGGAAAAACATAAATCAAGTATTTCTAATTTATTAAATATTGATAATAATGTGATTCAAAAAAAATATTCTGAAGGTCTAAAAAATCAAAAACTTTCAGTAATTATTCTTGACGATTTAAATGTAGATCAATTAATAAAATTCAAGGAAAATGAAGACAATTTATTTAGTTTTGAAATAGCTACCAAATTAATTAGAAATTATCCTTACAAATCTCTTGCTGCCCATGTGATTGGCTATACACAGCCAATCACTGAATCAGAATATGAATTCTTATCTAAGAAGGGTTATAAATTAAATGACTTAATAGGAAGAACAGGAATTGAATACGTTTACGAAGATTTTATAAGAGGTGAATGGGGCGGTGAAATGGTTGAAGTAAATTCATTAGGAAAATTTCAAAGATCGTTGGGTATAAAACCTCCATCAAAAGGTAATGATATTGAACTTACAATCGACCTTGATCTCCAATTAGTTGCTGAGGAAGCTCTTAAAGATAAAAAGGCTGGAGCAATAATAGTGATGGATCCAAGAGATGGTGCAATAAGAGCTATGGTAAGTAGGCCTAACTTCGATTTGAATTTTTTTTCAAAGGATTTTAAGCCTGAAAAAGAATATAATAATATTTTTAATTCTCCTGAAAAACCACTTTTTAATAGAGCATTAAATGCTTATGATCCAGGAAGTGTTTGGAAAATTGTAACTGCTTTAGCAGGCTTAGAAAGTGGAAAATTTCCTAGAGATACTATGTTAGTTACGAAACCATGTATTACTTATGGGAGTCAATGTTTTAGAGAGCATAATGATTTAGGTTTTGGAATAATAGGTTATGAAGATGCTTTAAAAGTTTCTAGTAATACTTTTTTTTATCAAGTGGGTTATGGAGTTGGAGTTGATGAAATTCATAAGGTCTCTCTAAAACTTGGTTTTAACACTTTATCTGGAATTGAAATTTCTGAACAAGAAAATATAGGATTAGTAGCTAGCAGTGAATGGGCCAAAGAAGGTAGGGGATGGGGACAACCAGGAAGAACCCCTTGGGTCCCAGAAGATATTGCGAGTATGTCTATTGGACAAATGGTTGTTCAAGTAACTCCGATTCAAATAGCTAGAGCATATGCAGCGATTGCTAATGGAGGTTATTTAGTTACCCCACATTTGACTAAACAACATAGAGAATCTTTGTCTGACAAATCAAAAATTAGACTTGATATTGATCCTAATCATATCCAGTTACTAAAAAATGGTTTACGAAAAGTTGTTGAATCTGGAACAGGTGTAGGAATTAATACTGGAGTAATTAATCTGCCCCCAGTTTCTGGTAAAACGGGAACCGCTGAAGATTGGAAGACTGGTTTGGATCATGCTTGGTTTGTATGTTTCACTCCATCAGAGAAAAGTGAATTACTAGTTGTCGCTTTTGCCCAAAATACACCAGGTGGTGGGTCAGTTCATGCACTTCCTATGGCGAAAGAAATTCTAAAAGTTTGGAATAAAAATAATTGATAAGACGTTTTTAATTACAAATTTTTATGTTTTTATTTTTTTCATTTGAAGCAGTCTTTGAATAATATCTTCAATAGTTTTTGTATCTATCGGTTTACTATACGAGGACAAAAGTTGTCTCCCTAATACCTGACTTCCTAAATGCACTAATTGAATGCGCAATGAGGTGAGTAACTCTAACCCTATTCCACCAGAGAATGTAGCAATTGCGATTGGTTGACCATTAAATAAATTCCTAAAGTCATCTCCTGAAATAGATAACCAAGCTATAAAGTTTGAGAGAATAGGGGGAATAGATCCATTATATTCAGGAGCACAAATCACCCACTTTTCTATTGCGAAAAGCTTTCTTTTTAATTCTTCTATGACTACTGGGATATTATCTTTGCTATGAATTCTTGGATTAAATAATGGAATATCAAGAGTCGTAAGATCTAATATCTCAGAACTTATTTTCAGTTCATTGCTTTTTTCAAGGAATTTTTCAGAAAGTTCTAGATTCTTGCCACAACTAGCAGTAATGATTATAAGATCTTTTGATTCAGTCATACATTAGAAAAATAAATTTAATAGCTAGCACCAGTTTTACGGTGATGAACTGCTGTCAGACTATCGGATTTTAGTATATTACCGTGTAGTACTTCAGCGTATATTACCCAATGATCTCCACATTCCATTCTCTCTTTTACTGAAGCGTCTAACCACGCTAAAGATTCAGGAATGATTATTTGTTCATTAGGAGTTAATTTAATATCTAAACCTTCAAATCTATCTTCGCCTGGTGCAAAGGGTTTTGTGAATCTTTTCAAGGGTTCTTTAAAATCTTTTTCACTAAGAATATTTAATGCGAATGAATCTCCTATTTGCAGAAGAGACTCTACTGATCTATCTTTTGCTACTGCAATACTTAATCCCGGAGGAGAAAAACTTGCTTGACTCACCCAGGATGCAAGCATAGCTCCTTTAATATTATTCTCATCTTTGCCTTTAGAGGCAGTTAGAACGCAGAGTGAGCCAATTACTCTTCCAAGGGCTTGTAGCTTTGGATCCGTTTTGCTTGTAATCATTCCAGTATCCGACTTTCTAGGTTTTTTCTTTGCTTTTTTTATAATTTTTCTTCCAAAATGAGTTCCTATTTCTTCTAGCTCTTTAATCTTTGGTTTATTTGGACTGAATTTAATTCTTATAGGGTCAAAACTAAACTTAAAACCACCGTCTTTTAATTTTGTTTCAAGTAAATCTATAGCCTCGCCGCTCCAGCCAAAACTGCCAAAAATTCCCACTGGCTTATCTCTATTGCCCTCTGCTAACAATGTTCCTAGTGCACTAACTATTGGAGTTGGGGCGTGACCACCCAATGTAGGTGAGCCAATTAAATATCCATCAGCATTTTGGATAGATTTTACAAGTACATTATTAGGTGTAAATTCACAATTAATACTATCAACTTCTACAGAGGTTCTATTTATCCCTTTAGCTAATGCATCACCTATTGAAGCTGTATTTCCATATGCACTTGCATATATCAAAGCGATCTTAAGATTATTTGTTGAGAGATTTTCTCCCCATCTAATATAGTCATTCAAAAAGCTTTTTAAGCTATATTCGATCGCGGGACCATGTAATGGCGCAATAGTTTTTATGTCATAATCTGCAATTTTTTCAGTTATTGATACTACTTGATTAGACATTGGTGCCATTAAGCAATCATAAAAATGTTTCCTATCAATTTCTGTACTAACTCGATTTGTTTCAGACCAATATTTAGATGCAATGTGTGCAGAGAAAATTTTTTCACTAAGAAGTATTTCTTGATTACGTTCATAAATTATCAAGCCACCAGGCCAACGTGCTGTTGGAATAGGAATTAACTCTAGTGAAATGTTATCTAATTCTAAATTAAGTTCTTTTTTAATTATGTTTATTTCAGGTAATTGAATTTCAATAAAGTTATCTAAGGTAGGATTTCTTCGATTCCACAGTTCGCTAATAAGTTTATAACCTGGATTAGAGCAAGTAATAGTTGTGTTTTGAAATTGGGTATTTATATTTTTTATAGTTTCAATAATTTGGGGATTAATATGACCAGAAATGAAGTTGATTTTATCTAATCTAAATTGATCGCAAAACCTAGAAATTACTTTATTAAATGAATTTAAATATTGTTTCTCAGGTGGATGAATAATAAAAAGTTCCTCATGACTTCTAATGAAAAAAGTATTAAAAGAGGTTCCTTTTTCAAGGTTAAATTCAAGTTCAAATCTTTCTTTATTTTGGTCTAAGAATCTTACACAAGAAAAATTTTCGGTAATTTCAAATTCTGAAAAGTTTTGATTTTTTGCGAGTAAGCCTATATTAATATCTGACATTTTAAAGACTTATTTTTAAGTGATAATTTGTGACTTATTAGTCGTGGAGAGGTGTCATATTGACTTTCAACGGATTTTCAACTATCGACCAGAACGTTAGTTCTTGTGAAACCGTTTTGTATCAGTCGATTATACCTATAACAGCACCATTTATGAGTTATTAAATGTAGGGTTTCCAACTGGAACGTGATTTCTTGTTGATTATCTAAGCAAATTTATGATTTTTATAAATTTTTCTGTAATCATCATGCAATCTTTCTGTTGCTAATCTTCTATTCTTCATTCCGTCTCTAATCAAATCCATTGTATGGAAGTTTTGAGTGAGAATAGTGAAAGGAGTAATGAGTTTCATAAGATCTCCTATATCTACACTTATATTGTCCTCCTTTTTACTTGAAATTCATAGGGTATTTCTACCCGAGTATTAGTGCTTTGTGGTTGTCACGACTATCATTTTCCATTCAGTAGGAGTAGAAATAATTCAGGAGTCAAAAGCACTTCATCGACTTTGTGGACAGCGAGGTGCATACGACTCGAAGAGGGCGAATAAATGCCCTCTTATTTTATTTTCACGAGACTTTTACTGGTTTACTTTGCCAAAATCTATTTATCTTAAGCATTTAGAATGTAAAAAGTTAGATTTATCAAAAATAAAAAATTATGTTTGTAAGTATTGATTTGTGCTTAGTCCCGATTGGTGTTGGAACTTCTTTGTCACCTTATATAAAAGAGTGTATTGAAATTATAAAAAGTGAAGGACTCAACTATGAATTAGGGGCGAATGGAACTGCAATAGAAGGAGATTGGGATAAAGTATTTGAATGTGTTAAAAAGTGCCATGAAAAAATTCATTCAAAAGGTGCTCCTAGGATTTATACAACGATGAAAGTAAATACAAGAACTGATAAAGAACAAAAATTTTCAGATAAAATAAGAAGTGTATTAGAAAAGTAATGGAAAGAGAAAGTAATTACGATAATGATGGATTAGATCCATCCGAAGAATATTTCAGAAAGAAGAAAAAAGGTAATGACTAGGAAACATATTTCTCTCCAGAAGAATCAGAACCGCCTCATTATTAAAAGGATTAGTAAATTTGTTAAGGGATAATTGGCAAATAAAATTTTGGAATTTTAAGATATATTTGTGATCGATTTTCAACAGTAAATCAAAAAAAACCTAGTTATAACTTGAATCCAAATTTTTTCAACTGAATTTAAAAGTATAATTTTTCTATTTTAACTTTGTGATACCAATGGGTTTCAAGTCTTTAGGTGTTGAAATAAGTTTAATAGTGATTAGCAACTTTTCTGTGATGAACTGCTGTCTTGCATGATAAGTCAGAAACATTACCATTTTCAACAATTCCGTAAATTATCCAATGGTCTGGAGTCTCAAGCCTGGAACTAACTTTACAATCTAAAAAGGCGAGTGAATCTGAAAGAACTGGTCCTCCTTCAGCGATGTTGCTAATTACATCTACATCTGCAAATCTATCAGCTCCAGGGGCAAATCTTTTTAAAAAATGTCTGAACATTTTTTGATAGTTGTCTTCTCTCAGAATATTCACAACAAAACCTTTCCCAACTTGCATATATGATTCAATAGCTCTATCTTTTGCTACTGCAACTGTAATACCTGGTGGAGAAAAGCTTGCTTGACTAACCCAACTTGCGACCATTGCACTTTGTCTAAATGTAGAACCTTCCCCTTGGCTAGCTGTAACTACATATAATCCACCACTTAATCTTCCTAATGCTTTATCTAAATTTGAATCAAGGCTTTTCATAGAGGCAATATTCTTCTTTTTATTGATTAATTGACCCAAGTCAGTTCCAGCTTCTTCGAATTGTTGATAAACAATGGGATCCGGAATATTTTTAACCCTTAAGGGAGAGAAAGCTTCTTTTTGACCAAGTTCTCTTAACTTATTTGCTAAGGAATCTATTGGTTCATCATTTCCACCAAATGCATCATAAACTGCAGTAAATTGTTTTGGTTTTAGTGCTGCAAATAAAGTACCGAGAGATTCTTTTAATTCATTATCTGAGTCAACTGGCCATGTGGGAATGACTACTGCTTTTGATTCGGAGATTAAACTTGTTAATTCTTGTGGGTCAGAAGATCTTAAATCAAGTAATTGAACCTGAGCATCGGCTTTGCTTATTCCATGAGATATGGCTTGACTTAGTCGATCACAATAACCATAGTCGCTTATGTAGCAGACTGACACAAAATCATTGCCTTTACTTTTATTACTACTCCATTCTAGATATTTACCTTTCCAAAAATTGACCTGATTATGGAGCAAAGGCCCATGACCAACAGCTATTGTTTTTAACTCAGGTAGCTTATCTATTCTTTTGATTGCCTGCATAACGCTTCTAGCGTTTGGACCCATAAGGCAATCGTAATAAAAACGGAAATCATCGTATATTTCTTTTTGATCAGTGTCAAAAAATTCGTCAGAACAATAATGGAGTCCAAATGCATCGCATGTATAGAGAACATTTGTGCTGTGATCATATGAAAATATGGTGTCTGGCCAATGTAAATTTGGTGCACTTATAAATTCAATATTATGTTCTAAACCACTATCAGGATTAGTTCCGAGATTTAAAAACTCTCCACTTTTAACCTCTAGACGTTTAAAGGGAATATGTATTTGGTCTTCAATAAATTTAAGTGCTAATTTTGATCCAACTACTATGATATTTTGGTTTAATTCTAAAAGATTACCTATTAAACCAGAATGATCAGGTTCTGTATGGCTAGTAATTAGATAATCAACTTCCTGTGGATTGACCTTTTTCAGTAATTCTTCAAACCATAATTTTTCGAACTTTGCGTGACTAGTATCAATAATTGCTAGTTTCTCGCCTTTAATAATAAAACTATTGTAAGTAGTTCCATTTCTTAAACCAAATTCAATATCAAATCTACTGCGATCCCAATCCAAAGATCTTATGGCACAAGAATCATCAGCAAAGTTTTGAGATTGAACCGTCAACTTGTTATTAGTTTGTACCAATTTCGAATTACTTGTCTGCGCAGAGGCTATCATAAAATAATTAGCTTTATAAATTAACTCTAGTTATATAGAATATAAATTCGCGTGATTATTTTTGCGAAATAACCGAAATTACGCTTTTTTTTAATTTTTAATCTTCTTATTCTGGATAAATGACATCTCAATTAATTAAAAAAATAGTTACTGGAGATGAGATAAGAAATGCTTTTTTAAAATTTTACAGTGAAAAATTACATAAAATCATTCCAAGTGCATCTTTGATTCCAGATGATCCTACGGTTATGCTCACTATTGCTGGAATGCTACCTTTTAAACCTGTTTTTTTAGGTTTAAAAGAAAGACCATCAAAAAGGGCTACATCTAGCCAAAAGTGCATCAGAACAAATGATATAGAAAACGTTGGCGTTACAGCCAGACATCACACTTTTTTTGAAATGCTGGGGAATTTCTCTTTTGGAGATTATTTTAAACAAGAGGCTATTCAGTGGGCTTGGGAATTAGTTACTAATATTTATCAACTTTCGGCTGACAATATAATTGTGAGTGTTTTTCACGAAGATGGAGAGTCTGCAAAAATTTGGAGAGATGAAATTGGTATTCATCCAGATAGGATAGTGAAACTAGGGGAGAAAGATAATTTTTGGTCATCTGGCAAAACAGGTCCATGTGGACCTTGTTCAGAACTTTATTATGATTTTCATCCAGAAAAAGGTTTGCAGAATATTGATTTAGAAGATGGAGATCGTTTTATTGAATTTTATAATCTTGTTTTTATGCAATATAATCGTGACCTTAATGGAAAATTGACAGATTTAAAATTTAAAAATATTGACACAGGAATGGGCCTTGAAAGGATGGCTCAAATATTGCAAAAAAAGCAAAACAATTATGAGACAGATTTAATTTTTCCTATTATTCAAAAAATTTGTGAGATTGCAAATATTAATTATTATTCTTTAGATGATAAAAACAAAATTTCTTTAAAAATCATTGGAGATCATACAAGAGCTGTTATTCATTTAATTTCTGATGGAGTAGCAGCAAGTAATCTCGGCAGGGGATATATATTAAGAAGGCTGATTAGAAGAATGGTTAGACATGGGAGATTATTAGGCATAACAAATGAATTTTTATCTCATATTGCAACTGTCGGGATTAATTTAATGCAAAATAATTATCCTGATTTAAAAAATAATAATGATTTAATTTTGAATGAGATAAAAATTGAAGAAGTAAGATTTAGGGAAACTCTTGAAAGAGGAGAGAAATTGCTAGATGAGTTAATTTCTTCAGGACAGAAATTAATTTCTGGTTTTAAAGCTTTTGAACTTTATGATACTTATGGATTTCCTCTAGAGCTTACTGTAGAAATTGCTGAAGAAAATAGTATCAGTGTAGATGTAAAGGGTTTTGAGGAAGAAATGAATGCACAAAAAGAGAGAGCTAAAGCTGCTTCAAGTAATATTGATTTGACATTAGAGGGATCATTAGAGCGAGAAATAGATCTTTTTAACAAAACTGTTTTTAATGGTTATGATTCACTTCTCTCGGAAGCTGAAATAAAGGGTATATTCTTGGATTCAACATTAGTTAAACAAGCAAGTGAAGGTCAGAAAGTTTTAATTGTTCTTGATCAGACAACTTTTTATGGAGAATCTGGCGGGCAAGTTGGTGATATTGGAACGATATTTTCAAAAGATGTTGAGGTCTTGGTTGATAATGTTATGCGAAAGAAAAATGTTTTTTTACATTATGGAACGATAAAAAAAGGAATATTAACTACTGGACAAAAAGTTAAGACTAATGTTAGCTCTTCTAATAGAGCTAAGGCTGCTGCAAATCATACAGCTACTCATTTATTACAATCTGCACTTAAATCAGTTGTTAACGAAAGTGTTGGACAAAAAGGTTCATTAGTAGCTTTTAATAAATTACGATTTGACTTTAATTCCTCTAATCCTATTTCTAAAGATCAAATTTCTAAGATTGAGACTTTAGTTAACTCTTGGATTATAGAAAATCATTCCCTAGAAATAAAAAATATGTCTAAGAGTGAGGCTCTTGAAAAGGGCGCAGTCGCCATGTTTGGAGAAAAATATGATGATGAAGTGCGCGTTGTTAATGTACCAGGAGTTTCAATGGAACTTTGTGGTGGCACACATGTTCAAACCACATCCGAATTAGGTTCTTTCAAAATAATTAGTGAGGAAGGAATCTCAGCTGGAGTAAGAAGGATTGAAGCATTATCAGGCCAATCAGCATTAGACTATTTCAGTGATAGAAATGATTTAGTAAATCAACTAAGTGATTTGTTAAAAGCAAATCCTAATCAACTTTTTGAAAGGGTTAATAATTTGCAAGCAGAACTCATTAATAAGAATAAAGAGATACAAAAAATGAAAGATGAAATTGCATTTTTTAAATACTCTTCTTTAAAAACATCTGCAGAAATAGTAAATTCTTTTTCAATTTTAGTAAATCAGATTGATGGCTTAGATGGGAATTCTTTGCAATCTGCAGCACTGAATTTAACTTCTCATTTGGGAAATAAAGCAATAGTGATTCTTGGAGGAATACCAAATTCAGAAAATAAAAAGTTGTTATTTGTAGTTTCTTTAGGTGATGATGCAGTAAAAATAGGATTGCATGCAGGTAAATTAATTAATGAGATTGCAAGAATTTGTTCGGGAGGAGGAGGCGGAAAGCCTAATTTTGCTCAAGCAGGTGCTAAAGATATTGATAAGTTAAGTGATGCTCTAGATTATGCTAAAAATTATTTGCAAAAAACAATAGATAGTCATTCTGATAAATAACTACTTTTTCTGAGACTAATTTCGATTTGATCCATTAATTTCCTTGCTTCTTCAATAGTTAATTTTTTTTGATCAATTGCTGATTCAGTATTAATTCTTATAGATTCAACCAAAGAAGCTGAACTGTAATCTAATAATTGTAAAATTTCAGATTTACTGTCCTCTTTAATAATATTTTTGACCTTATAAGAATTATCTTGATTTATGTCTATATGAACAACGTTTGTACTGCCAAATAAATTGTGAAAGTTTCCTAATGCTTCTTGATAGGCTCCAGTCATGAATATTCCAATTAGATAATCTTTATCTTCCTCTGGCTTATGTAAATTTAGTAATGATTTAACTTTTCCATCATCAATAAAATTATTTAGTTTCCCATCTGAATCACAAGTTAAATCTGCAAAGTTGCCTTTGCAGAAAGGCTCTTCTAAGTGCCTATGTATTGGTACTATTGGAAAAATCTGATTTATTGCCCAGCTATCGGGAATAGATTTAAAGATAGATAAATTTGCATAATAAGTTGATGCAAGAGTTTCTGTAATTTCAGATAAATCAGGGTGATTGATTTCATCATTATTAAGGTTGTTAGAAATTTCTTTTGCGCAAGCCCAAGTAAGTTCTTCGGCATAAGCTCTTTCTGCCAAACTTAAAAATCCTAATCTAAAAGCGACTAAGCAATCTTCTTTAAACTTTTTTGCATCATTCCATAGTTCAATTATTTGAGATAAATTTATTTTTTTATTTTTAAGTTTTTTTAATTCATAGAAAGTTTCAAGTAAATTTGAAATTATTAATTTTTGATTTTTTTTATCAAAAATTTGTAGTTTGGAACTGACATGGCTTGTTCCTAAGACATTAAAAATTAAAACTGAACAATGACTAATTATTGCTCTTCCACTTTCTGAGATTATGGTTGGATGATTGATATTATTTAATTCACATGAATCCTTAATAGTTGCAATTACATCGTTAGCATAATTTTGAAGAGAATAATTAGTAGAGGTGTTGGATGAGGTTTTAGTTCCATCAAAATCTATTCCTAATCCTCCCCCAACATCGATATATTGCATTGGGGCTCCTAATTTGCATAGTTCAACATATATTTGACTCGCTTCTTGTAATGCGTCTTTGATCACAGCAATATCACTTATTTGACTGCCTATATGAAAATGGAGCAATTTCATTTCGTTGATAAGATTTGCTTCTTTTAGTTCTTTTATTGTCAACATAATTTCTGGGATTGATAATCCAAATTTCGAATTATCTCCAATAGATTTACCCCACCTACCACTACTTTTACTTGATAACTTTGCTCTAATTCCTATTAATGGAGTCGCGTTAAGTTCTTGAACTGCTTGAATAATTCTTTTTACCTCATCTCGTTGTTCAATTACTATTATTGGATTTTTGCCGAGTTTTCTGGCCAAAGTAGCAATTTCAATATATTTTTTATCTTTATATCCGTTGCATATTAATAATGAATTCTGGTTTTCAAGAAGTGCAAGGCCAATTAATAGTTCTGATTTACTTCCTACTTCTAAACCAAAATTCCATTGGCTACCAAACTCTATTATCTTTTCTAGGACATTTTTTTGTTGATTACATTTGACAGGAAAAACGCCTTGATAAATGTTCTTATATTTATAGGTTTTTATTGCTTTTAAAAAAGAGTCATGTAATGCATTTATGCGATCTTTCAAGATATCATTAAATCTTATGATTAATGGAGGATTTATTTCTCTACTTTTAAGTTCTTTGACAAGCTTAAAAAGATCAATTTTATTTTCAGATTTTATATCTTTAGTTACTGATATATTTCCTTTGGAATTTATAGAAAAATATTTATCTCCCCATTTGTCAATGTTATAAGTCGAAATACTATCTTCAATAGTCCAAATATGCTTTAATTTTTTCGGCTCAAAATTGGTCAATTTATGTCTTGGTGATTAATAAATGTTTTTGAAAATAACTCAAAACAATATCTTTTATTTTAATGATTACTTGCCAAGTTACCACCCAAAAGTTGAATATACATAAAGTGATTATTAACTAAATGACCAAAGAGAGAACCTTTATTGCAATTAAACCAGATGGAGTTCAAAGAGGATATATTTCTGAGATTATTGGCAGATTTGAAAAAAAAGGATTTAAATTGGTTGGATTAAAGCAATTAATTCCTTCAAAAGAACTTGCTCAAAATCATTATGGAGTTCATAGAGAAAGACCCTTTTTTGGTGATTTAGTAGACTTTATTTCAAGTGGGCCTGTTGTAGCAATGGTGTGGGAAGGCGAAGGAGTTATTTTGAGTGCTAGAAAACTAATAGGCGCAACAAAACCTTTGGAAGCAGAAACTGGAACAATTAGAGGTGATTTAGCTATTGATATTGGGAGGAATATTATTCATGGTTCTGATGGAGAAGATACAGCAAAATTTGAAATTGATTTATGGTTTAATGAAGAGGATTTATGTGAGTGGGAAACTTCTGATTCTAAATGGCGATCTGAAAATTAAAATTTAAATCGCAAATCTATCTAAACTAAATTTTTCTAAAAAGCTTTTTTCTATTTCTTTTAGATTTTTATTTTGAACTATTTTCAAAAGAAGATCACTTGTTAATGCAGAAAATAAAACTCCATTTCTGTAATGTCCTGTAGCTATAAAAAGATTTTCAATTTTTGATTTTCCAATTATTGGTTTGAGATCTGGTGTGCAAGGTCTAAATCCCCACCAATGTTCCATTTGTGGCCAATTAATAGCTTCTGGCAATAAGGAGAGAATGCCTTCTTGCAGTTGTTTTATTCCATTAGGAGTATTACCCTGATTAAATTTTGAATCTTTTTCAACTGTCGCTCCAACTATAATCAGTCCATCTTCACGAGGAACTAAATAAGTTTTTGGACCAAAAATAACTCTTTTCAAAAAATTTGTTGGACCTTGTATTGATAGCATTTGTCCCTTTACAGGAAAGACTGGAATCTTATTAAAAATTTTTTTACTCCAAGCACCGCTGCATATAATTGCTTTTTCGCAATTAATTTTTTTTATTTCTCCAGTGGCACAAACAACTGTTGCACCTGTAATTTTGTTTTTTTCAAATGTCAAATCCTCTACTTCTGATCCCTCTTGAAATTCGACTCCATGCAAAGAGCATGCTCTTTCAAGAGCACGCATCAGTCTTCTTCGGTTATCTATTTGACCATCTTGTTCAAAAAGTAAACCATGTTTCCAAATAGAATTCATTCCATTAATTTCTGCTTGAAGATCATTGTGATTTAAATATTTTCCATATTCATAAGTGGGAAACTCTTCAAGATCTTCTTTATTTTTAAAAGGAACTACTATGCCACATTTTTTTAAACCGCATCCAATATTACTATCTTGTTCAATACTTTTTATCCACTTTGGAATTAGATTTTGACTTTCTTGGCCAAATTTTAGTAATTCATCTTCGAGCCCTTCGGCATGAGTAGCTAACATTCCTGCAGCAACAAATCCAGCTGATTCATTTCTGTTTTTGCTTAAAACACAAACTTTGAAGTTATTTCTAGAAAATTCATAAGCAATAGATAAACCTAAAAGTCCACCGCCAATTATTAATATTGAATTTTTGTTTTCTTGTGCCATTTAAAAATTAATATTTTTATTTGTGTTTTGGTCCTCTTTCCCTTTATATCCAATAATATTAATAAAGAGACTTTTGATAATGAACAATTTGGAATCTTGGGAAGCTGTGATTGGATTGGAAACTCATGTACAGCTTAATACGAAAAGTAAAATATTCACATCTGCGTCAACAGCTTTTGGTGATGCACCTAATACGCATATAGATCCTGTAGTTTGTGGGTTACCAGGAACTCTTCCCGTTTTGAATGAGACTGTTCTGGAGTATGCAGTAAAAACTTCGTTAGCATTAAATTTAAATGTTGCAGAACATTGTAAATTTGATAGAAAACAATATTTTTATCCTGATCTGCCTAAAAATTATCAAATTTCACAATTTGATGAGCCACTAGCTGAAAATGGCTGGTTAGAGGTTGAAATAATTGAAAAGGACAAAGAACCTTATATCAAAAAAATTGGTATAGAGAGGCTACATATGGAAGAAGATGCCGGAAAACTAGTCCATTCAGGAAGTGATAGATTAGCTGGCTCTAAGTATTCTTTAGTTGATTACAATCGTGCCGGAATAGCACTTTGTGAGATTGTAAGTAAACCAGATATTAGATCAGGTAAAGAGGCATCTGAATATGCTTCAGAGATTAGAAGAACAGTAAGATATCTAGGAGTATCAGACGGAAATATGCAAGAGGGTTCATTACGCTGCGATGTCAATATTTCAGTTAGAAAAGGACCTAATGCTCCTTTTGGTACCAAAGTGGAAATAAAAAATATGAATTCATTTTCTGCAATTCAAAAGGCTTGTGATTATGAAATAGCCAGACAAATAGAAGTTTATGAAAATGGAGGAAAAATTTTCCAAGAAACAAGGTTATGGGACGAAGCTAAGCAATTAACGAAAAGTATGAGATTAAAAGAAGGTAGCAGTGACTATAGATATTTTCCTGATCCTGATTTAGGTCCAATTGAAATAACAAAAGCACAACAAGAAATATGGTTTAAAGAACTACCAGAATTACCTTCAAAGAAAAGAAATAAATATGTAAGTCAATTTGGGTTGTCTGCATATGATGCAAGGGTAATTTCTGATGAAATAAGCATGGCAAACTTTTTTGAAGAAACAGTAGCAAATGGTGCCGAGGCCAAGCTAGCTTCAAATTGGGTAACAAGTGATATAGTGGGCTATTTAAAATCAAACAAACTAAGTTTTAGTGAATTAAATCTTAGTCCTGAAAATCTTGCTGAAATGATTAACATGATTTCAAAAAATATAATTAGTGGAAAAATTGCAAAAGAAATTTTACCTGAACTTATTCAAAAAAATATTTCTCCAAAAAAATTAGTTGAAGAGAAAGGGTTGGCAATGATATCTGATTCTTCAAGTATTTTACCAATAATTGATGAACTTATAAATGAACATCCAAATGAAGTTCAAGCATTTAAAAATGGCAAAACTAAGTTACTTGGTTTTTTTGTTGGTCAACTTATGAAAAGAACAAAAGGTAAAGCTGACCCTAAACTTGCAAATAAACTTCTTATGCAAAAATTAAATAGTTAAAGCTTAAAGAAGCTCTTTTATCGTATTGACCCATTTATTTTGATCATCCGAATTATCTAAAATAATATCTGAAAATTTTCTTTTTTCTTCAAAACTTAATTGAAAATTTATTAATTCATATGCTTCTTTTTCGCTAATTTTATCTCTTGTGATAAGTCTGTTTTTTTGTAGTTCTTTAGGACATTTAACTAACCATATTTCAGTGCAAATATCTTCAAATTTTGCTTCAAACAATAATGGAATGACCAATACTATAGTTTGATTATTTCTGTATTGACTGCATTCCTCTATCATTCTTTCTTTAATTAAGGGGTGAAGTAGTTTTTCAATCCATTCCTTGCTTGCTGAATGTTTAAAAATAATGTTCCTTAAAAGTTTTCTGTTTATTTCCCTTTCTGAATTTCTCTTATTATCAATAATTTTATTTCCAAAATAATCTAAAATTTTCTTATATCCATATGTGTTTGGTTTGATTAATTCTCTTGAAAAATGATCTGCATCTAGTATTGGTATGTTTTTATGTTTTCTAATGTAATTAGTTATGGTTGTCTTCCCACTTGCAATACCTCCTGTTAAACCAATCCTTCTTTGGTTGTTTTTTGATTTTTGAAGAATATCCATATAATTAATAATAATCTAATTAATTAGTTTCTTTAGTATTAAAGAGTAGTTAGTATGAATTAAAATACCAAAAAGTTTGAGCCAGTTAGATTCCAATTGGTCGTTTATTGAGGACAGTCAGGTAACACCCACGGGGTTTCTTTTTGCTGGGATATCTGCTGGTTTAAAAGCTTCTAATAAAAAAGATTTAGCACTAATATTCGCTCCAGAAGGAAGTGTTTTTAGTGGGATGTTTACCCAATCAATAGTTCGAGCTTCTTGTGTAGATTTTTGTGAGGAAAGGATTAAAACAACCGCAGGTTTTGTAAGAGCAATACTAATTAATTCTGGACAAGCAAATGCGTGTACAGGAAATCTTGGTATTCAACATTATCAAATTGCTACAGGAAAGATTGCGGAACTTTTAGGCATAAAAGAAGAAGAAGTTTTAATGTGCTCAACAGGTGTAATTGGTGTTCCAATACAAATAAATGATTTAGTAAAAAATTTACCAAATTTAGTTAGTGATTTAAAGGCTAATAATTTTCAAAATGCAGCAGAAGCAATTTTAACTACTGATTTGACTTTGAAAAAAGTGTCAATAGAGACGATTATTCAAGGTAGAAAAATAAAAATAGCAGGATTTGCAAAAGGTTCAGGAATGATTTACCCCAATATGGCTACAATGCTTGCTTTTCTAACCTGTGATGCGGGTATTCAAAAAGAAGAATGGGATAAAATGATTGCTATTGCGGTAAAAAAATCTTTTAATGCAATTTCAGTTGATGGAGAGACAAGCACAAATGATTCTTTTGTTGGAATAAATGCAGGAGAGAAAATTGAAAAAAGGTTTTTCCCAATTATCCAACAAGGAATTGATATTGTATGTCAGAACTTAGCAAAAAATATTGCAAGGGATGGAGAGGGAGCAAATTGTTTATTAGAAGTTTTGGTTCAAGGAGCAAAAAATACAGATGATGCAATTATGCTTGCGAAATCTATTTGTAATTCTGCCTTGGTAAAAACTGCAATACATGGTTGTGATCCGAATTGGGGACGAATCATTTCTGCTGCAGGTAATTCTGGAGTTAAATTTAATTTAAATGACGTTGACTTGTATATAGGAAATGCTCAGATTTTGGAAAACGGCAAGTTAAATAAATATGATCCACAAAAAGTCACAGATTATATTAAGTCCAGAATGAAAGGTAGATATTTAGTAGATGATATTGTAAAAATTATTATTAATCTAAATTCTGGCGAATCGAAAGGCACAGCTTGGGGTTGCGATCTTTCTAAAAAGTATGTTGAAATAAATAGCGAATATACTACTTAAGTTTTAATAAATCTAATGGTAGATATTCATTCATATAAAGAAATAGTATTGTTAAAGTTCCAATTACAGAGCCTATAAAACCCCCAAAAAAATTAACTAATAATCCAGATTGTCTAATTATTGCTTCTTTGTTTTTTTCTTCTTCAAAATTAGGAGAATCAACTACTTTTAAGCGCTGATTGGTTGTTGGTTGTTTAAGTTGTTGGTGTCGGATGAGGGCTTCGAAATCAGGCATGGAATTTGTGAGGCAATTGAACAATAAGCAGACCAGCCCGTCATTCGACGAGGATCTGATCTGCCTAAATCGTCTACAGCTTCAAATACAGCATTGCCCGAGGCTTCTGCTTTATCAAATGCTGAAAGTAAGGGTATAAATGTATCAAAAACATATAAACCAAAATTTTCTAGAGCTGCTTTGGCTTGTTGCGCTGCTTTTTGCTGTCTAAAATCAACTTTTACTATTACTACAGCATGGTTAACTTTTAATTTGCTTAATAAATTAGCTAGTTCAACAGTTAATTCTACTGATCTTGCTTTTGCAGTTGTAGGTAAGATAACTAAATCTGAACCATACGCTAAGTGTTTAAGTTCTTCTTGATCACTACTAGCCTGGCCATCAGTTATTACAATTTCTGATGATCTTGATGCTTTAGCAGCTGAACTGACGGGGAAAACTGGAAATGGAAGATTGCCTCTTGATGCGTATGCTAAAGCAGATCTATTCTTGTCGGCATCGACTATGCAAACTTTTTTACCTTCAGAATGCCAAACACTAGCAAGGTGAATACTTGTACAGGTCTTGGCTACCCCCCCTTTTTGTCCGCAAACGGTAATGAACAATTTTTTATTTTTATTTCTTTTACTTTGGAGAATAATTTCTGAATGTCAAGAGAAATTGATTTTTAATGATTTAAAACTTATTTTTTGAAATATTTTAAAGAAGTTAATATTTTTAGATAACCTTATAAAGTTCCTTATTTAAATTGGCTAGTGAAGAAAAGAATTGGATTAGGTACGTGGTCTTGGGGGAATAAGCTTTTCTGGAATTACCAATCTAAAAATGACGATGATTTACGTGAGACATATAATGAAGCGTTACGAAGAGGTTTCGATCTAATTGATACTGCAGATTCTTACGGTACTGGGAATCTTCAGGGCAGAAGTGAATTGTTGATAGGAAAATATTTACTAAATACTCCTTCAGCAAAGAAAAAAAGCATTCAAGTAGCAACCAAACTTGCACCTTATCCCTGGAGAATAGGTAACAAAGGTTTTAATAAACCTTTTTTTGAAAAGTTTAGAAAGACTTAATAACAAATTAGATATAGTGCAATTACATTGGTCAACTGCAAAATACAATCCTTGGCAGGAATTAGGGCTGTTGAATAATCTTTGCGATTTAAAAGATAAAGGCTTTGATTTTCAAATAGGCTTATCAAATATAGGCCCTAAAAGATTGATGAAATTAATTAATTTCTTAGCAAAAAGAGATCAGAGCCTAAAGAGTGTTCAAATACAGTTTTCTTTGCTTGCTCCCGATTTAGGAAAACAATATCAGGTAAAACAAATTTGCGACGAAAATAATATTGATTTCTTTGCTTATAGTCCTTTGTCTTTTGGAATACTTTGTATTGATCCAGATAAAGAAAATAATAAAGAAAAAAGTTTTATTCGCAATGCATTATTTGAAAACTATAAAAAACCAACAAATGAATTGCGTAGATGTTTAAAAAGAATTGCAAATCAAAGATCAGTTTCTCAAGCGCAAGTAGCAATTAATTGGTGTTGTTATCAAGGAGCTATTCCGCTCGTTGGAATGCGAAAAAAATCTCAAGTTATAGATGTATCGAATGTATTCAAGTGGAATTTAAATAAAAGTGAATTTAAAGTACTTCAGGAATTGTCAAAAAAATGTTTAAAAAAAATGCCTAAAAATCCTTTTTCTAGTATTTAATTAAATTTTTAGCTAGATATTTTCTTATTTTTTTTTATTTGACAACCACTATTCCATAGTTCATTAGGAAATTTTTCGCCAGTGAATCTAATTACTTTTAGTTTGAGATTTATTATCAAGTCATTCAGTTTTTTATTAGATTCCATTTTGCTAGATTCGATTTTTTAATAAGATAAATTAATTTAAAACTTATCTTCTCAGTATTTATACTTATAAAATTAAAAAAATTCTTTTTAATACAAGCTTTTGCAGCAATGTTTACACACTAATAAATTATCTATTACAACTTTTTAGTTATTTTAAAAAAGTGGAGTCCTTCCAGACTCCTCGTATCATTTGGTTGATAAGGCTGATATAACCCCATCTCCTTTAGGATCAAGCAGCAACTGGTGCTGTTTGACGGGAGAAACTAACGATTTTGTTAGCATTTGTGTTTTTGCTCTAACCGAGCCGGCTTCAGTCACCTTCCTTATGCCCCGTCGAAACCATTACAACCCCAAATAGTGGAGTTGAGCGGAATCGAACCGCTGTCCGAAACATCGGTTGAGATCACCTAGTCCAATTGGACATTTATATTCTGACAGGCAAAATGGTTATTGAATAGTTTTTTTACTAAGTTTTATCGTACATGAATGTAGTAGCATCATCTCCGGAGGGACTAGAGAAATCCTTAGCAGAAGAAATTTCAAATTTGGGCGGCTTTAATATTAATACTTATAAAAGATTTATTAATTTTGAATGTGATTTTGAAACTTTTTATAGAGTTCATTTCTATTCCAGATTAGCTTTTCGTTTTTATAGAGAAATTGCAAGTTTTAAATGCTATGACAAGCAATCTTTATATGCGGGGGTTAGAGATTCATTTGATTGGTTAAATTGGTTGCACTTTGATAAAACGTTTAATGTTCAAGTAACTGGGAGAACATCTTCTTTAAGTCATACTCATTTCACAGCTCTTGAAGTAAAAAATTCTATAACTGATTTGCAACAGGCAGTTTGGAATAAAAGATCAAATATTTCTCTAGATAATCCTGATTTTATAATTCATCTGCATTTAAATAATAATAAAGCAATTCTTAGTCTTCAAAGCAGCGTAGAAAGCTTACATAAAAGAGGCTATAGGCCCGCAGTTGGAAATGCTCCATTAAAAGAAAACTTAGCTTCTGGATTGATAAATATGACTCAATGGAATGGCAAAGTTCCATTAATAGATTTTATGTGTGGCTCGGGTACTTTTTTAATTGAGGCAGTCAACCAATTCCTTGGAGTTCCCATAAATATTGATCAAGTATATCTTTTTGAGAATTGGTTGGATTTTAGCAAAGATATTTATCTTAATGAAAAAAATAAGGCAAAAAATAAAATTATAAATTATGAAAAATTACCAAGAATGATAGGGTGTGAAATTAATACAAAGGTTTTTGAGCAGGCGAGTGAAAACATATCATTAGCTGGACTCGAAAATTATATTGAGCTCATAAATAATGATTTTTTAGCACTCCAATTAAGTTGCACACCTGGGATAATCATATGTAATCCTCCATATGGCAAAAAATTAGGCGATGAAAATGAATTGATTTGTTTATATGAACAAATGGGAATCTTCCTAAAGAAAAATTTTTCAGGTTGGGAATTTTGGTTGCTAAGTGGTAATCCAAAATTAACAAAATATTTGAAAATGAAATCTTCATTGAAAATTCCCGTTAGCAATGGGGGAATAGATTGTAGATGGATAAAGTACTTAATAAGGTAATTTATTTTTTGCCTAAAACTGCCTTTGTCGTCTTGCCTAAACCCTCTAATGTCTGAGGAAGATAAGGTCCTTTAGCTAATTTTCCTCCAAGCTTCAAACTTAAGCCTGCAATAAATAAATCGATAAATATTATGAGTAATAAATTATATTCAATATTCCAGTTATTATATTTCGTTAGAAAAAGATAAAAAATAATATGGATGCAAATTAGTACTAATAATAATAATGTACTGCCAATTGCCAAAAATATTCCACCACTAATTAATCTTCTTTTTTCTCGATCTACTTCTTGAAGAGCTATTCTTACATGCAAATCCATCACTGAACTTGCGATAGCTGAAATTCTCGAGGCGGTACTTGCAAAGTTTTTATTTTTTGGTTTTTCCATATTATTTTCTGTCACTGTTAAGGAGAGTTCCTATTAGTAAACCAATACCAGCCGCAATAGCAATAGATAATAGTGGTTTTTTTCTTATTGGATTTTCTATTTTTGGTCTAAGTGTATTGTTAAGTTCTTCTAATAATTCTTCTAATTGACTTTCGATAGGTTCAATTTTTTCTGATATTTCCCAATTGTTTTCTCTTATTGAATCAATGATTTCAAATAGTTGACTTTTTATTCCAATTACTGAGGTTCCACTATGGCTAGCTATTACTTCAACTAAATCATCAATACTTCCTTTTGTGGCTTCAAGGGTTTGTTGGGCGATGTTAGGCCATTTTTCTTTTATTAAAGGTATTAAACTGTCAATTTTTTCAAGTAACCATTTTTCCGAAATAACTTCTTTTTCAGGAAGATCAGAGTTATTTTCTTTTTCTTCTACTTCTTTGGGAGGATGGTAAGTCTCCATTATTTAAACTTATTTATTTTAAGATTAGACCCTATTTTCTTAATTTGGAACCCTTATCTAAAGAATTGTTCGATTAATGTAGAAAAAAAACATATAAAAGTTTATTTACATTTTATTTTTCTACTCTGTTCTGCAAGAAGGTTTTGTTAAGCTATTACTGAATTTATTAAATGAGTTTCAATTTCATCATGGATATTACATTCGCATCCTTAATTTTTGCATCTCGCACAATCCCTACAGATTTTGGATTAGTAGCTGCAGCTATCGCTGGAGCTGGAAGTTTGCTATTCATTGCTTTAAGATTTGTACCTGATGCAGGTAACTAAATAACAGGAATCACCTTAATAAAATATATCTTTATCTCAACTTTGTTTTGAAAATAGATTCTGTTTATTTATTAATTAGATAATGGATAAATGGGTTTTGCTTGAACATAAAGTTTATTCTGGTAACTCGTTCGATATTCATTATGATTTTCTTGTTGAAAATGGCATAGATTGTTTAACTTGGAAATTTTTAAAACTACCTTTATTAAATCAAGCTTCTATAGAAATTATTAAGCAGCCAAATCATAGACTTGTATGGTTATCTAGGATAGAACATGAACTTTCTGATAATCGAGGGTTTGTAAAAAGAATTGATCATGGAATATTTAAAGGTGTTTCTGATAAATTGGACTCTGAAAATTATAGATTCATTTTGGATGGTGAGCTTCTTTGTGGCTTGTTTGAAATTTCGGGTAATTTTTGCAGATTGAGCAAAAGTTATTAATACTCATTTATAAATAAACGTAATATTCCTATTGAGAATTTTTGCAAATTAGTTATTCTTATTTAGCTATTGAGACTTGAGATTGGTACATATCAATCAGGTCGAGTTTGAAAATTTTAAATCTTTTGGGGGAAATGTAAAAATACCTCTTGAAGAAGGTTTTACAGTGGTTACGGGTCCTAACGGTTCTGGGAAAAGTAATATTTTAGATGGAATTTTATTTTGTTTAGGTTTAGCTAATAGTAGAGGTATGAGGGCTGAAAGATTACCAGATCTAATAAATAACTCCAAAGTTAAAGAGGGTAAGTCATCAGAAACATCTGTATCGGTAAAATTTAATATTCAAGATTGGTCTCCCAGAGAGGATCTTCCGCCTTTGGAACTAGAAGAAGAAGAAATTGCTCTTAATAAAGGTCAAAAAGAATGGTTAGTTTCTAGAAAATTAAGGCTTATGCCAGGTGGTTCTTATGCGTCTACTTATACTTCTGATGGAAAACAATGTACCTTGCAACAAATACAGAGAATATTAAGAGATATCAGTGTTGATCCTGAGGGCAGCAATGTTGTTATGCAGGGTGATGTAACAAGAATAGTATCAATGAATAATAAGGAGAGGAGAAATCTTATTGATGAATTAGCAGGAGTCGCACTTTTTGATACAAGAATAGAACAAACTAATGCAAAATTAAATGACGTTTTCGAAAGACAAGAAAGATGTGAAATTTTAGAAAATGAATTGCAATCTAGTAAAAATAAGCTTGAAAAAGAATGTGAAAAAGCAAAGCGATATAAAGAGTTAAAGGCAAAACTATTACAAATTATAGAATTAGAGAAAGTTCTTATTTTTGAAAAACAAGTTAAGCATGTTGAATCTATAGAAAAAAAAGAAAGTGAAATTGAAAAAAATAAAATCTTATTTAGTAAACAAAAGGAATCTATTAGTAAAGAAATATCAGTTTTAGAAGATGCTTTGAAAATACTTGTTGATGAGCTTAAGGAGAAAGGAGAGGATAAATTGATAAAAGTTAATTCTGATATTGGAAGTATTAACTCTAGCTTGAGAGAACTTGATAGGATATCAATTCTGAATAAAGAAGAAGGTATTAAATTACAAAAACAGAGAGATGAAATTGCAATTTCTAAGAGGAATATCGAGTCAGAAAAGATGAGACAAGAAAATTTCGATGATAATTTTTTAAATCAATTGAACTTGCAAATTGATGATCTCACTTTAAAACACAAACTATCCAGAAAAAAACTTTCTGACGCGGCTGGAGAATCTGGAGAATTCTCAAAACAAAGTATCAAATTAAATGCTGAGCTTGAAAGTATAAAAAATCAAATTGATCCTTTGGAAATCAAAAAAAGGAAAATTGAAGAAGAATCTATTCAAAATAATATTCAAAAAGATGAGATATTGTCACAGATCGAATCCTTAGACTTAGAAAAGCAAAAACTTTTTCAGGGAAATCAAAGAAAAAAAGAGACATCCGATACAAATAATAAAAACTTGGCAAGTAATAGCGCAGAAATTAATTCTTTAAAAAATGAAATTGATTTATTAATTAAAACTAAATCAAGGCTAAATAACGAGCAATTAAGGCTTGAAAAGGATTTATCTAGATTCGAAAGCAGGAAGGAAGCTTTAAACGAATCGAGAGGTTCATATGCTCTCAGAATTCTCTTAGAGGCAGGTTTAGAGGGTATACATGGATATGTAGCTCAACTTGGAGAGGTCAGTGAGAAAAATAGATATGCATTAGAAATTGCTGCTGGAAATAGGTTAGGACAAATTGTTGTTGATAATGATCATATTGCCGCAAAAGCAATTGAAATTCTTAAAAAGAAGAAAGCGGGAAGATTGACTTTTTTACCTTTAAATAGAATTAAAAGTCAAAAAAAGAATTATGCAATTTCAAGATTTGAAAATAACAGGGAGAATGGATTTATTGATAAAGCTATTAATCTAATTACTTTTGATGAAGTTTATTCAGATGTTTTTCGATATGTTTTTGGAGATACTTTGGTTTTTTCAGACTTATCCGCAGCTAGATTATCTACACAAAAAAATAGGTTGGTTACCTTGAGTGGTGAATTATTAGAAGCAAGTGGTGCTATTACAGGAGGCAGTAAGTTAAATAAAGATTTGGCTTATAGGTTTGGAATTAATAATGATATTGATGATTCCAGTCCTATAAAAGAAAGATTATTAGTTATCGAAGAAGCTTTAAAAAAGTCAAATAATGATTTGATACTAAAAAATAACAGACTTAGTATATTAAATTCTAACCGCAGTCAAATAATTGAGGATTGCGCCTCATTTAATAAAGAAATTGAAGTAAATCAAGATTCTCTTAAATCTGTCTCGCAAAGAATTGAAGATTGTAAATCGAGATTAAATAAACTTGATACTGCTAATAATTTATTAGTTAACGAGTTAGGTCATTTAAAAAATCAATTGAAGCCTTATCACGATAAGTTTGATCAACTACAAACCATTCAAAAGGCAAATTATGAAAAAAATCAAAAATCATCATTAATAGCTTTTAATGACGATTTTAATAATCTTGATAAAAAACTTGAATTACTTATTAAAGAGAGAAATACATTACTGGATAAAAAGAATCAATCTGCTTTAAATAAAGAGCGTATCAATAATTCATTAAAAATTACTTTGCTACAAGAAAAAAACTTGCAGGAATCTATTAAACAACTCGCAATTGCTCATAGTGAATGGATAGAAAAAAGAGATCAATTTAAAAAAGAGCTTTCAGATCTCGATAATCAAAAAAATACTCTAGAGAAGAATTTAGGTTTATTGAGAAGGAAAAGAGATGAAATAAACTCTTCAATTTCAAATAAAAGGCAAGAATATAATAATTATCTGTTAAAGCTTGAATATCTTGAAAGGGATATGCATTCCCTTAAAGAAGAGATGAGGAGCGAGAAAATAAAATTAGAAAATTATAAAAAAGATCTACCTAATCCTTCCCCGGAGTTTGGAGAATATGAAGGGAAGAGTCTTGAATCTTTGCAATCAGAAATTTCGATTATAAATGCAAAACTAGAAAGTTTAGAACCTGTCAATATGTTGGCTCTTGATGAACTAGAAGAATTAATTGAGAGATTAAATGGTTTGCGAGAAAAATTAGAAATTCTATCTAATGAAAGATCTGAATTATTGCTGAGAATAGAAACTGTATCTACGATGCGTCAAGAAGCTTTTATGCAAGCATTTACAGAAGTTGATAAACATTTTAGAGAAATTTTTGCAAATTTATCTGATGGAGATGGATTTCTTCAACTTGAAAATCGTAATTCTCCTTTAGAAGGAGGATTAACTTTAGTGGCTCATCCCAAGGGAAAAAATGTCAGAAGATTAGCGTCTATGTCAGGTGGTGAAAAATCGTTAACTGCTTTAAGTTTTTTATTTGCTTTGCAAAAGTATAAGCCTTCACCTTTTTATGCATTAGACGAGGTTGATAGTTTTTTAGATGGTATTAATGTTGAAAGGTTGTCAAAACTAATATCAAATCAGTCATCAAATGCTCAATTTATAGTCGTAAGTCATAGAAGGCCTATGATTAGTGCATCTGAACGAACAATTGGGGTTGCGCAAGCAAGAGGTGCTAATACTCAAGTTCTTGGGTTACCAAATGCTGCATAAACACACTTTTTTAAATTTATACGTCAGAATGATAAAAAGAAATTTATGAGCTTGTCTAACACATCTGCTAATAAGAATCTCCCTAACTCGATTCCTAGTGAACGTTTATGGTTAAGGTCAGAATTAATGGGAACACAAGTGATAACTACTGATACTGGAAGGCGGCTAGGCGTAGTTGGCGAAGTTGTTGTTGATATTGATAGAAGAGAGGTGGTCGCTTTGGGACTAAGAGATAATCCACTTACCAGATTTTTACCAGGTTTGCCAAAATGGATGCCTTTAGAAAGTATAAAGCAAGTTGGAGATGTCATATTAGTTGACTCCCTAGATTCTTTGAGTGAAAGTTTTTCTCCAGAAAGGTATGGGAAGGTAATTAATTGTCAAGTGATTACAGAATCTGGACAACTCCTGGGAAGAGTTCTTGGCTTTTCTTTTGATATTGAGACTGGGGATTTAATATCTCTTGTTATGGGTGCTGTTGGTGTTCCGCTTTTAGGGGAGGGAGTTTTAAGTACTTGGGAAATACCTGTTGAGGAAATTGTAAGTAGTGGTACCGATAGGATTATTGTTTATGAAGGTGCGGAAGAAAAATTGAAGCAACTAAGTAGTGGACTACTTGAGAAACTTGGAGTCGGGGGTTCTTCATGGGATGAAAGGGAAGTAAATGGATACTCAGCAAATCTAGTACCTGTTGAGAATCAGTTACTATCAGGTTCTGAATCAGAACAGCAAAACAATTTGGTCGAGGAATATGAAGAAGTTGTTGAACAAGATGATTATGAAGATGATTATGAAGATGATTATGAAGATGATTATGAAGATGAACTTGAATATGTTGAAATAAAGGGTTCTGAAGAAGAAATAAATAATAGAAAAAAGCTATACATGGATAATGATGATTCTGATCAGATCCAGAATCAAAATAGTGTTAATCAAATAGATGAAAAAAACACTATTGATTTAAAGCAAAAAAAACAATCAACTACTAATTTAGCTTCGAAAAGACCAATTCAAAATGCAACTGAAACTTTAGATATTGAACCACTAAATGAACAAAATTTAGTTCAAGATAATAAAAAATCAGAAAAGTTTGAAATTGATGATCCCTGGTAATTGTTAAAGTTTTTTTATTGAATTCACAATTATAGAAGCAAGTTTTTTTGCAGCACCTTTATCGCCTCTTTCTTTGTTTAGATTATCCCTAATACTTTTTAATTGATCTCTATTTTTAATAAGAAATAATACTTCCTTTGCTATTTTTATTGTCGAAATATTACCTATCCTTTCAGGGACAATCATTCTTTTAGCTTTTATATTTGGCCAAGCAAAAAACTTCTTTTTTTTAAAATAGAAATTTTTAATTATAAAAGTTAGGAATCTATTTATAAATGAAATTTTTCCAACTACTCCAAAAATACCATCCCAAGCGTTCATCATATTTAAATGTTGAGTTGGCAGAACAACTAACATTGGAAGACTAATTGCTGCTAATTCTGCAGTATTTGCTCCTACAGTTGTAATTGCAAGATCACATTCTTTTAATATTTCATAGCAAGGATGTTTCTTGATAAGATAAATCTTTGTTTTTTTTGATGTTTCAATTACATAATCAAAACTAGAGTCTTTGAAGTTTTTAATTGTTTTGATTTTTGATGAGTAATATTTAGCAATTGGATTTTTGTTGCTTTGAAAAAATAAATATTCACTTTTATCAGTAGTTGGTGCAATGGGGATTATAAAATTTATATTTTGATTTTCTCTGGCAATATGATCTGCAACTTCTAAGAAGAAAGGAATTCCAATAGAAAGCTTTGCTTTCTTAGAACCAGGTAATAATGCAATGTAGTGTTTTTCTTTATTTATTAGTGATATTTTGCTATTAAGTTTGATATCTGCCATCAAATCGCCAATTACTTTACATTTATATTTATATCTTTTAGGTATTAACTCTTTTACTTTTTCATTCATAGCAGCAATTTCATTGGTCCATTTAGGCCATCGTGAAACCCATTCAGCATATGTGATATTTAAATAACCTAATCTTTTAGCTAATAAAATGCTCCAAAATTGATCCCCACCAAGGAAAATAACTATCCCTTTTTTGGGCCAATCAGCAAAAGAATGTGGCTTTATTAATAATTTCCAAAAACTTTTGGATTTTGTAATTAATTCGAATTTATCCCATGAATTTGCAACTAAAAATTCTTTACCAGTGGCATTTGGGCAAGGAACAAGGACTAACCTAAGAGTGAAATCTTGTTTATCTTCATCACATATTGATTTATTTATTTTGTTTAGCTCATCCACTACAGGATTAACCCATGTAGTTAATTCACCAGGACCATTGGAAATTATAACTACTGCAACTGATTCTTTTTTCATTGCAGTTAAACCAGAATACATTAAATGCGGACGGCGAGACTTGAACTCGCAAGGCCGAAGCCACACGCTCCTTAGACGTGCGCGTCTACCAATTCCGCCACGTCCGCAAAGGGTTTTCAGCAGCAGGGGGATGCTTAAACCTTAAAAATATCATACATTATTGGCTGAATTAAGCATGTAGTTCGAAAAGAGTTTTTTTGAATATGATGAATAATTTTTCTATTGCATAAAACAAATATTTATACATATATAACGTTTGAGGTTGTATTGTAAAAAATGTCCTCTGATCACTAAAAAATTTTGTTGAATACTTTGGCAAATAATTTTTTATTTTAAGTCATTTCATTTCTTCAATTTTATTTTCATAATGGTTGAAAAAGTTTTAATTGCTAATCGTGGAGAAATAGCTTTACGAATTGTCAGAAGTTGTAGGGAACTAGGTATTGCAACCGTTGCAGTTTTTAGCACTGTAGATAAAAAAGCATTGCATGTTCAGCTTGCTGATGAGGCGGTTTGTGTAGGAGATTCATTAAGTAATAAGAGTTATTTAAATATTCCAAATATACTTGCTGC
>CACHDC010000014.1 GCA_902578445.1 uncultured Synechococcaceae cyanobacterium
TTATTTGTACTGTTACTTGAATCTAAATCTATAAATAATTCTGAAAATTTTTTTAAGCTCATATTTATTTATCAAAGAATAGAACATTGATTGATTCCTTTTCAAGTAAAAATTTACTTAAAGCTTCACTATCTCCATGATGAAAAAATACATTTTTTGCTTCAGATTTTTTTACTACTTCCAGAATTCCCTCCCAATCTGCATGATCAGAGATTGGGAATCCCTTGTCATATCCTGATCTTTTTCTTAGAGCTCTTATTGACATCCATCCACTCGCAAAAGCTGTTTGAATATTTTTGAAATTTTTTAGATAAGCTCCCCTACTTAAAGATGGCGGTAATAATATTAGACTACCTTTAAGTTCATCAATCCGTTTTTTATTTTCGATTTTTATAGTATCTTTAATATCAATTCCAAGTTTTTTATAACTATTGTTCATTTTATGAATACTGTCATGGGCATAAATATCGCCTTTGAAATTTGTTTGACTAATTTCTTTTAACAATCTCTGAGCTTTTCCAAGTGAATAGCAGAAAAGTAAAGAAGTTTTTTCTGATGAATTAGTTATCCATTTTGAAATATCATTTGCTATCTTATTTGATTCATCCCACTTAAATATTGGCAAACCAAAAGTACACTCACTTATTAAATAATCAGTTTTTACTATTTCATATTGTTTGCAAGTCTCATCTTTTTGAAGCTTAAAGTCACCAGAAATTAGCCATTTTTCTTCAGCAAAAATAAACCTTATTTGACTAGATCCAAGGATGTGTCCGGATGGATGAAAGGAAACATTAATGCCGTTTATCTTGAATTCTTCTCCATATTCAAAAGCCTTAATTTTGATATTATCTCCAACTCTTTCCTTGAGAAGTATCGCAGTTTCCTTAGTAGAAATATATTCTTCACAGCCGAATGTAAAGTGATCAAAATGAGCATGAGTTATTAATGCCTTTTTAACTGGCTTGCTTGGATCAATCCATATATCAGCAAGTTCACAATAAAGATTTCCATCTTTGTATCTAATTAAATATTCTTGTTTAGTTCTCAAAACTACATCTCTAACAATGAAGTTAATTTAGCTAATTATGCCCAAGCTTGTTTTGATAAAGCTATGGCTGAAATTGTTAGTAAAGCAATAACTACAAATTTGTTACTCCAATTAATCATGAATGAACTAATTTTGTTAAAAGAAACTCTATTAGATGGCTCAATTTTTTTTTGATTTATTATTGGATGAAATTCGTTTTTCTTTAAATAATTTAAATTTTTAATCTCATTTATTAATTTAGATTCGCAAGTTGATAGTTGTTCTACTTGATCCAATACATCAATATCTTCTGGTCTTAATAAAGAATTTAATTCTTTAATTTGTCTTTCGTTTTTTTCAAGAAATTCATTAACTATCTCATCTGTGCCTAACCCCTTCTTTATATTTAAGAGAATATCATCTCTTTCCCAGGATTTTTCGAGTGAATTTAAAATTTTGCTTATGCTCATCTTAAGTATTTTTACTTATGATAAATTATAATTTTTTTCTTCTGTGGCTTATTCCTTTAAGTAATTAAAAAAAATTATTTTTATTTAAGATTTGCGAATAAGTCTGTTAGCAAAATAGTTTATCTTTTCCTTATGTACAATTTTTTTTGAACTACTTTTAGATTTAACTTTATTTAGATTAATCACTTCATCTGACACATTTTTGCCCGTTTCAAAATAACTTTTAATTTTTTCTAATTCTTGTTTATTTAATCTTTTTGTCGCACCTTTTGCGTTGATTCCAAGTTTTTTGCAGGCTAATAATATTCTATTACTTTCGACATTAAGATCTTTGGCAATGGTGAAAATTGGAGTGTTGATAGACATTATTTTCTTTACTATGTAATTTATTATTAATAGTATATTTATAAATTAGAAATTAAATATATTTTAACTAATATTAATTTCAGAAACTTTTTTAATTAGGCTACTTCATCTTCGAAATTATTTAAATTATTAAACTTTTTCTGCATGGTTGGGTTATTTCTAGTTAATTTCTTTACTGTCAAATCCTGAGATTTGCTGTCAGCAGACAAAAGATGTTTTTTTGAGAGAACTAAAGCCTCCTTAGTTTTTTGTAAATGGGTTATTGACTTATCAATTTCTGAAATTGCATCATTAAATCTATCTTGTGCAAGTGAAACATTTTTACCAAATGCATTTTTGAATTGCTCTAGGGTACTTTCAAAATTAGTTATGTCGTAATTCTCACGTTTCATTAAATCCATTTGTGATTTGTATTTTAAGGTCTCCAAAGATGCATTTCTTAGCAGAGAAATAATGGGCAAGAAAAATTGCGGTCTTATGACATACATTTTTGGGAATCTATGAGAAACATCTACTATGCCTGAATTATATAGTTCACTATCTGGTTCTAGAAGCGATACGAGAACTGCATATTCACAAGATTTTTGTCTTCTATCTTTATCTAATTCTTTTAAAAAATCCTCGTTTTTTCTTTTATTAGTTCCATTTAAACTTTCATTCTTCATCTCAAACATTATAGATACAACTTCAGTTTTATTTTCATCAAATTCTCTAAATATATAGTCACCTTTACTTCCAGAAGTGGCATCATTATCCTTCTCGAAATATGAGTTTTTAAAAGCAGAGGCACGATTCAGATTAAATTGAGTCTCGCAATGGATTTCTAAGGTTTCCCCTACCATCTTTGTAGATAATCTAGATTTCATTTCTCTTAATTCCTGAATAGTCAGGTCTCTTTCACTAATTTTGCTTTTAAACTTTTCTTCAATTAATTTTTCATTAATTGAATGTTCAAGTTTCATCTTTTCAATGGAATTTGTTAAAGATGAGTTTTCTTTTTCTAAATTAGTAACAGCTTCACTAACTTTGTTTTTTAAAGATAATTCTGAAATTAAAGACTGGTTTTTAATTTCATCCTTTAACTTGATTAATTCATTATTCAGTGAATTAATTTTATTTGTTGCTTGATTTTTTAAATCATTAAGAGCATTTGTTTTTTTTTCTTCAACTATTTTTAATTTAGATTCAAGAGTTTGGATCTCAGAATCTTTAATACGATTTTGCTCTATTAACTGTATTTTTAATTCTCGTTTTAAAATTTCCAAAGCTTTTTTATTATCTTCTTCAGCCAGAATAAGTCTTTCTTTTATTTGTTTGTTAAATTCCTCGTCTTTTATCTGAAGAAGTATTTCTTCAAAGCTGCTGGGATCAATTCGGAAAGTTTTGCCGCATGAAGGACATTTAATATCTTTCATTTTTTAATTACAAAATTAATATTAGAAAGGATTTAATATTCGAATTATGTAAAAAGAATATTATTCTTGACTAAGAATAAACAATGATTCAATGTTATGCATTAAAAAATAAAATAATTACTCAATAAAAGTCATATTAATCCTGATTCCTTAAGAATATTTATTTTATTTGCTAATTCAATATCTGCAGAAGATATTGAGCGGTCTAAAGTTTTGTGAGTTGAAACTGTATATCCACTATCATCAACAAATTCATCTTCGGCATCTTTTAAATGGACATTCTCATTTTGTAGATCTTTAAAATTATCCGACTTGTATATATTTGACCTACTGATATTACTATATCCAAAATTCGCAATTCCTCTGGCATCTAATGCTTCCTCAACTAATATTCCAACAACCTTAGATCTACTTATAGATTCGCTCTTGGATATTTCATCAATAATTTCAAGTACTCTTTTTCTAGGGAGATATCCTATTCTTTTAACTTTATTTTCCATAAGTCTTTTTTCATATGTCGTTATTGTAACACTTCTGTCAAATTAAATTTGATTTTGATTAATAGCAATTATGTATAAATTTAAATAATTAGATTAAAGTATAATTTAAGAAACCTTCATATAAAGTTTTCCCAAAAAGTCATGAGGATAGTTTATATGCTTCTTCTAATTACTATTTCAGATTGTCTCGGCTATCTAAAAATTTCTTAATTTAAATTCTAAATATTATGAAAGATAAACTTTATGATAATGCTGATAGCTTTGCAATGTCATTTGATGAGGAATGGGAAAATATTGATTGTGATGATATGCGATTAAAGATAGATAAAGTATTTGAACTTTTATCAGACCACCCTTTTTTAATATCTAATCCAGAAAATGCTAGAAAAATGGCAGAATTTAGGATATTTTCATTGAAAAAATTTAAATAATTATTTTAAATTTCATTAAAACTAATTATTTAAAATTAACCTTAATTAATTAAGTTTTAGATAGTCGGTGAAGCAAAAAATCCCTTACTGTATAAAAATATTATTATGCCAATAATTGGTCCTATACCAAAAACAAACAGTACTAATTTCGCAGAATTTTTTGTTTGACCTAATTTTTCATCTTTGAATTTTGAATTAGTTTGATTTTTTTTTGATTTTTTCTTTTTCATGAAAGATATTTTACTACAATGAGACTTCAAAAGATTTTGATATATTGTGGGGTTTTAAATAATTTTTCAACTTTACAAAATTTTTTTGGGATTCAAAAAAGATCGTATTGTATAATGTATAGATTATAAAGGAAATATGAGTGCAACTAAGAGAGAGGAAGTATGTTCTCACCTTAGATATATAAGGTTAGAGCTTAGAGAGATGCATCAAATGCTCATCAAAGAAGATTTATTGCCAGATCTTAACGAAGCAAAGGAAGTACAAGCACAACTTGATGCTTTATTGGATTTATTATCAGAAAAAAAAGTAACGAAGATAAAGAGCCAATTCTGAAATCTTAGCTTAATTTGAATTTTTTAAAGATAATTTGTAGCTGATTCAATTTTTTTTCTATTATCGTGCATCTGTTCTAATTTATTGTATATTTCTTTAATTTGGATTTGTATTAGATCGGTCGAATGTATATTACTTAACGCATCTAATGTTGATAGAAGGCTTTCTTTGGCTTCAATTAAATGTCTACATTCTTTACTGCCTGCTTCGTATGACATAGATTTTTTATAAGGATGATTATTATGCCAAATATATAAAAAATTCTTCCGTATTGCTTGATACTCTTATTAAATCAACGCTTATAATTGTAATTTTAAATACAGAATAACAAATTATTTTTACTAAAATTTGGTAAAAACGCATGCAAGAAAACTTCAACGATTACAAATTCTGTATAAAGTTGGCCTTAGATAATGCAAAAAAAAGAATTAATCTACTAGATAATTCTGATAAAAAGTGTGTCCATGAAGAATATAAGGAATGGATTAATGATGGTTTAAATAAGCATAAAGTGTTACTTCTAAGAGATGATCCGATCATCTAAGAGTAATGTAAAAATATTTTCTAATTCTTTGTAGTAGAAGTAACCCTAAATAAAAAATAAAGACTTACGATAAAAATTATTGAAAGAATAAGAGTTAATGAAGAAAAACTATTCATATTTTTATTAATTAAAAAATTTATTTAAATATAGCAGTTAACTTAATTAAGACCTCTATTTAGTTTTCTTTAAAAAGTGAATGAATAAATTTATTCAAACTTTCTTTTTCTAAAAATATTTTTTTATTCTTGTAAGTTTTTAATTTTTTAAAAATTAAATCAACTAATTGTTCTGGCTTTGCAGTCATATATTAAGTTTATTTTTCCAATAAATAAATTTTCTCTTCACCTATTTTATCTGGCTTTGTTATTTTACATCCTTTATCTTTTTCCATATTACAATCTTTTGTAGCAGGAACAGATTTCCAGGTGCAAATTTTTTCTTGGGAATCTTCTTTTAAAATAATCCATCCATCGTCTAAGTATTCTGAAATACCATCCTCTCCACAAGAAAACTTTATTTCCATCCTTTTCTTTTCTGAATTATGATTTTCATCAATATTTTTTTCCAAATTATCTATGGGATACTCTGTATTAGTTGATGTCCTACAAGAAATCAAGAAAATTGCAATTAGAATTATAAGTGGAAATTGTTTTATTATTTTCATTTTTTTAACTGTTGATAATTCTAAATTATTTGAATTATAGTTTATTTTGATTCTATTAATTTTAATAGTTTATCCATTTTATTCATTAAGTCTTTTACATCTCCTGGCTTCGGTAATATTAATTCTTCCGTAACTTCTAAATGCATTTTCTTTAAGTTTTGCCTCAAATCTTTTAAATGCATTTTTACGTTTTCTTTCTTTTGTTTTATATCAGTCATAGAAATTAAATTTAAACTTTATTAAAGTTAAAGCTACTATTATAATATCGAGATGCTTATTTATAGAGGATAATTCAAAATTTAATTATTCAAATTTTCTATTTCATAGATTTCTTCCCCACCATAACAAAAATTTGTAGATATCATTCTTATTTCTCTATTATTAATTCCGATTATATTTTTATTTTTAGTAATATAATTTTTAGCAATCGCTTCACAATCTAATTTATTTTTTGCATGTTTAATAACTGGATAAAAATAGGCCAATATAGTAATTACAAACAAAAACATTATTATTGATTTTTTTTCATTTTTAATAAATTCTTTAGATGATTTTTTTGTTTTTAATATTTTTATTAGTAATTTATCTGGCAATCCTATTTGAACAAATAAAAACTCTACCCACCATGGAAGATCCTTATCTTTCTTTTTCTTTAAGTTTTCTGAATTATTCATTTTCTTGGCTTCATAGTTTTGGTTTCTAACTTCTTTAGGATTAGTTGTTTCTTTTTTGTTCATATCATCGAATGATTTCTTTGGAATGTAGAGGTTTTATTTTGATTTGAAAACTATATTTTTTATTTTATAAGTTTTAATTTAATTTTTCTATGAATTTGAGTATTGTTAATCTGTATTTAAAAGTTTAAATGGCAAAAAGAAGAAGGAAGTTAAATAAAGATTTTGAGAGAGAAATATATTCATCAAAAAAAAATGTCGAATTAGTATTGGCAAAAATCTATGATATCGATGATGAAGATATACAAAAAGAATATATGAGTGCTTTTAACAGAGTGGTTTACTTATATGATGAATTAAAAGAAGATTATGAACGACAAGGCTTTTCTGATGATTCAGAAGTTCTTCTCACAAACTATAAAAATGCTTTTAATCTTTTTGAGTCAGAATTTGAAATCTAAGTTCTATTTCTAATTACCGTTTGTAAGGTACTACAGGTATTTCAATTAGTTTGCCTTTTTGGAGATTAAATCTTTTTTCTTTTAGATTTTTTATGCATGAGATAGCTCTTTTCTCTTTTGTGCAATATTTTTTTATTTGGTAGTCAGTAAGTGAAAAAGATTCATCACTAAATGAAACATAAGCTAATAAAAACAAAAATAAATTTAATACCAATTTCATTATTTCCTCCTGATTGATTTCTAATTCTCTTTTATTTATTTTCTATTTATTATAGGTATCTATTATATACTTTAATTCATCTCTACTTAAGTCTGTTGATATAAAAACTTCTTGGGCCATTTTACCCTTTCTCGCTATTGCTTTATATCCGTTTATAGTTTTCACTGACAATCTAATAATCAATTTAGAAGATCTTCCCCTGGATCTTGATATGACAGCGGGAGTTATTGTTTTGATATTTATGTTTCGTACTAACTTTTGGAGTATTGGAATTAGACCTTCTATATTTGTACTATGATTTAAAACTAATCTTCCCAATTTTTTTGGTTTTATTCTATTAATAAAATTATGTTTCTGAGAAATTAACTTTAGCCTAAAAATGATTAAAAAATTTTGAAGTTCTGTTATATTTATAAAAACGATTTAAATCAAATGATCTTTCAAATAGGTTGGGCGGCATTGGCAGCAATTTTTACTTTCTCAATTGCAATGGTTGTTTGGGGAAGAAATGGTGATGGATCAATTGATATATGATTTCATTTTTAACTTATGAAGTCTTTTTAAGTAAATTTCTTATCCTTACCTCGTTTGTTTTACTCGTATTCATAACATTAGCTGTAATTTATATATCCTATATTTCTTGGAAAGATAAAAAAAGGTTAAAAAAATAAATACTATTCTTTTTGGCCTTTCTTCTTATCCTTAATTCTGAGTTCTTCAATTAATTCTCTTGCTTGTTCCATTTTAGATATGGTGCTTTTGTAAATTCCAATATCTTTTTCTGCCTTGTTAGCAGATAAACTTAATTTCTCAAAAATATCAGAGGTAATCTTATTTGTATCTGATTCATTGTTCTCTTTGAGATCTTGAGAATTTGAAATTAATATATATATCCCTAAGTTCAAAATTCTTGAAGGATAAAGTTTAGAATTGCTTTTTTCAATTAATAATTTCAAAATGTCTTTAGATGTTTTATCCTTTAATTCCTTTTGAGATTTTTGAGATATTTCATTAATTTCCTTCGCTTCAAAATTTGTAGAACTGCATAAAGATTCAAAAAGAAGATCTAAATGTTTCTCAGGTTTATAACCTTTCACTAATTCTTTGAATGTTTCAGTGAGACCAATGCAAAATAGATAATCTTGTTCAAATTCATTTTGATGATTTAGAAGATTTAGTTCGACCAGCATTTCATCAATTATTCTTTTATATAGACCCGGAATAACAAAAGGGAATTTTTCATGAAATAACTTTTTGCTATCTGAAACAGTCAATTTTTCTTTCAATTTTTTATATGTAAACCTTAATAAGGTTAGCGTATGTTGACTCAATATCGTTAATATCTAATAAACAGATAAATATTATTATGATCCCATTAGTTCTAGAAGAATCAGGCGGTAGTGAAAAAGTCTTTGATATTTATTCGAGATTATTAAGAGAAAGAATAATCTTTTTGGGTGAACAAGTTACAAGTGAAACTGCTAATAGGATTGTTGCTCAATTATTATTCCTTGAAGCAGAGGATCCAGACAAAGATATCTATATGTACATAAATTCTCCAGGAGGATCTGTATATGATGGTTTGGGAATCTTTGACACGATGCAGCATGTTAAGCCTGACATACATACAGTTTGTGTAGGTTTGGCAGCTAGTATGGGCGCATTTTTGCTAGCAGCAGGTACTAAAGGTAAAAGAAGCAGCCTTAGACATTCAAGAATAATGATACATCAACCACTTGGAGGTGCTAGAGGTCAAGCTAGTGACATAAGGATTCAAGCAGATGAAATTTTGTTCTTAAAGGAGCGATTAAATACTGAATTATCAGAAAGGACTGGAAAGGATTATGACACTATAAAGGAAGATACCGATAGAGATTTCTATATGTCTCCAAGCGAAGCGGTTGAATACGGATTAATCGATCTTGTATTGGATAAAAAACCTATTAAAGTTTAGCTTAATAATTGAGGAGTTCTATCTTTTTCAGGGATTTTCGTGAATTTAGAAAGAATACTTACAAATTCCTCACCGTCTAACGTTTCTTTTTCAATTAGTAAATCTACAATTTTATCCATAGCTTCTCTATTCCTACTAACCAAAGCGTAGGTTTCTTTATAACATTCCTTGACCATTACTCTTACGCTTTCATCTATTTGTTTAGAGATTGAATCAGAGACTTCACTTCTAGTCATTAAATCTCTACCAACAAATACCTCTTGATTACCACTTTCTAAAGCTATGGGACCTAGATTACTCATTCCGAATCTTGTAACCATTTGACGAGCCATAGAAGCAACTTGTTGAAAATCACCACCCGCTCCTGTTGTAATCTCACCTTTTCCAAAAACTACGTCCTCAGCAGCTCTTCCTCCTAAAGCCCCCATTATTCTCGCTTTTAGTTGAGCCCTACTAACAAGTGTTTGTTCATCGTCGGGAGTGAACCAGGTTAATCCTTTAGCCTGACCCCTAGGAATTACGGTCACTTTTTGAACAGGATCATGAGCTTTTACAAGTGAACCTATTAAAGCATGGCCAACTTCATGATAAGCAATTAACCTTTTGCTTCTACCATCTGTTAATGGAGAGCCTTCCATTCCTGCTACAATCCTATCTACAGAGTCGTCAATTTCTGAAATACTGATAGAATCTTTTCTCCTTCTTGCAGTTAATATAGCCGCTTCATTTAATAAATTTGCTAAATCTGCTCCGGTAAACCCTGGTGTTCTTCTCGCAATGCTTTCTAGTGTTAAATCCTCTTGAAGTTTCTTGTTCCTAGCATGAACTTCCAATATTGATAGTCTTCCTTTTATATCAGGTGCATCTACAGTTACCTGTCTATCAAATCTGCCAGGCCTCATTAGAGCTGAGTCTAGAACATCGGGCCTGTTTGTTGCTGCAATTATTATTATGCCACTATTACCTTCGAAACCATCCATTTCAGTAAGCAATTGGTTAAGTGTTTGTTCTCTCTCATCATTACCTCCGCCAATACCCGCACCTCTTTGTCTTCCTACAGCATCGATTTCATCAATAAAAATTAAACATGGACTATTCTCTTTAGCCCTTTTAAAAAGATCTCTTACTCTACTAGCACCAACTCCAACAAACATTTCAACAAATTCAGAACCTGATAATGAGAAAAATGGTACACCTGCTTCACCTGCAATTGCTTTAGCTAAAAGGGTTTTACCAGTACCAGGAGGTCCCACTAATAGAACACCTTTCGGAATCCTTGCTCCTACAGAAGTAAATTTTTCTGGCTTTTTCAAAAAAGTAACAACTTCTTGTAAATCCTGTTTGGCTTCATTAACACCAGCAACATCATCGAAAACAACTCCTGTTTCAGCTTCCATTGCAAATCTTGCCTTCGTTTTCCCAAATTGCATTGCTTGTCCAGGGCCTCCAGGCATACCATTTGACCTCCTGGCTAACAAAATTAACCCTCCAATTAAAATAGCTGGGAAAAGTAAATTACCCAAAATTCCTAATGCTGGAGGGGCTGTTTTAACTGGATGTACATCAAAACTAATTCCCTCATTTTTTAAAATGTTTATAAGTTCTGGTGTTAAGCCGGGAAGATCTACACGCAACCTTTGAACCTTATTATCTAAATCCGAATCTATTGTCTCTATAACTGCATTTCTGCCACCCTCAAAAATATCAACGGATGTAACTCTCCCTGAATTAATGTAATCTAAAAATCTGCCGTAACTAACTCTTGATACCGCAGAATTTCTTGGCGCAACAGTAGTCCCATTAGATTTAAGTGAATCAACATTGCTTGAAGATAAGAATTGGAAAGAAAGCGCTATGATTAAAAGTATAGGTAAAGCCCATAAAATTATTGTTTTAAATTTCTGATTCATTAATTTGTTTAAACTTAATTCTAGGATTCTAGAATGAATCAGTGCATTTCGTTGATAATTTGTCTAACTTTATGCTTATACTACTGTTGAATGTATCTAATATTATAATGAAATTTGAGATCAACGATAAGGTTAAGTTGATTGCAGCTCTCTCTTACTTGAAGACTTCGGATAATATGCCGATGTTAAGACCGCCTGATCTAGTGGCAATTGATGAAATTGGAGAAATCCTATCAATCAAATCCCCAGATACTGTTGAAGTAAAGTTTAGAAGAGGTTCGTTTTTGATCGATATTGAAAAGATTGAGAAAAGCTAACTTAAAAGTTTTGCTCCCACCTTTTAGAAATTTCTAAACATATCTTTTTATTGCCAGAAATACTTAGAAAAGGATTTGAAAAATACTTATTAGTTAATTTAAGAATACTTAATGGAGATATTTCGTCTATTTTAGAATTTAAATCGAGCTCAGAAATTGAAGTAATACCATAACTAATTAATTGTATTTTTCTCTGTAAAATTTCATCTATTGATTGATTTCCCAATAGAAAAGAACCTTTTAGTTTCTCTTTAGCTAAAAATATCTCAGTATCAATCAAGGGATTTAAAAGTAAATCTTTCCATAAAGTTGATAAAAGTTCAAAAGCAAAAAGCGCTTTTTTATTTGTTACCGATAAATAAACTAAAAATGGAGCATTACCACTCCTAACAGGATAATAAACACCTAAATCGTAAGTTATTCCATTTTTTTCCCTAAAAAGTTTAAATAGAGCAGCGCTCATTCCATAAGATAAATATGACTCCAAAACCTTAAGAGGCAAATATTCACTACTGCTACGAGAGCAAGTTTGGTTCCCCAACATTATTATTGTTTGATTTGAATCATTATTATTGAAATCAAATCTATTTTTTGGGCTTAAATCGTGATTTATAGGTTTTGATTTTTCTTCTAAGGGTTTTTTTTCTAATGATTCTATATTTACTCCATTGATTTCTAAATTATTTGAAATTAAATACTTATCTCGACTCTTGAAATTTTTAAACTCAAGTAAAACATCTTCATAGGAAATTTTTGATATATCAATTGCATTACCATTTGTATTGGAGGCATAAGGATGATTTGAGTAAACAATTCTTTTCCAGTTTTCAAAACAGATATTAAATGGATTCTCTTTATCTTTTTTTATAAAATCAATTGAGGATTTTTTTACTTTTTGAAATTCAATTTCTAATAGAGTTGGTTTATTAATTATTAAATCTAGTAAAGGGAATAATTTGCTGAAATGTTCATTTAGGGATTTAATGCTTATTGAAATACCATCTTCAAATATTTCTTGATTTAATTCTGCTCCATAGGACTCAATATACTCCGAAAGAGTGAAATTATTAAAACCCTCACATCCTCTGGTAAGTAATGAACTGAGGATCTTGTTTATACCTTTTTTGCCAATACTATCCATATCACTACCTCCTTTAACCCAAATTGAAGCAGTTGAAAAATTCCTTTTTTTATTGTTAAAAAAATATCTTTTTAACATTTACCAGGGGATGCAATAAAAGTAAATTTTTCTCCACGAATATATTCTGTGATTTCTTTGAAGTTATCCAAGTCATTCCAATATCTTAAATGCCTCTCTAAATTATTGATTGAAGATTTTCTCCCCCAAAGAAGTTCATTCCCAAAGAATGAAGAGAGTTGTGTAGATGTCTCTAAATTGAAGATATAATTACTTTTCACAATATTTATTGCTTTTTTTATTTCATCCAAAGTCAAGGCTTTACAATTTGAGATCTCATCTATAGTTTTATTAATTTGCTTTTCTACCAAATCAATATCTTTAGACTCACAACTTGCTTCCATTATAAATAATCCGCCTAATTCTCCTGCATTTACATCTACATATACCGACTCAACAAGATTACTATCTTCTTTTAAAATTTTAACTAATCTGCTGTTTCTTCCAACAGATAGTATTGATGCTAATATCTCTAATCCAATAATATTTTTTTGATCATTTAGGTTTGGAATAAACCAAGCCATAAATATTCTTGAAAACTCTAAATTATCAAATTTAACTGACTCTCTACCATTCCTTATTTTTAAAGAAGGTTTATTTTCTAGATTAATTAAATTTGGGCTTTTTTTTATACCAGATAGATCACTTTTTTCAAAAATTTTATAAATTTCTTCAGAGAGATTACCGGCAATTGCAATACAAATTTTTTCATTAGTGTAATGTTCACTATGAAATTTCACAAGGTCATTTATTTCTAAGTTTTTAATACTATGTTCAGTTCCCAGGATAGAATTGGCATAATTTGGACTTAACCAAACCCTTTTCAAAAAATAATTAAATAATCTTTCTTCAGGCTGATCATTTTGTTGTTTTATTTCATCAACAACTACCCCTTTTTCTTTTTTAAATTCATCAGGATTAAAATCTGGAGCAACGACAATATTTGTCAAAAGAGCAAGTGATTCTTTAAAGTTATTTGGTGGAACTAAGACATGGTAATGTACATCATCATAACCTGTTGAGGCGTTACTTAATCCGCCTAGTGATTCAATTTTATGGTCAAACTCCCCTGGCATTATTTTATTAGATCCTTTAAAAATCATATGTTCTAGAAAATGAGCAGTGCCGTTTTTATTAACATCCTCAAATGAAGAACCTGCTTTGCACCAAATATCAATGCTTATAAGCGGCAATTCTTTATTATCCACAAACACACATCTGGTTTTGCTTGAATGGGTGTAGTAGTTAACGTCTCCAACGTTCATTTCGTTTCTCTCTTTAAATTCTATTTTGGTACTTTTTAGCCTTGTTGTCTGAATCTTTAACTAAAACAAAATTAACTGACCCTCTTATTTTGGAGTTATTACAAAATATTAGAGAGCATCGATCAATGCTTGATAACCTTAAGAGGATTAAAATTGATCCAAATTTAACTAACATAATATCTAAAGAAGCAGGCAGAGAGCTCTATATTGAAAATGAATTTCATAAAGCAAAAGGATTTAGAAAATTACATATTGAAATAGCAGAGTTTTCAAAGAATCTTAAAATATTACACTGTGTTTTTTTTCCTGATCCAAAGTTTGACATCCCAATTTTTGGGATGGATTTGGTAAAAATAAATGATATTGTTTCTGCTGCCATTGTTGATTTATCACCGGCATCACAAAACCAAGGCTTGAAATACGAAAAATTACTTTCTGAAGTTGATAAAAGTTCTTTTACCTCTTTGAGAGAGATTCCCAAATGGGGGGGTATTTTTTCTAAAAATGTATTTTTTGCTTCATTAAAAAGTAAATCTGAAAAAAATGATTTTTGTAGAGTTGTGGATCAATACCTCTCTATTTTGATCAAGTTAAGTAAGAAAGCTAAACCTGAAGCTAATGAGGAAATTATCCAAGAAAGAATAGTTTTTCAAAAAAATTATTGTGTTCAACAAATGAAAAATGAAAAGACTAGTATGGTGCTTCTAAAATATTTTGACGAAAAATGGGTCGATAACTACATAAAGACAGTACTCTTCGATTTTTAATGAAATTAAAAATATTTAAAAATTTATTTATTTATTTTTTATTATTTACACCAATATCTCTTGGGGTTATTTCCTGTTCTGGAAATAATAAATCTAATGCAAAATTTAAAGAGGAAATAACTTCAGATTTCATACCTCCTATTACGGCGGTTGCCGCACTAGGTCGACTTTCTCCCTCTGGAGAGATTAGGCAATTGGCAGCTCCAGTAAGTCAGTTTGGATCTTCCCCTCGAATTGTCGAAATTCTAGTAAACGAAGGAGATTTCGTAAAAAAAGGTGATATCCTGGCAATCTTTGAAAATGGAGAAAAATTAATTGTTGATCTTGAAAGAAATAAATACCTAATTAATACTATTAACGAAGAAATTACCCTAAAGAAAGATCAAATTCAAAGGTATGAGTTAGCTTTGAGAGAAGATGTATATTCTTTCGTAGAATTTTCACAGAGAAAAGATGAATTATTAAAATTGCAAAAACAGAAAATAAATCTTATCGGAGATCAAAAAAATATCAAAATAGATCTATTTAATTCAAAACTAAGGAGTCCAATTGATGGTTTTATCCTTGGAATAAATACGAGAGTTGGTGAGAGGCAAAAAAATGAAGGAATTTTGGATATTGGTTCTAGTCAAAAAATGGAAGCTTTGATAGAGGTTTATGAATCTGACATCGATAGAGTCTTTATTTCTCAGAATGTTGAATTGAGCAGTGAGAATGGCGGTTTCCAAAAAATTCTTAAGGGAAAGGTGATTAGGATTAGTCCTCAGGTAAAACAAAGAAAAGTTTTATCTACTGATCCAACAGGGGATGCTGACTCGCGAATTATCGAGGTACTAGTAAAACTAGATCAAGATTCTATAGATATCGTTCAAAAATATGCAGGAATGAAAGTGATTGCGAAATTTATTCCCGAATGAGTTTTTCTTTTTTAAAATTTAGAAAAATACCATTAGCTTGGTTGTTATTAACTAGGCAACCATTAAGGCTCGCAGTTGCCATAGCTGGGATCAGTTTTGCAGGGATTTTGATGTTTATGCAATTAGGTTTTAGAGATGGTTTATTTGATACGAGCGTGACAATTCATAAACTTCTAGATGCCGATCTTGTTTTGATAAGTCCTAGATCAAAAAGTTCTATAAGCATGAGTGGATTCCCAAAAAGAAGGTTAATTCAAACTCTCGCAGTAGAAGATGTTGAAAAAACTGCTCCCGTTAATCTGAATTATTTACTTTGGAGAAATCCCGAAAATCTTAAAACTAGATCAATACTTGCATTAGGTTTTAATCCCTCCGATTCCCTTCTTTTAGATGAGGGATTCTCTAAGAAAGCTTATAAATTGAGAAATCCCTCAAGAGTTCTTTTTGACAAACTATCTAGACCTGAATTTGGACCGATAGAGGAATGGTTCTTATCTGAAAAAAAAGTTGAGACTGAGGTTGCTGGAAAAAGAGTAATTGTTGAGGGCCTTGTGGAGTTGGGACCATCTTTTGGTGCAGATGGTAATTTGATAACTAGTCGAGAAACATTCTTAAGACTTTTTCCGGCTAATCCTCCTGGCAGTATAGAAATTGGTTTGGTAAAGCTAAAAAAAGGATCTGATCCTGAATTGATTTCAAGGATATTAAATAACTCACTCCCAAATGATGTTAAGGTTCTTACAAAAAAACAATTTATAGAATTTGAAAAGAATTATTGGAAAAATAGTACTGCAATAGGTTTTATATTTAGTTTGGGAGCCTTGATGGGTTTTGTTGTAGGGTGTGTGGTCGTTTATCAAATTCTTTACAGTGACGTCACTGATCACCTCCCAGAGTATGCCACCTTATTGGCAATGGGATATAGACTTAAGTCCCTTTTCTTTGTCGTAGCTAGAGAGGGGTTTTTGTTGGCACTGTTTGGTTATTTACCTGCTTATTTCTCTGGTCAAATACTTTACTCAGTTATAAGAAGTTCTACTAAACTCCCAATAATAATGGATGCAGATAAAACTATTTTAATTTTCGTATTAGTTTTAGTTATGTGTATGGGGTCAGCCGCTGTTGCCATGCGTAAATTAGTTGACGCTGATCCTGCAGAAATTTTTTAACAATTAAAGATAAATGGTTAAAGCTAATAAATCAAAAAATAATGTTAAAAATCTTAAGACAGTCTCAATAAATAATTTGAGTCACTTTTATGGAAAAAATGAGAATAAAAAACAAGTTCTCAATGACGTTAATTTAAATATTGATAAAGGAGAGTTGGTGCTTTTAAAAGGACCTTCTGGATGCGGTAAAACGACTCTTTTAACATTAATTGGTGCCTTGAGAACCTGTCAAAGTGGAGATTTAACTGTATTAAATAATCAGTTAAATGGAGCATCAAGGAAAACTCGTCAGATTCTTAGAAGAAGTATTGGAATGATTTTTCAAGGTCACAATCTTCTGAGATGTTTAACAGCAGAACAAAATGTTCAGATGGGCGCCGATTTAATTAAAGGTTCAACATATTTGCAAAGACGTGAAATAGCACGGAATTGGTTGTCAGCAGTAGGATTAGAAGAACATCATAAAAAGTTGCCAAATGACTTGTCTGGTGGGCAGAAACAAAGAGTAGCAATTGCTCGAGCTTTATCTGCTAACCCAAAACTTTTATTAGCTGATGAGCCCACTTCTGCTTTAGATAGCGTCACAGGAAGAGAAATAGTAACTCTTTTAAGAAAACTAGCAAAAGAGCAGAATTGTTCTGTACTTATGGTGACGCATGATCCAAGAATTTCTGATATGGCTGATAGGATATTAAATATGGAAGATGGTAAAATATATAGTGCTCATAGTGAGCTAATATAGTTAAAAGTTAAAAATTTCATGTCTAAGAGAAGGAATCTAAAAAAAGAAAAGCAGGAACGTAACCGAGCTTACGCTAGAAAATTCAAAAAAAGGAAATTGAGAACTGATGGAAGACCTGATGGTGGAAACGTTACAGGTACATCAAATAATGGCGGTGCAGCTGATTAGGGAATATCTTATATTTTTATCTTTTGGAGTTCATACATTATGCATATTTAACACATAATCATGAATGTAAGTATTGTTATACCAACTTACAATAGATTACCTATATTACAGAAATGTCTTTTTGCGCTTGAGAATCAAAAATTAAATACAAATATCAGTAATTATGAAGTAATAGTAGTTGATGATGGATCAACTGATGATACAACCTCATGGATAAATAAAAATAAAGTTAATCTCCCGCACGTTATTCTATTTCAGCAAGAACATGGAGGGCCTGCACTTGGAAGAAATCTGGGAGTTATTAAATCAAAATATGAAATTATAATATTCATTGATAGTGATCTTATTGTTTTAGACAATTTTATAAATTGCCACGTAGAAAAATTACTTGCCTCTTGGAGAAAAAATGAAAAAAAATGTTTTACCTATGGCTCCGTAGTCAATACATCTAATTTTCTAAATCCTCAGAGTGAAAAACATAAAATAATGGACACTTCTTTTGCTTACTTTGCTACTGGTAATGTTGCGATATCAAAAGAATTGATTATAAGTGTGGGATTATTTGATACTTCTTTTAGTCTTTACGGTTGGGAGGATTTAGAACTAGGAGAAAGATTAAAAAAAATTGGGACAAAATTAATTAAATGCCCGAGAGCAGTGGGTTTTCATTGGCATCCGCCATTTAATTGCGAACAAATAGATTCATTAATAGCTCAAGAAAAAGAGAGGGCAAAAATGGCTTTAGTGTTTTATAAGAAACATCCAAATTTAAGGGTTAGATTTATGATTCAATTAACTCCTCTTCATATTTTACTTTGGCAAATTCTTTGCTTGGGAGGCCTAATCAGTGTTGATAGAATACTTCCTTTATTAAGATTCCTTGTAAAAATAAGAAGAAATAGACTTGCACTTGAGATACTTAGGATCCCTCTAAATATGATTTACATTAAACAGTTAACCAAATCAAGATAAAAAACTTTTAGAAATACACATCACTTGCTAGAATCGTTGAAATTAAAATCCACACATCTGACAGTTTCGGGTGATTTACTAACATAAATTCCCCGTCAGATGGAGGCTAACCCGAAACCCTTTTAAATTATGGCTGTTGTATCACTATCTGAAATGATGGAAGCTGGTGCTCACTTTGGGCATCAAACTAGACGTTGGAATCCTAAGATGTCTAAATATATATATTGCGCTAGGAATGGAGTTCATATTATTGATCTTGTTAAAACAGCATTGTGTATGAATAATGCGTATAAATGGACGAGAAACGCAGCAAAAAGTGGTAAACGTTTCCTATTTGTCGGTACAAAAAAACAAGCATCAGATGTAGTGGCTCAGGAAGCTACACGCTGTGGAGCTGCGTATGTAAATCAAAGATGGCTTGGGGGAATGTTGACTAATTGGACAACAATGAAAGCTAGGATTGAAAGATTAAAGGATCTAGAGAGAATGGAAAGTAGTGGTTCAATAGCAATGAGGCCAAAAAAAGAAGCTGCAGTATTACGGAGAGAACTTGAAAGATTACAAAAATACTTGGGTGGACTTAAGGGTATGAGAAGATTACCAGATGTAGTTGTATTGGTTGATCAAAGAAGAGAATCTAATGCAGTATTAGAAGCTAGAAAATTAGATATCTCATTGGTATCAATGTTGGATACTAATTGTGATCCGGATTTGTGTGAAGTTCCAATTCCTTGTAACGATGATGCCGTTAGATCCGTGCAACTTATTCTAGGAAGACTCGCAGATGCTATTAATGAGGGTAGAAAGGGCTCCAATGCCGAAAGAAAAAACTAAATTCCAATTTAAAACTTACTATTCACTATTTTTTATTACTTCAAATGGGAAACATTACAGCAAAACTTGTAAAAGATCTTAGAGACAAAACTGGTGCAGGAATGATGGACTGCAAAAAAGCACTTAACGAGACTGAAGGAAATTTAGATAAAGCTTTGGAATGGTTAAGAAAGAAAGGCATAGCTAGTGCTGAAAAGAAATCGGGAAGAGTTGCGGCCGAAGGGGCAATTGGTAGTTATATACATACTGGATCAAGAGTTGGAGTTTTATTAGAGTTAAATTGTGAAACTGATTTCGTTGCTAGAGGTGATATATTCCAATCTCTATTGAAGGATGTCTCAATGCAAGTAGCAGCATGTCCAAATGTTGAGTTTGTATCAATTGATGAAATACCTGAAGATGTTGTGGAAAAAGAAAAGCAGATTGAAATGGGTAGGGATGATTTATCAGGAAAACCAGAACAAATTAAAGAAAAAATAGTTGAAGGGAGAATCGCAAAAAGACTTAATGAGCTTGTTTTGCTTTCACAACCATACATTAAAGATAGTTCTCTAACAGTTGAGGATCTTGTTAAACAAGCAGCAGCAAAAATTGGTGAAAATATTAAAGTAAGACGCTTTACAAGATATACATTGGGTGAAGGTATCGAAAAAAATCAGATGGACTTTGCTGAAGAGGTTGCATCAATGCAAACAAAATAGTCACTTGAATGATTTGAATAATTTTAATAATTACATAGATAAAATTAATTCTCAATTAGAGAGAGCAGATATACAAAAAAGAATATTAACTAGAAGTATCTATAGGGAATATGAAGTTTATCTCAATCTCGTTAGAGATCTACTTTTCATCTCTGTAGAAAAAGGCCTTAATCAAATTTTTAGTTATTCAACAATTAATAATAATTTCTTAAATGAAAATGAATTCTGCAGTATTTTTGAAAAAAAAATAAGTAAATTAATATTTACGAATTTGCCCTTTTTAACAGTAGAACAATTAAAAATAAATGAAATTAAAAAAAATACAAATAAGGAATTTAATTTTACTATTTTTGATAGTTCTACAAAAACAAAGGATGATCAAAAAGAAAAATTTCAATATGAAGATGGTTTTCAATTAAAAGAAACCACTCAGTTCGAGATAAGTAAAGACTTTTCAAATACTTCTGAATATTATCAACCTCATAATTATGAGGAATTCGTATCACTTGATTTAGATAATAACGACCATATTAATTATTTATCTAAAAACAGTATTTTTGAAAATTCAGGAGTTGAAAAACAATTTATTTCCTCCCTACTTGAATTAATAGGAGAAGAAAAGGTAGAAAAAACAAGACATCCAGAAAAAGAAAATATCAATCAGATAGATAATTTACCAAAAAATAAGATTCTTAATGATTTTGATTTAATTGACAAGTCATTGGGAAACTTATTATTGAATCTTTCATATAATATTAACCAAGAATTATTCAAGTTAAATCTAATAAAAAAAATGATATCTAAAGATTCCTTTGATTACTTGGTAGGCAAAAATTTTATGATTAAACATCCATATCCTTTTGTTATTAATTTCGAATTAAACTTAAATCGGTCATCATTAAACGGCAATAATTTTCCAAGCTTTATTTTCTTCAATATATCTACTGTTGAGTTAGAGTTTAAAAATTTAAATCTTTCTATTCAGAGGAACAAAATAAATGAGCTAAAAAATCAATTTCAGCGTTTGATTAAAAAAGAGACATATTGGAGGCAAAAAGAAATAACTTTGAATAGGATACGTTGAAAAAATAACTCTTTTTCAAATGTGACTATTAGCGGGAAAAATAATAAGTTAATTAAAGATTGGATAAGACCTCTTCAAAAGTCTCTTACTATTGAAACCGAAAACAAATTTATTAATACTTTAGGAAGAGAAAAATATTTTAATGATTATTTGCATGAATCATTGCAAAAACTAGATGATCTAAATATTTCAGAAGAATATTTAAAGATATTTTATGAATTCTCTAAAAAATATAATGAATATAATAAATTAGATGAAAATCAAAGAAAAAGGTTAATTATAGATACTAGAAAAAATCTTTATAAACTAGGTAAAACTCTAGAAATAGAAAGTTCTAATAATATTTCTAATAATGTTTTTCTTAATAAAGCTGATTCAAGTTTGTCTTTTGATTCTGATATTTCATTAATAAAAAATGTAGGAAAAGTTTATAAAAATAAGCTTAATGAACTAGGGATATTTCATATAAAAGATCTAATTAATTATTTCCCAAGAACATATCTAGACTATACGAATAGAGTAAAGATAATAAATTTAAAACCAGATAATTTATACACGTGCATCGTAAACGTTAAAAGATTTTATATTCATAAGAGTAAAAAGAATAGTAATTTGTCAATAATGAATGTTGTAGTTTCTGATGAAACGTCTTCAATAAAGGTTACAAAATTTTTTTTAGGAAGAAGATTTAGATCTTACTCTTTCTTCTCATCTCAAAAATCTTTGTATACACCTGGAACCAAACTAGCAATTTCGGGTAAGGTTAAATTTACAGAGTATGGCAAAACTTTTGTAGATCCGCAGATTGAAATTCTTAAGGATAAAAATGATAATTTTAATTTCTCAGGCAAAATATTGCCCTTGTATTCATTAGGTGAAGCATTATCAAATATGAGTTTTATAAAACTTATGAAAAAGGTACTAATTTATGCAAAGCAATACCCAGAAATTTTAAATAAAAAGCAACTTGATTCATTATCTTTATTATCAAAAGGAGAGTCGTTGATTAATATTCATTTTCCACCAACTCAACAGGCACTTATTGAGTCAAAAAAACGATTGGTTTTTGATGAGTTGTTCTTACTGCAAATAAAGTTCCTACTTAGAAAAAGAAAGACGAACAAAAATGTAACTTCCCAACAATTACCTCAAAAGAAATCTTTATTAAAAGAATTTTTAAATACTTTTCCTTTTGAATTAACAAAATCTCAAGAAAATGTTTTAAATGAAATAAAGAAAGATTTATCTAATCCCGTACCAATGTCTAGATTGCTTCAGGGAGATGTGGGAAGCGGTAAAACCATAATTGCAATAGCGTCTCTTTTACTTGTCATTGAGAAAAACCTGCAAGGTGCATTTATGGTCCCAACTGAGGTATTGGCAGAACAACACTATAAAAGTTTATTAAAATATTTGAATCCCCTTTTAGTTTCTGTTGAACTACTTACTGGGAATACGCCTCAAAAAAAGAGAAAAGAAATTTTCTCTAATTTGAATAATGGATTAGTTGATATAATAGTTGGTACTCATGCATTATTTGAGGATAAAGTAATCTTTAATGCATTAGGGATGGTCGTAATTGATGAACAACATAGATTTGGAGTTACTCAAAGAAATAGATTACTAAATAAAGGGGAAAATACTAACTTATTATCAATGACAGCAACACCAATTCCAAGAACTCTTGCGCTTTCCATTTATGGTGATTTAGATGTGAGTCAAATTACAGAACTCCCTCCTGGGAGAGTTCCAATAACTACAAAAATAATTTCAGAAGATGATTTAACTAACTTGTTCAAGATTGTTGAAGATGAGATCAATAATGGAAAGCAAGCTTATGTGATTTTGCCACTTATAGAAGATTCAGAAAAAATGAATTTAAGCTCCGCCAAGAAAACATTCAAACATTTATCAGAAAAGGTTTTTTTTAACAAAAAGGTTGGATTATTACATGGCAAATTAAGTTCACAAGAAAAGAATGAAGTGATTAATTCTTTTTTGAAGAATGAAATTAATATATTGGTTTCAACCACTGTTATTGAGGTTGGTATTGATGTTCCTAACGCCACAATTATGATTATTTATAATTCTGACAGATTTGGATTGTCCCAGCTACATCAATTAAGGGGGAGAGTTGGTAGAGGATCAACAAAATCTTTTTGTTATCTGGTAACCTCCGATAAAAATGGATTAGAAAATAAACGACTTTGTGTTTTGCAAAAATCTAATGATGGCTTTTATATTGCTGAAAAAGACTTGGAGCTTAGAGGACCAGGCCAGATTTTAGGCTATAGACAATCCGGATTGCCTGATTTTGTACTGGATAATTTACCTAACAATAAATTTCTTATTGATAAGGCTCGTGAAGAGGCTATTAAGATTGTTAGTGAGGATCCTTATTTAAAAAAAAATACTGTTTTAAGGAATATACTTATTGATAATTCTGATAATAAATTCATTCATGATTTCTTGAATTGAAAACTATTATTGTAATTTTTGATATATATGCCAATATAAATCAATTGCAAATTTCAATTGAAAATTTGGAATAAAATACCAATTAAAGATAATGGAGATAAATTAATAGCTATACCTAGCTGCTTAAAGTCTTTAGATCCCCACCCTTACTCTCATTTAGGAGCACCTTACAAAGATAAAACTTCTATTTGGAAATTAAGAGAGGAGGTCATAAATAGATTGTTAAAAGTAAATGATTATTTGATATCAAAGAGTAGTTTTAATCTTTTAATTTATGATGGTTGGCGACCTCTAGAAGTCCAGGAATTTATGTTTAAAAGAGCATTTTTATTAGAGTGTGAAAAATTAGACATTGATATTTCTTTTGAAAATATGAAATACTATCCATTTATTTTAAAAAAAGTTGAAAAATTTTGGGCATATCCTTCTTATGATTCTAGCTGTCCTCCACCTCATTCAACTGGGGGTGCATTGGATGTTTGTTTATCAGATAAATACGGGAATCTTGTTGAAATGGGAAGCACGGTTGATCAAATGGACGAAACCTCAAATCCTAATTTTTATGAAAATATAAAGAATGAAGAAGCAATTATTTGGAATAGTAGAAGAAATTTATTAAGGAAAATTATGACTAAATTTGGGTTTGCTCAACATCCAAATGAATGGTGGCATTTTAGTTATGGTGATCAATTATGGGCTTGGAAAAATAAAAAAGAAAATGCATTTTATGGACAAATTTAAATTCTATTGATTTTTATTTAGTAAATTCAATATATAATTTTCATCTCGAGTATTTATAAAATCTCCGAAATCCAAATCCAAGTTACTCTTCCAATAATTAAATAATGGTTGAAGAGTTTTTTCTAATTCGTTAAGTTCCATTCTTTGTAAATATGGTTTAGCTAGCCTTTGTAGATTTTTACTTCCCCCTAACCATAATTGGTATTTATTTTGCCCACTTCCAACAAGTGCTAATTCGGCCATATAAGGCCTGGTACATCCATTCGGACATCCTGTCATTCTGAATAATATTGTTTTTTGTATTTTTAGATCTAATAGTAAATCCTCAATCCTTTTTAATACATCAGGTAATATTCTTTCGGCTTCAGTCATGGCAAGACCACAAAGTGGTAAGGCAGGACAAGCTAAAGCATGTCTTTGTATCTCATTAATGTTTTCTAAATTTTCGTATCCAATTTTAGATAGAGATTTTTGAATTTCACCTTTGTTTTTATTGGCGATATTACAAAGTAAGATATCTTGATTAGGTGTAAGTCTTAAATCTAAATTAAATTTTTTAACAATATTTGTGATTGTATTTTTCTTCTCTCCAGATAATCTCCCTGATAATAATGGTAAACCCACGAAACAGGAGGTTTTACTTTGTTTATGCCACCCTAGGTAATCAATAAGAACCTTATCCGGTTCTTTTCTGATTTTTTTAATTTCTTTTTTGTAATACTTATCAAAAAGTATCTTTTTGAACCATTTAATACCTTTTCTATGAAGAAGATATTTCATTCTCGAATTTTTTCTTGATTTTCTATCACCATAATCTCTTTGAATAGCCACAATGCTTTGTATTAATTCATAAATATCAGGTTCTTCAACATATCCAAGTGGATCTGCAATTCTGGCAAAGGTCTCTTCATTATTATGTGTTCGACCCATACCGCCTCCAACATAGAAGTTGCACCCTTCTAAGTTTCCATCTTTAGAAGTAAAGGCCACTATTCCTATGTCATTGGTAAGTAGATCAACAGAATTATCCCCAGGAACAGTCACAGCACATTTGAATTTTCTCGGTAAATAAGTTGAACCATAAAGAGGCTCATCTTTTATCCCACTAAAAACATTATCTTTGAATTGGAGCTTCCTAATTGCTTCAATATCTTTGTCCGGCTTTATGGTGTACTCTAAATCTCCATCAGCCCAAAGCTCTAAAAAAGTGCCTTGGCCAGCCATTGGGGTTAGAAGATCTGCAACTTTTTTTGCCAATGCTCTTGCAATTTTATATTCAGGCGAAGCAAATGGAGCCGCAGGTGCCATAACGTTTCTATTTATGTCTCCACATGCAGCTAATGTGGAGCCCATTGAATTTACTATTGTTTGAATTACTTCCTTTAGGTTCTCCTTTCTAATTCCATGCATTTGAAAGGCTTGTCTTGTAGTGGCCCTGAGTGTCCCATTACCTAGTTTGTCCGATAATTCATCTAACGCTATAAATAATTTTCCAGGGACTTCACCTCCCGGATTTCTTAACCTAAGCATCATTTGCCAATCTTTACTTTTTCCCGGCCTCCTATTTTCCCTATTATCTTGTTGATAACTACCATGAAATTTTAATAACTGAACTGCATCATTGGTAAAATGATCGCTCTCATTTACTAATTCCGTAGCAAGTGGTTCTTTAAGAAATTGGCTACTTTTTTTAAAATTTTCAAATTTAGAAACTTCTAGTCCATTTGCTAAACAAACAGTTTCTTCCTTGGTAGGATCTTTTTTCTTTTTTACTTTCTCAACCTTGATCAAAGGACCAAAAAATATCTCTTTTTATACATTAGCGAAAAGCTTATTTAACTGGTAGTAAATTATAGTAAGTGAAGTCATATTTTTTTCTTGTCTAAATATTTACTTGAAATAGGAACAGAAGAGTTGCCCGCAAAATTTTCTCATTCTGTTTTAGAGCAATTTAAATCTCTTGTAGAATTTGAATTAGATAAAAAGTTAATCAAATTCGAAAATATAGTTGTTACTTCCACACCAAGGAGGATAGTTCTACTTCTCGAAGGTTTAGTTGATTTTGCAGAAGATAAGATAATGGAAAGAAAAGGGCCTAAAGCAAATTCTGCTTATTCAAATGGATGTCCTACTAATGCTGCTTTAGGATTTGCTAATAGCTTAGATATAGATGTAGGTGAGCTAGAAATAAAAAATACAGAAAAGGGTGATTTTGTATTTGGAAAGAAAATTGAGAAAGGACTATCAACAAAAATTACTTTGTCTTCGATTATTCCAAAATTATTAAAGAGTCTTCAAGGTCCTCGATTTATGAAATGGGGGGCTGGGAACATAAAATTTTCAAGACCTATTAGGTGGATTGCCTCTATTTATAATGATGAAATTCTTGATTTTGAATTTGATGAATGTGATCCCAAGATTAAAATAAGTAATAAAACAAAAAGTCATAGGCTAATCAATGAAGTTTTAGAAGTTCAGAATCCTGATGACTTTTTTGAATTATTGAAACGAAATAGAGTAATAGCTATTCGAAAAGAAAGAAAAGAAAAAATTGAAAGTTTTATAAATCAGGCATCTAAATCTTTAAATCTGAAACCTGACCTTTCTGAAGGATTACTAAATGAACTAACTGATTTAGTTGAATGGCCAGACTTAGTTATTGGTAAATTCAGTGATGAATTTCTTGCTCTTCCGGTTGAAGTTCTCTCAACAGTCATGAAAAGTCATCAGAAATACGTTCCTCTTTTATTGAAAAACAAAAGTTTTTCTAAACTAGATTTAACATCTGAAAAAAATATTAGTACAACTTTCTGCGTTATATCAAATGGTCTTGAAGAATCAAATAATAATATTGCCAAAGGTAATGAGAAAGTATTAAGGGCAAGGTTTTCAGATGCAAAGTTTTTCGTAGAAAGTGATAAAAAAGTACCTTCAATCGAAAGAAATGAAAAACTTAAATCTGTTTCATATTTGAAAGGACTTGGAAATATATTTCAGAGAGTAGAAAGGATAGAGGAAGTTACTAAAAAAATTATTAAATTTTTAAATGATAAGTCTTTAGAAGAAAAAAAAATAATAGAAGCTGCTAGATACTGTAAAAGCGACTTATGTAGCGAAATTGTTTTCGAATTCCCTGAGCTGCAGGGAATAATGGGGGGTAAATATCTTAAATATGAGGGATTTAGTGAGGATGTTTGCTTGACTGTCGCTGAACATTATTTACCTTCTTTTTATAAAGATGCTTTGCCCTCCACAAAATATGGTGCAATAGTTTCTATAGCAGATAAGGTCGAAACTTTAATAAGTATATTTATTTCTGGTAAACGTCCCAGTGGATCATCTGATCCATATGCTTTAAGAAGAAATTTGAATGGAGTGATTAAAATAATTTGGGATTATGAACTTGATTTACCTTTAGATAAATTATTCAACGAACTTATTGATTTTTGGAAAATCGTATTTCCGAATTTAAACTTCTCAAGAGAAACAGTATTTAATGATTTAAATCAATTTTTAATTCAAAGAATTGTTAGTCATCTAGAAGAAATATCACTAAGTAAAGAATTAATAAAGGCCGTTTGCTCTTATGATGAATTATCTCAAAAAAGAGTATTGAATATTGTTGATCTTAAAAATAGGATTAAATCTATTCTGAGTTTTAACGAAAAGGATAATTTTGTTGAAATCCAGAAGGTAATTATTAGGGTAAGCAAATTAGCAAATAATAGTGATCTTTCAAGAGACGTTTTCTCAACAAGAGATCATGTAAACATAAAACTTTTTGAAAAAGATTGTGAATTGAAAGTTTTTGAATTTATTGGAGAATTAGAAAAACTTTTTTCGAAAGGTTATTGCAATTATTTGGAACTTTTAAATTTGTTTGAGATTAACGTTAACACTATCGAGGATTTGTTTGATAATGAAAAGGGAGTCCTAATAATGTCAGAGGATTTAAAGATAAGAAATAATAGACTAAATTTGTTGAGTTTAATTAGAAATTATTCTCTTAAAATAGCCGACTTTACACTTTTGAACTCTTAACTTTAATGCCTCCCTTTATTGAATAATTTTCTAGCATTTTTTCTACTTCTTTATTTTCCCTAACAGCACTATCAACGGGTTTATACTTTAGAGGTGCTAAGGCTTTCCCTCTTAAAATCGAACCGAGTGTAAGCATTGTAATTTTAAGTTGCTGTAATGGTTTCATTGAGACAACTCTTTTGTATAAGTAACTATCAAAAGTAAGTCTTTGTACATCCATGTCATCACACATCTCAACAAAAGCTTCTCTAGCAGAATCATTTCTATAGAAAATATTTTGAAGGATTTCTAGCACCTTATAAGTTGTACCATATTTCTTATCCCATTTTTTAAGGTAGTTTTTTAAATCTTTTTCTGATGGAATTACTTGACCATTTTTTGATGCTTCAACAATTTCTTCAGCACACATTCTTCCGCTTTTTGCAGCAAAATAAATACCCTCTCCAGAACTTTTTGTAACATAACCAGCTGCATCACCAACCAATGCCATTCTCCCAACTACTCTCCTTGGCCTTGGATGCTCAGGTATAGGGTGAGCTTCTACCTTTATCACTTCACCATTAACAAGTCTTTTCTTTGCCCTGTTTCTTACACCCTCTTGAAGTCCTTTAATTAATGACTGATTCTTTTGCATGGTTCCAGTACCCACAGCAACATGATCATATTTAGGAAATACCCACCCATAAAAATCAGGAGAGACATCAGTTCCAACATACATTTCGGCAAGGTCTTCGTAGTAACTCATTTCTTCTTTAGGCAATTTAATTCTTTCCTGAAATGCAATAGCAACTTTGTAATCTCCTGCATCCATTGCTTTTGCTACTCTGCTATTGGCTCCATCAGCCCCGATCAAAAGGTCAACAGTAAGTTCTTTGAGTTCCCCTTTTTTATCTCCATTCGTGAAATCTGAGTAGGAAAGCTTATATGGCCCTTGATTATTATCGCCAGTATCAATAGAAGTAACTAATCCATTTATTAATGTAGCACCAAGATCTGATGCTCTATTGCGCATAAAGGCGTCCATTACTTCTCTTCTGCACATCCCAATAAACTCATTATCACTTTTCCCATAAACTCTATCTAAACTTATATCTACCTCTCTATTTGATGGAGATATCATTCTCATATGCCTTACTTTTCTATCAATAATTGACTCAGGCAAATCAAATTCTTCGACCATGCAAAGTGGAATTGCTCCTCCACATGGTTTTGCATTATCTAATTTTCTCTCGAAGAGCCAAGTTTTTATTCCAGCTTTAGCAAGTATTTCTGCCGCACATGAACCACTTGGACCTCCACCAATAACAGCTACCCTCAACATATGAAAAAAAAATAATACTGTATATAAAAACTACATCTTTTTTGCTTATAAAAGTGCATTTCTTAAAATAATAGTTAATATCGAAATATCTTTTCCAAATTCACTTCTAAATATTGGAACTAAACAAAGATGGCGATCTATTTGATATACCACTTGCCAAAAGAACTTACCTGAATAACCCAAATTCAACATTATTAAAAAAATTATTAATATTTTCTCCATTTCTTTTTCTTATCTTTTCTGTCGCTGCATTGCGATTTATTAGAAATGTAGAATTAATACCTCTTAATAACCTCAAATTTCAGGTTGAAAGAAATCATGATCCTAGAATTTTAGGCCATCTTCCCTATAACCAAACTCCTAAAGAGAAACTAGTTTTAATTGAGCCTAATATTGAAGTTCATATTGATATGCGCGATTCTCTACTAAAGATGAGAGAAGAAGCTAAAAAGGATGGGATATATTTGGTCTTCTTGAGTGGTTTTAGATCAATAAATTTGCAAAACGATATTTTTTATTCTTTAAAGTCTATTAGAAATCAAGAAGCGGCAGAAAGAGCTAGAGTTTCAGCACCCCCAGGTTATTCTGAACATAGTACAGGTTTCGCAATCGATATTGGTGATGCTACTCAAAGAGAGACAGACTTTGAAACCGACTTTGAAAATACTGACGCCTTCAGATGGCTAATAAAAAATGCAGCTAAGTTTCACTTTAAGTTATCTTTCAACAAAGATAATAAATATATAGATTACGAACCCTGGCATTGGAGATATGAGGGGTCAATTGAAGCATTAAAAGTTTTTGAAAGCTCAAATAGAAAATTATAAATCTAATTGATTAATTTAATTATTCAAATAGATTATATTTTTCAAAGTCTTAAAGAGAAAATTCTCATAATAAGCATACTTTGAGTTAGCCTTAATAAAGTCAATCTACTATTTATATAAATTCTATAAATGTCATCTTCGATAAAAGAAATTAGAAATGTTGCAATTATTGCTCACGTAGATCATGGGAAGACAACTCTTGTAGATGCATTGTTATCTCAATCAGGAATATTTAGAGACAATGAAGTTATCCCTACATGTGTAATGGATTCAAATGATCTTGAAAGAGAAAGGGGGATAACAATCCTCTCAAAAAATACTGCAGTTAATTACAAAGATACCAGAATTAATATCATAGATACACCTGGACATGCTGATTTTGGAGGAGAAGTTGAAAGGGTTTTGGGAATGGTTGATGGTTGTCTGCTTATTGTTGATGCAAATGAGGGACCTATGCCTCAAACAAGATTTGTTTTAAAAAAAGCATTAGAAAAAGGACTTAGACCCATAGTATTTGTAAATAAAATTGATAGACCACGAGTAGTACCAGAAATAGCAATTGATAAGGTCCTTGATTTGTTTTTGGAATTAGGAGCTGATGATGATCAATGTGATTTCCCTTATCTTTTTGGGAGTGGCTTATCCGGTTTCGCAAAAGAAGAGATGGAATCTAATAGTGATAATATGATGCCTCTTTTTGAAGCTATTATCAGACACGTGCCTCCTCCAGTAGGTGACTCTAATAAGCCTCTTCAGCTACAAATAACTACTTTGGACTATTCTGATTTCTTAGGCAGAATAGTAATTGGAAAGATCCACAACGGAACTATTAAAAATGGCCAACAGGCTAGCTTAATTAAAGAAAACGGAAAAACTATTAAAGGTAAGGTTAGTAAGCTTTTAGGATTTGAAGGATTACAAAGAATTGATATAAACGAAGCATTTGCAGGTGATATTGTTGCTGTTTCTGGTTTCGATGACGTCAATATTGGTGAGACCATAGCATGTCCCGATTCTCCTCATCCTCTTCCATTAATCAAAGTTGATGAACCAACCTTAAATATGACTTTTGTTGTCAATGATTCACCATTCGCGGGTAAGGAAGGGAAATTTGTTACTAGTAGACAATTAAAAAATAGATTGGAGAGGGAACTTTTAACAAATGTTGCACTTAGAGTAGAAGAAACTGATTCTCCTGACAGGTTCTCAGTTTCAGGAAGAGGAGAATTACATCTAGGGATATTGATTGAAACTATGAGAAGAGAGGGTTTTGAGTTTCAAATCTCGCAACCTCAAGTAATTTTCAGAGAAATTGATAATGTTGAATGTGAGCCTATAGAGACTTTGGTTTTAGATGTACCTGAAGTATCTGTTGGTTCTTGCATCGAAAAGCTTGGATCTAGAAAGGCAGAGATGAAAAACATGCAAACAAGTTCAGATGGTAGAACTCAATTAGAATTTCTTGTTCCATCAAGAGGATTAATTGGATTTCGTGGGGAATTTGTAAGGATAACTAGAGGTGAAGGTATCATGAGCCATTCGTTTTATGAATATAAACCTAAAACAGGAGACTTTGAAACCAGAAGGAATGGCGTTCTTATAGCTTTTGAGGAAGGTGTAGCCACATTTTATGCTTTAAAGAATGCTGAAGATAGGGGAGTTTATTTCATTAAACCTGGAGTTAAAGTTTATAAAGGAATGATAATTGGAGAGAA
>CACHDC010000015.1 GCA_902578445.1 uncultured Synechococcaceae cyanobacterium
GGACTGGGAAAATTTATGTATATTGAATATCAGAGGTGGAGAATATAAGAGGCATAAAAATCTTATTTTACCTAAATCATATTGGTCTAATGCAATCAAAAATATGAAAAAACATTATCCAAACTTGATTTATAAAATAGTTACAGATGACTATAGATATGCTAAAAGATTACTTCCTGATATTGAAATTATTAAAGGCGATATATCTTTAGACTTTTATTTACTTCAAAACGCTAAATACTTAATTATTTCGAATTCAAGTTTTTCATATTTTCCAATAAGAATGGGAAAGGATCCTATCATGGTTATTGCTCCATACTGTTGGTCAAGATTTGGAAATAAATATAATAGATGGTCCTCGCCAGCCAATTGCTATGAAAATTTCACATGGCAAGATAATAAAGGCAACATAGTAACTAAAGAAGAATTAGATTTATCTTTATTTAATACGAGAAGAGAATTTGAGAAATATAACGTTAGAACAAATAAGAAAAATTTAAATTATAAAAGTAGAAAAAATATTTTTATCCCAACAAGAATAAAGAAAATTATTAAATATTTCTTGAGTTTGTTGTTTCCACTAAAATACTAATATCTATAAAGAATATTTTAAAAAATAATTTATCAAATGAACAAAAATAAAAGTTTAAAAATGATGGAAGAAATAATTTTTAAAAACAATTTATGTATTTCACAAAATCCACAAGGCATAACAAAATATTGGCCTAAATCATATGCTTGTAAATTCTATAATAAATTATTAAAAAACAAATATTTTTCTAAGGGAAATATTAATTTATTAGATATTGACTCAAAAAATAAAAATCAAGACATTTTTTGGAAACTTATTTTTAAAAATTTGAATTTAGTACATTCTCAGATTTCAAAGTTCAATTTCAAAAATAAACAAGAATCTAGAATGTATAATTATGATTTTGATATTATAATTATGAACAAAATACCTTTAAATAACTATAAAAATATTACCGAAAACATTTTAAAACAATTAAATAAAAAAGGAATATTGATAATAGAAGATTGCGGAGAAAATGTTAGTTATATTTTGAAAATATTTTTTATATTTTCTTATAAATATGATATTAGAATTGAAGATTATAGATTCCATAGAATGTTAAGAAATAATTGTTTATTAATATTAAAAAATTATAAGTCTAATTTGTTTGTAAATATTTTGACTTTCGAAAAGAACTTATTAAAAATAATATATCATCTTATTTTGGAAGCTATATTAAAAGTTCATGACTTTATATCCACAAAAATAAACTAATAATTTCATCATATTTAAACTAAAATAAATATTCAATATGACCAATATAATGAAAGAAATAACTATTGTTGCAGCAAGTGATTTATATATCAAGGAAACAATAAATGCTCTTAAAGTTTCTTCCCAATTACTAAACCCATACAAAACAATTTTATTTACATCTCACTTATATCTTGAAAGCAAAAAAAAAGAGAACATTATTTTTCAAAAAATTAAGCCTCTTCGTTCAAAATCAGACTATAGTAACTTTCTAATATTTGAACTTTACAAATACATCAAAACCTCTCATGTATTAATTGTCCAATGGGATGGTTTTATAGTCAATCCTAAAAAATGGCAAAAAAACTTTCTTCTCTATGATTATATAGGAGCCCCATTTATACCTAGAATTAAATCATCCGCATATTCCAGAGATTTAAATGATGATTTTTATGTTGTTGGTAATGGAGGTTTCTCATTAAGAAGCAAAAAGTTAATTGAAGCCCCATCAAAATATAATTTATTTGATAACAAGAAATTAACTAACTCAAATGAAGATGGTTTTTTTTGTGTTTTACACAGAAAATTTCTTGAATCCAAAGGTTTTAAATGGGCACCATTCAATATTGCTAAAGAATTTTCAATTGAATCCCCCTTAAATATTTCAGAATTAATTGATTTACCATTTGGGTTTCATGGAAGAAAGTTATTAATTTTTATAAGATTAAAAATAATAATAAGGAAAATAAAATCATTTTTTTTCATAAAGAATATTAAGAATTTAAATTAAAAGTTTAATTATTTAGAATTTGTTAAAAGTACAAAAATTTAATATTAAAATAATGTCCAATTTTTTTTATATATCTCTTTGAAAATAAAATTATTGGAGGCATATATTATTTGTTTGCTATTTATTTCTCTATAATAATCAGAAGAAAATTCAGATCCCCAATAATAAAAAGTTGAATTATTAAATATATGATGTTTACAATATTTTTGTGCCTTAAGCCTTGACCAGGAACCTTTATATCCTTTCTCATGGGTAATAAATTTAAAGGGAGAATCAAATTTTAATTTTCCTGTGAAATCATTTTCATTTTGAACAAATATATAAAAAAAAGGAGATATTAATTTTTCTTCTATTGCATTAATTACGTTATTAAATTCATCTACTGTCTTCAATCCAAAAATTTCATTCGAATGTTTTCTGGGATCTATTGATTCCTCGTAAAATCTGATACATAATGCCACAGAATTATCTTTAGTTTTAATATCTTTATATAAAGATTCAAAGAGAATATTATCATTTGCTTTTAAGTCATTTTTTATGAATTTCTTAATATATTGCAGATATCTTGCTGTTAGTTTTGAACTCTGAAAGTATCCATTAAATAAAATATATTTATTTTTTAAATCAGAATTATTTTCTAGATTCAAATTAATATTGGAGTCGTCTATTATTTCTAATGGAAATCTTTTTATGAAAAAGGGAATAAGCTTACTAAATATTAAAATAATACTATTAAAAAGAGAGATATAAAATGGGCAACAATATTCAGATTTCAATAAAGTATTTATTTCTAAAGAACGTTTATATTTAAAGTCAAGGAAAAATCCAGTTCTACAATCAATTTGTATATTATTTAAAAAAACTTTTTCTTTTAAATCAAAAAATTTTGCCAATTGGAAAAGCTGATTACCAAGGCCACCTTTTAAAATTAAATATTTCATGAATTATTATTTTTCAAAGTTTTAAATACATCTTCAAATATATCATCAATATTTCTAGTGATCTTCCAATTTGGGAAATCTTTTTTTATTTTGGATAGGTTACTGTAGTAACAAATGTGATCACCTAATCTTGGCCTATCATCATATTCAGTACTCATTTTAATTCCAGTAATATTTTCAATCTTTTTAATTGACTCCACTAGAGAAATACTATTTTCAAAGCCTCCCCCAAGGTTGTAGACAGCACCCACTTTAGGTTTTTTTATAAATTCATTAATAAATTTGGCCACATCAATAGAATGAATATTATCTCTTACCTGTTTGCCTTTGTAACCATAAATAGTGTATTTTGACTTAGATAAGTTACACCTAATTAAATAATTTAAAAAGCCATGTAATTCAACCCCTGAATGTGAAGGACCTGTTAAACATCCCCCTCTGAGACAACAAGTACTCAAGCCAAAGTACCTTCCATATTCTTGCACTATTAAATCAGAAGAAGCTTTTGATACCCCAAACAATGAATGCATTGAATTATCAATCGACATTGTCTCATCAATTCCCAATTTATAATATGGTTCCTTTAATTCCCATCTAGTTTCCATTTCCTCTATTGGAAGTTTATTAGGCGTGTCACCATAAACTTTATTAGTAGATAAATGTACAAAAATAGTCTCTTTTGAATGTATCCTTACTGCTTCAATCAAATTCAATGTTCCCATTGCATTTACTTCAAAATCCAAAAATGGGATAGAAGCTGCTTTATCATGAGAAGGCTGAGCTGCCGTATGAACCAGACAATAAGGTTTTATTTCTTTAACCAAATATTCAATTCCTACTCTATCCCTAATATCTATATTATGGTTTGAAAAATTACTATATTTTTTTTTTAATCTTTCAAGATTTTGTAAAGTGCTCCCACTAGTTCCAAAGAATTTTTGCCTCATGTTGTTATCAACACCATAAACCCTAAAACCTAAATCGCAATAAAATGAAGCTACTTCACTACCTATCAACCCTGAAGCTCCAGTAATTAAAATATTTTTAACAGACATAAAGATAACAGCTTTGAATTTATTATAAATTTTTGTAGTTACTTAAATTAATTAAAAATTTAAGTAATGATATAAATATTGATTAAAAAAATCTTAGATTAAGAACATAATTACAAGAAAAATTAAGATATAGATTTTTCAAATTAGTAATTTAAAAACCTTTAGGATAATTCATTTTCCATCTCCAACCTTCCTTACACATATCTTCAATATTCCGAGTTGGTTTCCAACCTAATGTCTCAAATAATAAAGTATTATCTGCAATTACCGTTCCAGTATCTCCTTTTCTTCTGGGCGTAAATTTATATGGTATTTCGATATTATTAATTTTTTGAAATTTATTTATTAATTCCAAAACACTTGTACCCTTTCCAGTTCCCAGATTCATAATCAAATATATATGCTGCTTTTTTAATAAAAATTCCAAAGTCTTTATATGCCCTAAAGCAACATCCATCACATGAATATAATCTCTAATGCAAGTCCCATCCTCTGTATCCCAGTCATTACCAAATATCTCTAGAAAAGATTGTTGTTTAGCCGCAACCTTACAAATTGTTGGGAAAATATTATTTGGATTTCCTACCGGATTTTCTCCTATTAAACCTGAAAAGTGAGCTCCTATAGGATTAAAATATCTTAAAGATGCTATTTTGAAATTTGTTTCTGAGCTATCAAAAATATCCTTTAAAATTTTTTCAATAACTTCTTTAGTCTTACCATATGGATTAATTGGGTTTAACTTATCATTCTCCCTTAGAAGTGAGTTTTTTGTCGACTGATAAACAGTTGCACTACTACTAAAAATTATACTTTTGCAATCAAAACTTTTCATAACTTTAAGTAAATTAATAGTTCCACTGATATTTACGTCCCAATATTCGAGAGGGTTTGATTTAGAAATAGAAACAGATTTCAAACCTGCAAAATGTATAACAAAAGATATATTATTTCCACTAGCTTTTTCTTTCTCGAAAATATCCTTTAAAAAAGAATAATCTCGTATATCGCCTTTATAGAATGAAATTTTTTCTTTTATATTTATAGATTTGTGAAGTGCAATTTTGCAAATTTTATCTAAAATTTTTGGTGAGCTATTAATATTTGAGTCAACAATAATAACACTATAACCCTTCTCTAAAAGTAATAAAGATGTATGACTTCCAATATAGCCGCAGCCCCCTGTGATTAAAATTTTCTCTTTAGATAAATCCATAAGAAAATAATAATACATTATGAATAAACATACTAAAAAAATTTTTTTCTTAAATAAAAAAATATACTAAATGATTTTTTCTATGTAATTAAATAAAAACTTAACTTTTTATTAAAAATTTTAAAATATAAAAAGATAATTTACTAAATAAATATAATAAAAATTTTCTAAACTTAATCAATATAAATGATTCATTCTTAATTTCAAAATTACATTTATTAGATAGGTAAAATAATTGTGATTTAGATAAATTAACATTCATTATGGAGGAACTCTGTACATTTGAATTCCAGATTGTAATTAAACTCCTCTCTAAAAAATGAGATTCACAAGATAAGTTAGTATGTTCTAAGAATTTTATGAGATTAGCATAGAAATTTTTACTTCTCAACAAAATATTTTCTCTAGGTACTATATAATTTGCACCGGGTGAGAACTTTATGTATTGAGGGTTATAATCAGTTTTGAAAATAAAATTATAAAACTTATTAAAGTCAGAAAAATATTTCCTAGGGAAATAATTTCTATACCAACTATTATTTATCTCACAAAATCCATTATCTGAAATAAAAATATTTATTAGTGAACTAGTTCCAAAGTAATTAATATCTTCTAATGGAGTAAAAATATTATTTCTTAAAAGTCTTGTAAAAATTTCTTGTGTAATATGCCTTCTAAAGATATTATCTTTACAGAAAACTATTGTATCTGGAAGGTTGTCATAATTATCACAAATGTATAGTAAATAACTATATAAATTATATCCTAAATTATTTATTTTCTTTGAATTTAAATTATCATCTAATTTATTATTACCTTTATTATAAATAATGTATTTACTTTTTTTTATATATTTTACCCAAGACAAATCTCCTTCATAATGAGATATACAAAAAAAATGATTGGATTCAATAAGACATTCTTTAAATGATTTACTTATATCTAAATTTAGTTTCATATATAGTACTTTTTTTTTTCATAAAAAGAATTAAATTGATTCTTACAAGAATATATTACTTTTAAAGTAAATTAATTCTTTAATATCTTTTTATAAACGTCTCAATAGTTTCATGAAGTCTTTCAAACATCTTATCAGTCATGCCATGATGCAACGGTAAAAGTACTCCTCGTTCCATAACAGCATCTGTTTTTTCTAGGCCATCTGGAGTAATCCTTCTAGTAATATTCTTACACATGGGCTGTCGAAGTATGTTTCCTGTAAATACAACTCTCGTCTGAATATTTCTTTCTTCTAAATAAATTTGAAACTCTTTTCTAGTAAATGGAGCAAATTTATTTATGAGGATAGGGAATGCCAACCAAGCTGTTGACACTCCATCATTTTCAATAGGAGTACTAAAGAAATGACTATATTTCTCAAAGAAATTTACTTGTAATTTAAAATTATTTTGTCTAATTTTGATATTGTTTTCTAATTTCTTTAATTGTGTCAATCCAAAAGCTGCGCCTAACTCGTTGCCTTCTAAATTATATCCAACTTCTTCGAAAACAAACTTTGCATCATAATCTATACCATCAAGATTAATATTAAATCTGTTTTCTATCTTCTCACTTTTTTCATCAAATAATGAGGAGCTTCTACCCCATGATCTTAAAAGTTTAGCTTTCTTGCAAACATTTTCGTTATTTAATGTAAGTGCTCCGCCATTCCCGGCACAATTTATAATGTGAGAACCATAAAAACTTGTGATTGACATATCTGTAAAACTTCCACTTGATATTCCATTATTTAAAGTCCCTCCTAAAGTGTCAGCAGAGTCTTCTATTAATGTTAGGTTATGTTTATCTGCAATTTTTCTGATCTTAGACCATTCACATAGATTACCCATTAAATTAGGAGCCAGAATTGCTACGGTTTTTTTTACTAATTAATGGCTCAATTTGATCAATATCTATACAGTAAGTCAAATCTTTAACATCTGTGAAAACTGGAACCAAATTATTTTTTAATAAACATCCCACAGTTGTAGAAAATGTCAAAGCGGGTGTAATAACCTCAGAACCTTTTGGAAAATTTAAAGCTTCCAATCCAATATATAAAGCAGAGGATCCAGAATTGACATAGAGACAATATTTTTTAGAAAAAATTTCTGCGATCTTAAACTCAAATTGTCGTGAATAATTTCCCATTTGAGTAGATTCTTTAAGACACTTAACTACAGCGTCAATCTCTTCTTGACCATAAACTGTTTTTGCATATGAAATTTTCTCTTCCATAAATTTTTCACAATTTGGTTTATTTTATCAATTTTTCATTTATAACTAAATAAACTATAAATAAAAAGATGTAATTATAAATTTATAATTGACTAATTAATGATTTTTCTTGTTTAATAAAATTTACTAACTAAATAAGTTGATCTATTTTTTAATCAGTAAAATTCTACCTTTATTATTTTTACCTTTAGGCATTTCTTTAATTTTATATTTGCTTGGCATAATTTCTGAAAAAAAAATCTATTTTTTAATAGGGTTAATCCCAATTTTATTTTTTAGCAATGGAATAGCCTCAGAATTATTATGGAGGTTCCTTGAAAGTCCATGGCAAAGAGTAAGCTCAGAAAAAGCTCTAGTATCCGATGCAATTGTTGTACTTAGTGGTTCTAGACATCCTGCCCCAGGGAATGAAAAAATTGTTGAATGGTTAGATCCCGATAGATTTTTAGCTGGAATAGATTTATACAAAGAAGCGAAGGCGCCAATTATTATTTTTACAAACGGCAAATCTCCTTTTCAAAAAAATATGCATGGAGAAGGAGAATATTATAAAAATGAGGCTCAAAAACTTGGAATTCCTCTTTCAGCAATTAGAAATTCAGGAATTGCATTCAATACATATCAGGAAGCCACTCAAATAAAAAGGATCTTAATGCCATCTAATAAATCTAAGGTAAAAAGAAATATATTATTAGTTACAAGTGCCTTCCATATGAAAAGAGCTCAAAGAGTTTTCGAACAACAAGGGTTTATTGTGAGACCTTTCCCAGTAGATTTCAAATCTAGAGGTAAATGGACTGGATCATATTTACTAGATCCTACTTTATGGGTTCCAAACGCACACTATTTAGCCTCTAGTTCAGCTGCATTAAGAGAAATAATTGGAAGAATTGTTTATAAAGCTTTTTGAATTTATAGAAGTTTTAAATATGTCGATTAACTCTTTGTAATAAGTTTTGAATTGACAATAGACGTTTTAAAGGGGACCGCTACTTTCTGATCCAAATAAAATGCATAAACAATAATTGCCCCAAGTGACGTAATTATTAGTGCCCATGAGTTTAACAATACTTGAATACCCACTAAAGAGGTAGAAAGTAAGTAGTAAATTGAAATTTTTGAATGAGACCAGCCAGATTGATAGAGTCTTTGAAAAAGATGCAATGAATGCGCTTCAAAAATATTTTCTTTTGCAAAAAATCGACGAACGACACAAACAGCTGCATCTAATAGCAAGGGTATTGCAGGCATTAAAGTCATTAGAGAGAGTTCTAAGCTTTCTGCATTAAGTGATATCCCAATTAACATTGCTCCCAAGAAAGTACTCCCTACATCACCCATAAATAACTTAGATGGATGCCAATTCCATTTTAAAAAAGCAAGCAGTGTCCCAACTAAAATCAAGACAGAGGAATCAATTTTAATAGCATCAATAAGAAATATAATAATAATTGAGGCTCCTAAAAGCCCATCTGCTCCATCCATAAAATTGGAGAAGTTAATAATTGATGTAATGAAAAAGGCTAAGAATAAATATATAAATATTAAGGGAAATATTTCATTATTAATTCCTATGTTCTCAAATATATTGCTATTTCCAATTATCACAAGCGCTACTAAATATTGAATAAAATATCTAATAATGAAATTAACATTCAAAATATCATCTAATAAACCTATTAAAGCTAATGGTAAACAAATTATTGGTAAATAATTTCCGTTAATAAACATAAAAACAGTACTTACCAGAATAAAAGTTACCCCTCCTCCTGATGGAGTTTTTAAAGAATGTGAACTTCTATTATTTGGAATATCAATAAGATATTTTCTAAGAATAGGTAATAACAAATAAATGGCAAAATAGGTTGCCAAAAAGGAAATAAGAAAATACATTAACAACAATTTAGATGAATTCAAAAACAATATTCTTTAGATCCTTTTTGAAAATATATCATTCATGGGGTTATTTATAAAGTCAAAATTTTATAAATTATGAAAAATTCTAATTTATAAATTGATCATATATTTCTATGTGTTTTCTAACAACATCTTTTACATCATATTTCTTTAAAGCAAGAACTCTTGCCTCTCTACTCATATTTTCATAAATAACTCGAGATTTAAATAGTGTCTTGATGCCTTTTACTATTGAGTTTGTATCCTTAATAGGCACGAGTAAACCCGTTTTGCCCGGAATTATTGCATCTCTACAACCTGGATGATCTGTCGTGATAACTGGCACTCCACAAGCTGCTGCTTCTATTAATATTTTTGGCAATCCTTCTCCATAAAATGAAGGTAGTACGACTATTTTTGATTTCAATAGGAGTTCTTTAATATTACTAATTTCACCTAAATACTCCACTATGCCTTTTTTTAAATATTCATCAAGTTCTTTTTTAGAAATACAATCTGGATTATCAATATCTAATTTGCCCACTATTAGAAATTTATAGCCTAATGAATTAAGTGCTTCAGCACTTTTAATAAATTCTAATATTCCTTTCGAAATCAATAACCTTGATGCGAATAGAACTATATCTGATTTATTTTTAGTTTTATCTGGTTTAAAGAAAGACAAATCAGTTCCAGAACCTGGGATAAGAATTTTATTTTCACTTTTTAAATTACAGCATTTAGTTATAATTCTTTCATCATTACTATTTTGAAAAATTACTTTTACTCTTTTTTGAGAAAGAGAAAATTTATATAGTATTTTGACAAAAATTCTTATTATTTTATTTAATTTAGTTTTGGATATAAATATATACCCTAAACCAGAAATAGAAGCTACAAAATTTGTTTTCTTAAAAAACCTTGAAACTATTCCTCCAAAAAGAACTGGTTTAATAGTGATTGCGTGAATTATATCGGGCTTTATTTTGTAGGTTATTATTAAAATATTTAAAAAAGTTCTTAGAGAATTAAATACATTAGTTTTACATCTATCAATATCCAATTCATGTGTTATGAATCCTTTAGAGATTAATTCATCCTCACAATTAGTAAAGCTTGTAGCAATATGTACTTCATACCCCTCTGAAATAGCTTGTAAACCAATTTCTAATCTATGTGAAATGAAGAACCAATCAACATTAGTAATAAAAAGAATTTTTCCCTTCATCTTTCGAAATCAATCAAATATATTTTGTGAATCATCTTTAAATAGTTCCGATAAAAATTTTTAAAATAAAAAAGAATTTACTTTTTTCTTGCGACAAAACACCAATAAGGTGCATTGGAAGAAAAAACAATATTTTCCAGTCCAGCTTTGTGACACATTTCGATAATCTCTGAACGATTAAATCTTTTCTCAATTGGTGTTCCAAACCTATCACGTGCATCAGTTCTCATTGAATAAAATGAACAGTTTCTGTAGTAACTTAATGGGAAAGAGCTTACATCAATATTTAATTTATTCAGTATTAAAGAAATCTTTGCACAAGGTAAATAAACCACAAAAGCAATAAACTCACAAATTAAATTTTTATACTTTGAAGGTAGCTTTACTATTATTTTTCTGATCTTATCGGATATTTTCCACAAAAATTTAAACCATTTTGATCGATCATCAAATTTATAATATAAATAAATTAGTATTGGAGCCTTTGGCTTTAAAAATTGAACACAACTCAGAAGTGCATTAAATGTGTTTGGGACATGATGCAGTACTCCCAATGAAAAACAAAAATCTTGACTTGCTGGAGGAATAGTCAAATCATTCAATGAGCAATTGTGAAATTCAATATTATTGAAATTTGCGAGTTGTTTCTTTGCAATGTTTATAGCTTTTTCAGCCGGTTCTACACAATGTAGTTTTTCAACTCTAGGAGCAACAAATTTATCCCATCGGCCTGATCCGCAGCCTACATCTATCCCTTCAGCTTTGTCAGGGAGATCATTCCAAGGAAATATATGAAAATATTCTTCAAATCTTCTTTTTGCCTCTATCGCATTTAAATCTTCTTGACTAAATTTCTCCCATTCCTCACCAAAACTATTTGCAGTGGCAAAATCTATATTTTTTTTTAAATTCATAACTCCAGTTGATTTATTATATGATTGTCTCACATAAATAAGAAGTTCTTATAAGGAACCCATGCATAGGCATGAACAGCAAAAGTTAGCCAAATAAAGGTATATGCAAAATATACAGAAACCATAAGAAGTTTAAAGTCTAGTCTATTAATTTTTAAAATCTTCAATTTCGTTATTGAACTGAAAACAAAAATAGTTAATGGGGTAATATATAGACCAAACCTATCAATAAATGTTGAATTTGAAGGGAATAATATAATTAATAAAGAGAATAAAATTCCAATATAGGAAAATTTTAAATACAATTTTGCAATTTCTCCAAAATACTGTTGAAACTTAACTCTATTTTTTATAAATAATATAGAAGCAATAAAGGTAGGAAATATTCTATAAAAAGCACCCATAGAGCTGTAATCATTAGCGATATACAAAGCGTAATAACTCAAAAGAGCGTCTCCAAATTTTATCTTTATTACTAAATAGATTAGGTATCCAATAATAGTTGCGGGCAGAATAAATTTAATTTTAAATAAGTTTTTTTTAGGGTTCTTAAAAAAAACAAGCAATAAAGGCAAAATACTTATGTGAAAAGTGCTAGCAATTAAAGTAAAAATTATAGCCCTATTACTTCTACCCTTCTCAATTTCTAGAAGGGCAAAGAATTCAATCCCAATTGCACAGGCTTGTCGAGTGTATCCCATTGCAACAGTAACAATTAAAATAGGAAAGGAAATCAAAAGTGCTAGCCATGGATATTCTCTATTTCTTGAATAAGATATTAATCCTGCAGAAAATATAATTGCACAAATTACATTTACGAAATAAATGCCATTATCAAAATTACTTCCTAACCAGCTCAAAAAAATATAACCAGGTTCAACATTAGTAAATATATTTGAGAGCGGAACATTTTTGTATCTATCTATTATTTCTATATATTGATCCCAATCAACACCTATTTCATATCTAAATCCTATAAAAAATGAAAGAATTAGGAGAAGTAAAACGTAAGAAATATTTGATATTCTATGGCTTCCACCAATACTTTTGGTTGCTAAATATAAATATATCGCAAGATAAGGCAGCATTTTAATCTTCAGAAAAAATTTTGAAGTATTTAATTTATTAAATCAGAATAATATTCATTAATATAATCTTTGAGAGCCAATTCCCATGTTCTCATAATATTTATTTGCCTTAAATCAATTTTTTTAGTCAATAATCTTTCTGAATATGGACGAGGTGCAAAATAATCTTTTTTAAAGAAATCTGAAGGTACTGAGTTCAATTTTATATCTTGTTGTAAATTCAAAACTTCTATTATTTTTTGCCCTACTTCCAGCCTACTAGTGATTCCCTTACATACAAGATTATATAGTCCCCAATATTCTAATTCCATTATTAACTCGACATTTTTTGCAAAATCTAAGGTATAAGTGGGTGTTCCTAACTTATCATCAACTATATTTAATTCTTTATTACCTAATCTAATCTGATTCATAATTTTATTAACGAATTTTTTATCTTTTTTTGGGCCGCCTCCCATCATCCAACCTGCTCTACAAATAATATATTTATTGCTATTATTCTGAACATATTTCTCGCCCATATATTTGGACCTTGCATAAACTCCTAATGGGTTTGGTTCAGACCAGTCATCATAGGTATCTTGTTGACCATCAAAAATTCCTGCAGTAGAAATATAAAGAATTGGGATATCCAATTTATTAGCGATATTTACCGCATTTTCTACTGACAAAGTATTTGTTATGTAAGTTTGATCTGGATTAAGTTCACAAAATTCTAAGTTAGTATAAGCTCCTAAATGAAAAAGATAATCTGGAGAAAAATCACAAACATCCTTTTCATAAGCATTTCTATCTCTAAAATCAAGAAAATCAAGCCAATCCGAATTCACATCAATATCTGTGCATTTCAATAGATAATTTTTTTTAAAAATCTTATAAAAGGCATCACCAAGCATTCCACCAGCGCCAGAAATATAAATTTTTTTCATAAATTTTTACCTGCACAAAGATCTAAAACTTTAACATATGAATCACAAACAATTTTCTGCGAATATTTTTCTTCTGCTTTAATTCTAGCTTTTTTACCCATTTGTCTTCTTAATTCTTTATCAGTTATTAATTTTTTTAATGCAGAAACCCATTCTTTTTTAGTTTTAACAAGCAGTCCTTCTTCTCCATGGTTAATTACGTTAGGTGTATTTCCAACATTGGTTGCTACAGTAGGTATTCCAAATGATAAATACTGTATAGCTTTCAATCCACTTTTACCATCTACCCAATCATTGTTTGGCAAAGGATAAATTCCTATATCAAATGTTTGCATTTGTTTTACTTCCTCTTTAAGATTCCATTGACTTACTTTTAAATCTACATTATCTAGTTTGTAGTCAAAGTTTCCAATAATATGTAATTGAAAGTCAACTTTCTTTGCCAATTCTTGAAGAATATCCTCTATTGATTGAATATACTCTTTAGAAGAAAAAGTACCAGTCCAACCAATTACACATTTTTTATTTTCGTTAAAACTTTTAGGCCTAAATTTTTCAGTATTTACAGATGATGTTATGTAGATTGCATTACTATAAATATTAATTTTTTTGCAAATCTCTTCTAATGCAGGGGAAGAAGTAATAACGTAATTACTTTTTGCTACAAGAAACAATTGCTTATTTGGATTTTTCAATAAAAATGATAGAGGGTTGGGACTATTTTTATTTCTTGCAGTATTTTTTAATAAAACATTATCTTCTAAATCAAAAATGATTTTTTTAGACATCAAAACAAATAATCTTTCAAAAAAAGTAGTTCCAAAAGGCGTCACCCACATAAATATATAAACTATATCGTATTTTCCTAAACTAAATATATCTTTAAGTCTTCTAATATACCCTCTAAAAATACCATAAATTTTTTTAAAAAAGTTTCCTTTTTTGTATAGTATTTTCCAAAGGTAGTTATCCATAAAATTTGAAATTTTTATCGTGTAACCTAAATTCTCCCAATCTTTTAAATATTGTTCATACTTCAATCTTTGACCTGCGGCCGAGTCTTTTGGATAAGGACATATAATTAAGATTGATTTATTTTGAATTGAATTAATATATTTCATTAGTTAAATTTAATATATTTTTGCACCATGAAATCATTTTTCTAATGCCATCTTCATAAGTGATATTTGGAGACCAATTAAGTAATTTTTTTGCTTTAGCAATATCTGCAATGAAGCAATCTTGATCGGAAGTCCTTCTCTTGATTTTTGTAAATTTTAATTCTTTAAGTGATAGCTCCTTTTTTAAAAAATCAAATAACTCTAATAAGCTTAATGAATTTTTATATCCACCTCCAATATTAAAAATTTGACCGTTTAAATCATCTTTATTTTCATAAGCACAGCAGTACAAATCTACTAAGTCTTGAGCATGCAAAACATCCCTTACTTGCTTCCCTGAACCTGAAATAGTAAATGGTATGATTTCTTGATTATTATTACTAGCAATTTTTTGTTCCAACGCCTTAAGACAAAACCATCCAATCCAACCTTGATTTACAGAAGCAAATTGTCTACCTCCATAAATTGAGGAGTGTCTGAAAATAACTGTTTTCATCCCATATACTTTCGCCCAATCTTTTACGTATTGATCAGCAGAACCTTTTGAACATCCATATGGAGTTGTAAAATCCAATGGGATATTCTCATCTAATCCATCTTGATAATTCTTGAGTTTATATCTTTTATCATCCTCGATAGTTTTTACCCAATCTAAATCTCCATAAACTTTATTCGTGCTGCTGTAAGCTATTAGTGATTTAGGGGAAAATATCCTAGCAGCTTCAAGGATATTAAAAGTTCCTAATGCATTAGTTTCAAAATCTTTTCTTGGATTATTTATTGAGGTTGTCATAGCTACTTGCCCTGCCACATGACAAATGAAGTCAAATGGAGCATGTTCATTAAAAAATGAATTAATAGCATTAGTATTTACAATATCACTCTTAAAAAAAACTAATTGTTGATTTTCAGATTGAGATTTTAGCCAGTTAAGATTAATCAAGGCTCCATCCCTCTCAAGCGAGTCAATAATAAAAACTTGATTTTTATTTTTGATAAAAAAAGAAGCAAGATTAGAACCTAAGAACCCACAGCCACCAGTTATTAATATTTTCATTATTATTTCAAATTTTTATATTTAAGTTATCTATATTAGCAACCATTTGTTTGATTTCATTAATTCTACTCTCCAATTTACCAGGCAAAAGTTCACCTTTTGCTCCAAAATTTTTCCATTCTTTCATTGCAAATTCTTTTAAACTTTGGCCAGACCCTGTTCCAATATTTACAATTAATGGTTTACCAGTAAGAACATCTTCTCTATAAATAGCATTTAATAGGTGTTGAACGACATCTTCGACTTTAATAAAATCTCTTATTTGATTTCCTAAAGTCATAGGAAAATCATTTCCAGTAATAGCGGCTTGTTTCATTGATGGCCAAAAGTTCTTTTTATATTGACCTTCCCCATATGCAGAAAAAATACGTCCATAGAAAAGCTGAATTTTATTTTTGCAGGCAAATTCATAGAGCAACTTAAAACTTTTTGCTTTACTTTTAGAATATGAGCAAAGAGGCTTTAAAGTCGCATTAGGGGGTATATTTTGCCAGTTTTCAGCTTCTTTTCCATATTCTAAGCAAGTTCCTGTTGCTATAAATCTTTTTACACCCGCATTATTAGCTAAATTAATTAACCTTAAACTTTCTTTTACGTTAATATCGTCTAATTTTTTAATGCTTTCGACCTTAGGGCTTACGCCAACAGATGCAAGGTGAATAACCATTTCGATATCTTTAAAATCTATTAAATTTACTTCTTCTAAACCTTTGTTAATCCAGTAAATATTTTTGTTTTTTTTTGGAAGATTTTTATTTCTTCTCAGCGCAAAAATTTTAAATTTAGAACTCTTCAGTTTTTCCATTAAGTGGGATCCTATAAAACCAGTTGCGCCCGTAACTAATATATTCATTTAATAATAACTTTATATCTTAAGTATCCATATATTCTTCAATATCAAAAAGGCATACTTCCCTGGCCGTAATATTACTATTTTGAATTTTTTTATACCATTCAATTGTCCTTTTAACTGAGTTCTCAAAATCCCATTTTGGACGCCATTGTAGGAAATGAAAAGACTTATCTGTTTGCAAATTAAGTCTGTTAGCTTCATGAAAATTATTGTCAATAGTATTTTTAACTTTCAAACCAGACCAGTATTTTGATATCTCCTCAACAAGTTCGATTACTTTTTTATTAGATTCAATACTTGGACCAAAGTTATAAGAAGTAGCAAACTTATTTTTTAAATCATTATTATTTTCCTGACTATATTTATATAGTTTCTCTGCTAACAATATGTATCCTGATAAAGGATCTAAAACATGTTGCCATGGTCTTGTTGAATTTGGATTCCTTAAAATTATTTCAGTATTTTTATTTAATGCTCTTATGGCATCTGGAATAATTCTGTCTTTGGACCAATCACCACCTCCAATCACGTTGCCTGATCTAGCTGAGGCTATTCTTAAAAGGGTTTCCTCATTATTTTTTGGTTCACAATAACTTAAACGCCAACTATCTATTGCCATTTCACAGGCTGCTTTACTTGCACTATATGGGTCATATCCTCCTAATTCGTCTTGCTCTCTATATCCATAAATCCATTCTTTATTTTTATAAACTTTGTCAGTTGTAATCATTACTAATGATAACTTTGTTCGCAAATTTGTTAATGAATTCAAGAGGTTTAAGGACCCCATTAAATTTGTTTCCCAAGTCATTAAAGGATTTTTATAACCCTCTAAAACAAGAGGTTGTGCAGCAAGGTGAAAAACGACTTCAGGTCTCAATTTAAATATTATTTTGTCAAGTTCTAAATTATTTCTTATATCAATAAAATGACTTTCATCTAGCGAACCTATTAAATTTAGTTGATTAAAAAGAGAAGGGTTTGTATTTGGAGCCAAAGAAATACCATAAACCTTTGCCCCTAAATTTTTTAACCAAAAAGATAGCCAACTTCCTTTAAATCCTGAATGTCCAGTAATTAATACTTTTCGATTTTGCCAAAAAGATTTATCTATCATTTCCACATTTTCCAAGGTGCTTTTCCATTTATCCATTGTTCTTCCAAAACCTTTTTATCTCTTAAAGTGTCCATGGGCTGCCAATACCCAAAATGTTTAAATGCATTTAATTCTCCTTGGGAAGCTAATAATTTTAATGGTTCATCTTCCCACATACAATCATCTCCACTTATTAGTTTTATTACTGATGGATCAAGAACGAAAAAACCACCATTAATCCAAGAATTATCACCTAGCGGTTTTTCTTGAAATGATTTAACTATGTTCCCTGACAACTCTAAAGCTCCATACCTTCCAGGAGGCTGTACGGCAGTAAGGGTAGCTAATTTTTTGGAATTATTATGATGATTAATTAACTTATTAATGTCTATATTCCCAACACCATCTCCATAGGTAAAACAGAATGGTTCATTTCTTAAATATTCTTTAACCCTTAATAGTCTCCCCCCTGTCAAAGTATTTTCTCCAGTATCAACTAAAGTTACTTTCCATTCCTCTGACTTTCTTCTATGAATAGTAATTTCTTCCTTTTTTAAATCATAAGTAACATCACTAGTGTGAAGTGAATAATTAGCGAAGAATTCTTTAATTAAATAACCTTTATAACCTAAACAGATCACGAAATCATTAATTCCATGATGGCTATATATTTTAAGTATATGCCATAAAATAGGTTTACCTCCTATCTCTACCATTGGTTTTGGTTTAAGGTGAGTTTCCTCAGATAGTCTCGTACCTAAACCTCCTGCTAATATTACTGCTTGCATAATTACTTTTTTTTAAATTTTAAATCAGTTATAAGATAAATATAAATAATTTATAAAATACTACAAAACTTTTTAATTATAACCTCTTTTTTAATTGAGCTAAAGCTAACTTAGGGCTAAAGTTAATAGTATGTTTTTTCTTTATAAAAATGATAAATAAAACATAAAAAAATCTTAAAATATACTTGGGAAATATTGATATTAAAAATATTACGAATTTTTTATTTTTAGAGACATTTTTTTCTGCAAATATAAATACTTTGAAATTTGAAAAATTTAATCTCCCATAAGACCTTGAAGCTAACATTGCCCTTATAGAGTTTAGAGGGTTAGGTTTGATAACCTTAATTTTTGCTTGAGCATTATAATTTTTTAATCCCCAAATTATTTTTGGATATGATTTATGCCAAATAACAAAAGATTGATTAATCCAAGTTTGACTACCCAAACGCATTTTAATTGCTGGTGCTGAAAAATAATGAGCATTTCTTTTGTTTTTTATGGAGGTTATACAATCTATATGTGCAAAATAACTACCTATCTTTGATCTATCATAGTTATTTATCCAAAGTTCTCTATCAACTAAAATCCCTCCAACATAAGTTAAATAACCAATCAAATCAATTAAGAATTTATCATTCTCCTTTTTTCCATAAATCGGCTTTATACATTTTGGCAATCTAGATTCTTCTATAATTTCTTGATTTCTAAAAGACATACTGTTCAAAACAACCAGAGAAGGTTTCTCTTTATAGAGAAATTCCTTTATTTTTTTCAATATCCCAGGGACTATTAAATCATCATCCCCAAAAATCCAAACATACTTTCCTGTAGATAATTCAACTGCTCTATTAACATTTGAGTCTAAGCATGTAAAATTTTTAGAATTAAACAAATTTATATTTTCATCATCCTTAAATTGTTGAAAATAAATGTCTTTTATTTCATCATTTGAACTATTGTCAGATATAACAATATTCACATCATTCCCAAAATCTAATTCTTTTTTAATTGAAAAAATAGCTTGTTTTAAAAAATCTGATTTATTGTGAGCAGGTATAGCTATTGTTAGTAACAAAGTTATTAAATTTATCTAATCATATTGTACAAATCGAAATAATTTTCTAAAGCTTTATTTAAATCATAATATTTAAATGCAACATCTTTCGATATTTTGCTCATCTCAGGAGACTTAATTTTATAAATAAATTCTTCAGCTTCAGATAATGTTATTTTTCTTTTTAGAAAATCCCTTCTAACCAAATCAAAACATTTATATTTTTTTGAAAAACGGTCTGTAATATTTATTCCTTCCAAAGAAATAATAAATAATCCGGAAGCAAGATACTCGCCAATCTTAGTAGGGGAGCACATTTTTAACCAATTACCCTCTGCAATAAAGACTAAGCCACAGTCATAATGTATCAACACATCGGGCATTTCTTCATTTTCCATTTCAAAGACTTTGAGCATTTCTTTCGGGAAATGAATTTTTTTAGCTAGATCTTTTATTAGTTTATGATCTCCTTTATTAATAAAATCAATGCTGCATTTGTATCCCAAATCTATTAATTGCTTAATAAAACTCAAGGCCTCAAAAGCTAAATATGGGTATTGAACTCCGCCTACGAAAACAAATTTTATTTTTTCTTTTTGCTTCTTGATTATTGATTTATATTTTGAAATATCTGTAGATGTGGGTATTACCTTATAGGGTTTGTTTGTTCTGTAATAATCTTTTAAAAATGCTCCACCTGATTCATCTAAAACTACAATTCCACTAGCATTTTTGATTAAATATTTTTCAAATAGAAGAAATATTTTTTCTAAGAGAGAACCCTTTCTTATTGCTTTCGTATCAACCCATTGGCCAGCAAAGGATCTAATGTCATAAATGAATTTTTTTTTAATAAACGCAAAAGTAAAAATTATTGCTGGTAATATTGCTCTCAAATGAACAATATCAATTTTTTTACTATTACAGATTTTTCTTACATAAATAGCTCCATTTAAAATTCTTACTATTCCTTGAAATTTTCCTCTATTAAATTTCAAATGATACCAATTTATATTAAAACTTTTTAATAATTTTTTTAGCTTATCAATCTCATAAGAACTATGTTTTTTTTCAAAACTCAATACTGTAAAAACCAATCCTTTTTTTGATAATCCAATTATGTATGGTAATATTTGACTTCTACCTAGAGGATCTAGTAACCCATCGTACGTTATAAATAAGACTTTTCTCATCAAGTAAAAAAATTAAATTTAATCTCAAATGCCGTTTAAGAATTTTTCTCTAACCAAGATTGCCACATTATAATTGGCCATAATTTACTACTATTATCTTTTCTACAGGACAAATGTTCTTGCCATAAAGTAGAAATTTCAAAGGGTTTAAAATATCCATCCTTAATTATATTATCTTTAGATAATAAATCTCCCGCCCATGTTTTCAAAGGACCTCTTAACCAATCTGAAAGTGGAATTGCAAATCCAGCTTTTGGCCTTTCAATTAGATGTTTAGGAACATATTTATATAAAATTTCTCTTAAGACCCATTTATTTGAATTTACAATATTTTTTGAATTTATTTTTAAATTCATTTCTAATTTCCAAGCAGCTTCAATCACTCTATGATCAAGAAAAGGGGCCCTAGTTTCAAAACCAATAGCCATAGAGGCTCTATCTATTTTTGTTAAGATATCATTTGGTAAGTAATGTAAAGCATCATATATCATCATTTTTGCGGTTAAATCATCTGAAAATTTACTTGGAATTTTTGTTAGCAAAGTTTCTGGTAAATTAAAAATTTTACTTTCAACAAAATCATCTTCGAATAAAAAATTTGGATCTTTCCATTGAGAAATTAATGAAAAATAAAAATCATCTTGATCTTTTATATAAGTTAATCTATCTGATAACTTTTTAATCTTATTCCCTATTTGGTTTAATCCAAATGGTTTAAAAAATCCATCAAGATTCTTTTCAGGTAATTTAGTTCCAACTTTGCCAATTAATCTTCTGATGTAGAAGGGAGTAAATCCTATCCTTTTCCATATTTTTTCTCCTAAAAAATATCTGTTATAACCACCAAACAATTCATCTCCTCCATCACCACTTAAAGCTACAGTTAAACCGCTATTTTTTGCTTCTCTACAAACCAAATGAGTTGGAAGTTGTGAAGCATCAGCAAATGGTTCAGAATAAATTTCACTTAATTTTGGGATTAAATCTTGTGCATCTTTAGATGTTAAATAAAATTCATTATGATCAGTATCTAGAAATTTAGCAATTTCTTTTGAAAATGGAGCCTCATTAAATTCTTGCTCCTCAAAACCTATCGTATAAGTTTTGACTTTTCTATTTAATTGACTTTGGAGTAATGCTGTTATTAAAGATGAATCAACTCCACCCGACAAAAAGGTTCCCAAAGGAACATCTGCAATACTTTGAATTTTTACTGAATTCTTTAATGTATTTTCAATTAATTTTATAGCTTGTGATTTGTCATTAATTGGGTTTTCAATAGCCTTTTCGATTGTAGAAGTTAGCTCCCACCATGACTTACTTGAATCTAAAAAATATTCATTAGGAGAATTAATTTTTATAAAATGGCCTGGCATTAACTGATATATATTTTTATAGATCGAATTAGGAGCAGATATTGATTGGTAATTAATTAGTTCTGATAAAGCTTCAGGATTAATTCCATTATTGAAATATTTCCATTTCTTAATTGCCGATAATTCCGAGGCAAACAAAAATGTCCTTTCCCCATTTATTTCACTAAATCCATAGTAAAGAGGTTTTTCCCCAACTCTGTCTCTGGCAAGTTGTAAGCATTTTTCTTTTCTATCCCAAATAGCCAAAGCAAACATACCTACACATTTTGATAATGCTTTTTCCAGACCTAAACTTTCAATTAATTCAACTAAAATTTCAGTATCAGAATGCCCTCTCCATTTAATCTCTTTATTTTCTTCTTTTAAAATTTTTTTTATTTCAATGTGATTATAAATTTCACCATTGAAAGATATTACAAATCTCCCACTATGGCTAAGCATAGGTTGATTGCCCGCAATACTTAAATCTAGAATTGATAATCTTCTATGAGATAAATAAAAAGATTCAGAATTATCATTCCAATAACCTCCATAATCAGGTCCTCGATGATTTAATTCTTCTGACATTTTTTTTATATTAATTTGATTATCTACTTCATCTCGAAAATTAGACCAGAAGCCCACTATTCCGCACATATTACTTCTTTATTGCTCTTACTACTGTTGAAGATCCACCTTCATACTCTACCAACCCTGCGTAGGATACTTCGCAATTAAGATTTTTAAAAAAGTTAATAACATCTCTTAATTTTTGAGGATTATCAAATTCAGGAGAGAAAGCATCAAATGTATCCATAATGGCCCATTGTATTCTTTCCTTTTTGCTTAAATTGACGGGGAAACCTCTTACATCAGTTATGGGAATAAAACGAGTCAGAAATCCAAGTTGTAGAAAACATAGAAAGTCAAAAAGTAATAAAGAAAATCTTATTGATTTTTTAATGATAAAAAGTAATAGTTTTTTTGGAATTCTTTTTGTTATTGGTCTAAGTATATACTTCGAATGTAACTTAGTGATAAGTCCCTTTGATGGATAAAAATCAATAACTACCTCACCATTTACTTTTAATTTACTAACTATTGCTTCTAAAGATTTTTGAAAAGAAGGAGTATGTTGTAAAACGCCAAGACAAAAAATCTTATCGAAACAATTATCTGCAAATGGCATTTGATAAATAGATGCCTGAGATAATTTCAATCTTGAACCATATTGCCGATTATTTCTTAAATTTGCATCTACCGCTGTTGAATAATCAATACTATAAAGAACCCCTTTTGATTCTTTCAGGAAAACCTCAGAAAATCTTCCTGCTCCGCATCCGACCTCAAGTACACGCATATTAGTCAATGATTTTGGATCCCAATTGGTTTCATTCCAAAATCTTTCACTTGTCAAGTCTGATCCGGAATACGTATCTAATTGAGTTTTATCAAATAAGTTCCACTGAAATCCAAAACTATCGCTGTAGTTTTCAATTGGGCAAAACCTAGGAATTGTATTTATTATTTTGTAGCTCTTATTCTTATTTTTTAGATATTTAGATTCGTAGTATTGCAATTTCTCTCCCGATAATGGGCAATAATAATCAACTTTATCCATCAAATTGTGATTCTCTACTTTTCTTTATTAATAACTATAAATGAATGAGGTTAGATAGACTAAAGTAAATTTCTTAATTTAAAAACATTGAAATTAAAAGTTAGTTGCTTTCTGTTTCCTCAAAACTAATCTATATAAATCATAAGCTAAGCCTAAAAATTTTTTTCTATTTGGAAAATCTGTATACCACAAGGAAGGTTTTTGCATAATTTTCTCTAGTTCAGAAACTTCGTAACCTAGCTTATAAGAAACAAATCTCAGATCTCCAGAAACATCGATATTATGCCATGCGGGCAGTTTTAATTCATTTAAAGCTGATTCCCTTTGAGTTCGCCCTAGACATATATCAGTAGAAAGATGAGGTCTTCGATAGTCAATTTTATTTCTCTTAGGTTGATATATCAGTTGACAAAAACGAGTATAAGTTGACTCACAATGCTTTCCCACAGGGCTTTGCCAACCAAGTTTTTTCTTTAATTCTAATTTAGCAGACTCTTTATTGTAGTTAAATTCATTTAGAGGATAAAAAGTTTTCACTCTATGAAAAATTCTATGTACTACTTCATCTCGAAAACCATACCTTATAGGTTTAAATATATTGATAGGAAACCCTGATTTTTTTATTACAGATTCCGCAAATAAAGTATCCCTGGGATTGTACATCCAAGAGGCAGGCAAGATGCCTTCGCTAGACATATTTCCCCCAGTTAAAATTGTTTTAATTCCGTATTTACTCGAAAATCTATTTAAAACTGCCAGAATAGCAATATCTGTAGGTAGCTCAATATCGGGCAGTCCAGATTCTAAAAATATTCTTTGTATTTGCTTAAAATTGTTCCAATTAAGAACTTCACATTCATAATCAACTCCATCTAAAGAAACTAATTTATTAATATTTTGAATTGCAACTGGAGTATCCCAACCATTATCCATATGAACAGCTAAAACTTTTAAGCCAGCCTCCTTAGCCAATAACAAAGTATAGGAACTATCAGTACCTCCACTAATACCTATTAAAACATCAAAGCGTTGATTAGTTTTTCGATTTAATCTTATATCTGAGAGCATTTTTTTCAATGCGCTGTTATCTTTGTGTGAATGTGAAATAGTTGAGAATCTTTTTTCTATAAAGTCTCGACAATGATTACAAAAACCTTTTTCATCAAAGACTATCCACGGATCACTTGTATCCATGACACATCTTCTACAAATTTGATATTTTCTATTTGGTGCCGAAGTGATCATAAAAAATTTACTTTAACTCGAGCTTTTGAGTTAATTGATCCTTTATCTCATTGTACTTAAGTAAGACATTTTTAGTTTTATTAGCATAAACAAAAATTGACGAGCAGGCTATTCCTGAGATTTTTGTGGCATCTAAAATCTCTTTTAAATGGTTAATATCGCCGCATCCCCCTAGAATAACAGTCGGTATTTCTAATTTAGAGTTAATTTCAGCTATTAAATCAATATCAAATCCAAGGCGACTTCCATCTCTATCAATTTGATTTATTACTAACTCTCCTGCTCCATTTTCTTGACAAGAATAAGCTACCTTTGAAATATCTCTATTAGATATTGGTTTTGTTCCTAAAAAAGATTGATAGGAACCGTTTCTTAACTTTTTAACATTAATAAGTGAAGTTATAGAAGAAGACCCAAACTTTTCAGATGCTTCTTTCAAAAAAGAGAAGTCGGATTTTATATTTTGTCCAATAACCACTTTTTCAACTCCGAAGGACAGAAGATCTTTGATTTGAGTTAATTTAGATATGCCACCTCCAACTGCTAATGGAACGGAAGTAAAATTTGACAAAGCTTTTACAAATTCATATGAAATACATTTTTTGTTTTTAGAAGCATCTATATCCAAAACCATAAGCTCATCAACTTCATAATTACTAAAAATATATGCAGCATTTAAAGGGTCACCTATATAAGTTCTCTTCTTAAAAGATTCTGTATTTACTAAATGCAAATCTGAATCTATTAAAAGAGAGACTATTAACCTGGTTCTTAACATACTATTTAAAAGTCTTAGAGAGGAAATTATTTAATAATTTAAGTCCTTGATCTCTACTTTTTTCAGGATGGAATTGGACCCCAAAAACATTCTCATTTTCTGCGATTGCTATCCAATCCATTTCATGTTTATAGAAAGCTTTTTTAATACTTTTATTATTATTAACTTTTACACCATAAGCATTACTAAAAAAGAACAATTGTTTATCAGCATTTATATTTTTTAAAAGTGTCGTTTTTTGTGATTCTTCTTTTATTGAATTCCAGCCCATATGAGGAACTCTATACAAATAACTATTCTTTGGACTAATACGGACAGTATCAAAAGGGAGAATACCTAAACCTTCATCAAATGATTCTTCGCTAAATTTCGTCAAAATTTGAAACCCAAGACAAATACCAAGAACTAGAATGCCAGATTTAGATGCATCTTTTAAAGCATCAAACATTAAATTTTTTTTCAACGATTTTATTGCTTCAGAGTAATGGCCAACACCTGGCAAGATAATGCAATTAGTTTTCGCAAGAGTTTCTACATCTGATACTAAAATAGGAGTATTACCAAGAATCTTTACGGCTTTGTATATTGAAGCAATATTACCAGTTCCATAATCTATTATTCCCACTATCCGATTCTTACTATTCATAGTTATTTAATATTAATTTAATTTGAAATATTCATTAGAAAGGGCCTTTGAACCATTCACCTGGCACATCATGATGCTTGCTGGGGATGATTTCTTTTTTTGCTAATGATAAATCTTCTTTTAATAAATTTTCCATTTTTTCAATAATATCTAATGCATTTATATAAAAATTTTTAGTTAAAAAATAAGACGTAGGTTCAGGAGTATCAGGCATAGTAAGAATATCTAAATCAACATCTTCATATGATTTTGTTATTTGATAATAAATTTGATGAGCTATAGATAAACTTTTATTTGCAGTATCAACAATTAAGATATTTTTGATAGATTTAGAAATAGCAATAATTTCGGATAAAGAATAATTGTCGTATATTCGATAGTTGATAATTACTCCCTTTATTTCATATTTTTCCTCAATTGCATTTTTAGCCCTTATGGCTTCAGCCAGCATATAAGAGTTAGCTATGATTAAAAAATCTGAGCCATCTCCAATAATTGCTTGTTTGTTTAATTCACTATTATCAACTGAAAAATCAACTTCCCCGATAGAGTTATGTAACCATCTATGTTCTAAGAAAATAATTGGATTTGGACTTTGAATAGAGGCTCTTAATAAGGAATAAGCATCTTGCGGAGTACCCGGCATCACAACTTTTAACCCAGGTATTCCAGCAAAAATTTGTTGTAAATTCTGAGAATGAGTTGGACCTTGTCCCCAACCTCTTCCAACAATCATTCTAATTACTAGAGGACATTTTAATTTACCTCCAAACATATAATGAATCTTGGCTGCATTATTTATTATTTGATCTAACGAAAGCAACGCAAAATCCAATCTTTGATGATTAATAATTGGCTTATAGCCATTAATTGCCAGGCCAACGCAAACTCCAGTTAATGCATTCTCGGACGTAGGGATATCAAAAACTCTTTCTTTACCAAAGATTTCTTGAAGATCAGTAGTTGTTCCAAATACCCCTTTAGGATCAGGGACGCCAAGTCCCATACAGATAACCTTTTGATCTTCTTCCATAGAATGAATAAAAGCAAGATTAATGGCTTTAGAGAAAGATATTTTCTGCATTATTTTGCGTAGATTTGGGTATGAACATTATCTTGAGAAGGAGGTTTAGATTTCTCAGCATAATCAAAAGCAATATCTATCTCTTTTTTTAAAGAAGAACAAAATGTGTTATATCTTTGTTTCTCTTCTAAATTAAGTGTTTCTTCTAAGGCTTTAATTGGATCTTTTTCTCTCCAAAAAGATATTTCTTCTTTTGATCTATATTCGAGATGATCATCATTATTTGGGCCACAGTGTTCTAACCATCTATAGGTCTTTAATTCTAGGAAAACTGGTTTTTTTTCAGATCTACAATAATCAATAGCCTTTTTAATGTTTTTGTATATTGATATCGCGCAATTCCCATCTCCCTCAACAGTATATGCCCCAATAGCACTAGACATTTTAGCAATTGATCTTGACTTAGGTTGTCTAACTTCTAAAGGAGAGTACACAGAATATAAATTATTCTCGCAAAAATATAATGCTGGTATTTCTTTTACTACAGCAAAATTTAAAGATTCATAAAAAGCACCCTCTTCAATTGCTCCATCACCAATATGAATAACAGAAATTTGATTTTCTTTATTGAGTTTGGCTGCTAGCGCAAGACCTGTCCCAGTCGGGATACTATTACCTACTATTGCGCTAGTCCCCATAAAATTAACGTCTAAATCAATAAGATGCATTGAACCACCTTTCCCAAGGCTACATCCATTACCCTTGCCATAAATCTCTGAGATCAAAGCTTTTAAACTGCCTCCTTTTGCTAAGTAATGCGCGTGACCTCTATGAGTACTTACAGAAAAATCTTTCTTATTAATCAACATTGATAATGCTGCAGAAGGAGCTTCTTGGCCAATTGATAAATGGACAGGACATCTCATTTTTTGATTAGAATATTCTTTAGATATCCTCATTTCGATTTCTCTAATTCTCTTCATAGAATTAAGTAAAGATTCTTTTGTACTTACCACTTTTTTAGTTTTTATTTTTTTGTAAGACCTAAATTTTTCATCCATTTAACTGTATAGTTTTTTTCAGATTCTTTTAGTGCCCCAGATTTATATTTTTTTATAATTTCTCTAATTGCATCTGAAATATTAAATTTTGGTTGAAAGCCAGTTTTGAGAAGTTTTGTAGAATCTTGCCTATAAGATCTTGGATCATTAGATTCTGTTACAACAATTTCAGTATCAATCTCAGTCTTAACAGCATTAGCAATTTCTAAAATGCTTATATTCTCAAATCCTGCGTTGTAACATCCAGATGGAATATCTTTTTTCTCGATAAAGTGTTTATAGACATTAACCATATCTTCAATGTGAATATTAGGTCTAGTTTGTTGCCCGCCAAATACTGTTATTTTCCCATTCTTCAAAGCTTGAAAAGTTAACATATTTACACTTACGTCTAATCTCATTCTTGGTGAATAACCACATACTGTGGCTGGCCTTACACATTTAACATCAAGATAATCTTTAAAAGATAAGAATACTCTCTCTGCTACCATTTTGGTTTTATTATAAACGGATATTGGAACTAACTCTAAATCCTCAGTAACATTATTTTCTTCTTTAATTCCATAAACACTTCCTGAACTCGCATATATTATCTGTTTAACCCCATTTCTTACAGCTTTGTCAGCTAATTTATAACTAGCTAATACATTAACTTCCCAACTCAAAGTTGGATTTAATTCAACCGCAGGATCATTGGCAATATTTGCTAAATGTATTATTGAGTCAATGCCCTGGAGGGGTATTTCATCAATATTTCTTATATCTCCTTTAATTTTTTTTAGAGAAGAATTCTCTTTTAAATTATCTCCAAACCAATTTGTATCAATAGAAATTATCTCATGGCCATCTTTTAATAATTTTGGGATTAAAACTGAACCTTTATATCCAGAGCCTCCCGTAACTAATATTCTCATGATTTGTGTAAATAATTCCAGGGTAACTTACATAATAAATCATAATTTTCATCAACCCAACTAATTGTTTCTTTAATACCTGTAATTAAATCAATTTTGTCGCTCCATCCAAAATTTTCTCTTATTAAAGAGCTGTCAAGGAGATAATTTTGATCTTTCCCTAATCTTTCTTCACTTACAGTAACTATATTATTAAATCGGACATTACATAAATCACAAATTTTTTCAATTAATGATCTAATACTTATTGAATCCCTAGTAGAGAGATGCCATGTAGAACCAGGCTGAGCTTCAATCATTAATTTTAAAGTAGCCTCAACTACATCATTTATATGTATAAAAGATCTTATTGAGTGACCTCCACCATGTAAAAACATTTCTTTCCCCGAACGAGCACTTAAAATAGCTCTAGGAATAACTCTATAAAGTTGTTGCCCTGGGCCATATACATTTGCCGCACGTGTAAAAACAACAGGAAACCCATACGCTTTATGAAAACTTTTTAAATGCATATCACAAGCAGCTCTGCTTACGGCATATGGAGTACTTGGAGAAAATCTCTTTTTTTCATCTATCCATCCTTCATCAGTACTTCCATAAACTTCAGGAGTAGTAATATGAACATATTTCTTTAGAAAGCTTCTTTTTCTTAATTCATCATGTAAAGCTACCTGAGAAACTACATTTGTTTTATACCAGTGAGTTGGATTTAACCAGCTTTCAGCAACCATCCCTTGAGCAGCAAAATTAACAACGTAACTAGGCATGAAAGAGTCGAAATCTTCGAGTATTTTTAATAAATCAGAATTTAAATCGTATTTTCTGAAAATAAACTTCTGACTAATACAAACATTATCTTTATCATTTGGCCATTTGTAAGGGAGAAAAGCAGTCGATGGCTCTTCAGATCGGCTTATTCCCATAACTTCATATCCAGAAGACAGGGCTTTTTTTACGAAATGAGAGCCGCTAAAACTATTACTTCCAATGACTAATATTTTGTTTTTGCTCATTTTAAAATTGACTAGAGATAATTTAAATAAAGACTTTTTTTAAAAAATCTTTAAGTTGATTTGAATGTATAGGCGTATTACCCATATTCTCTACTGCTATTGCTGACATACAACATGCTAATGCTGCCGAAGACATAAAGTCATTATTTGAACTTAAAGCAGTAGCCATAACTGAGAATAGTGAATCCCCCGCTCCCGAAACATCAACTGGATTAACAGATAATGTTGGAAATGATTGACTATGGTACTGACCTTGTAAAAATTGATCATAAGCTATAAATCCTTGTGCACCTAACTTTATGATTAATTTTTCACTTTGTGTAGAAGACATAAGGTTATGACTTAAAGCTTCTAAACCTGAAACCTTGTCCTGCAGTGCAATTCTTGCTTCCTTTTCATTGGGACAAATTAATGAAAATTTCTTAAATTTGGTAACTAATCCTATTTGTGAGCTACATTGTGTATCTCCAAAAATTTTCAATTTATATTTTTTTGATAGAGATAAGATCTTATTTATTAATTTCTCAGTTATAACCCCATATACAAAGTCAGAAACTACAATACCATTAACTTTTGGAGCAAGAATTTCAATTTTTTTTATTAATTCATCTTCTACATTTTTATCTAATAGATGATCATTTAATTTACTTACCCTAAATAATTTTTGATTCTCTACTAAATATCTTTTCTTAAAAGTTGTAGATCTTGATGAATCTTCAATAAATTCACAAGAAATATTTTGCTCTAAAAGTTTATTCTTAATTATTTTTGCCTCATCATCTTCACCAACAACTGATAAGAAATAACAATTAGCACCCAATGCCTTTATATGAGAAGCCACTATTGATGCACCCCCCCACATAATTCTTTTTTTGAAGTTCTCTAACAACTAGAACTGGAGCTTCTGCACTCATTCCTATAGCTTCACATCCTGCATATTGATCTAGGATTGTATCTCCCACCACGAGAAGATTTGTTTTTTTCCATGATTCTATACATTCAAGCAATTGATTTATACTTATACCTTGCCGTTTACAGGCTTTATTAAACTTTTTTTTATTTTCTTCTAATAAATCATTTTTTGATCGTTCTAATAATTGAGTACTTGCATACTGAATATCACCCGCATGAAATTGTATTAGTTTGTTTTGTTTCCTCATGAACTCAATAGCTTTCATGATTTCAGGATTTTTACTTTTTTCAAACTCCTTACCAAAAACTAATAAATTTGGTTTTATTTTGTTAATTGCATTAAACAAAGAATTCTCTTCATCATTTAATAAAATTATTCCATCAATAAAATTAAATGAAGATAAACTTTCAGCTCTCTCTTTTTGATTAAATTCATATAGATTTTTATCACCATTATTTGTATCTGGAAGAATTGCTACAACAAGTGGATTACCTCTAGAGGCAGCATGCTTG
>CACHDC010000016.1 GCA_902578445.1 uncultured Synechococcaceae cyanobacterium
AGATTAATTCCAGCTCAAATATAAAACTAGACTTAACAAAAATCTTTAATGAGGCTGATAAATTTGTTAGGAAAATTGTTACCCCAAATAATAAAGAAGCAAAAAATATTCTTTTGTGGAGACCTAGTGATATTACAAAAATTGAGAAAATAGCTGCTAAAGGTGGTAATTGGATTTTATTAATTAAATCAGCAACTAATGTTTTAAAAGGGGATAATTATGTTTTTGTATCTCCAGATTTATTAGAGAATAAATTGATAGTCAAAAAAGGGGATGTTATTACAAGTTCAATTTTTGAAGCAAGTGATTTAAATATTAAATCAATAAATTTAAAAATTAAATCATTGCTTAGAGAAACAAGGGATGAAATTAAGTCAAAAGGTTCACAAGTTAGTGAAATTAATACAAATGGAAATTTTGTAAAAAAAATTAGAGACTTTCTTAAAGAAAATCAAAATATCAAATATAAGTTAGAAGTAGTCTCTTTGAGAGATAGCAAAACTGTAGAACCCATTGTCGTTGAAATTAATATTTTAAAAATTGCATCTTAAATGTCTAGAGTAATAACTATTGATCCTGGAAAAAATAAATGCGGCTTAGTCCTAGCTGAAATAAATGAAAAAAAAGTTTATAAAGCAATTATTCTGAAAACTGAATTTCTCGATAATTATGTCAGAAATTTAATTACCGCTGAGGATATATCACGAATTATTATTGGCAATGGTACAACCAGTAGAGAAATTAGAGAAAAACTATATTTTTTTAAAAAAGAAATAATAACTTTTGAAGAAAAAAATACTACTTACAGGGCTAAAGCAAGATATTTTGAACTTTTTCCAATTAATGGTCTGAAGTTTTTAATCCCTAGAGAGGTTTTTATTCTTAATAAAAACCTTGATGCAATATCAGCTTTGATAATTTTAGAAGATTATTGCAAAATGAAGTTTACTCTGATTCAAAATATAGATTTTAAAACTTGGCTGAAATAGTGAACTTATATTCATTCCCTGCTTCTAGTTCATAATCTTTTTTTAATAAAAATCTCAATAATGCATCCTCAATTAATGCTCTTCCTAAAGGTGGATTTACCGATAATAAACCTTTATTAAAGAACCATGTAAAATTCCATTTAAATTGACTAGCTTCCACTACTCCCTGAATTTGCTTTTTTGAGAAGCAATATTCTTTAACACTTACATTGGCAATTGTTTCTGGTTTTGAACGCATTTCTTAGTTTTGGTCTTTATTAAAAGAATTTAATTCATTAATTATATATTCTTCTTTTTTTGTATTGAGTTGTTCAAGGGACTCTATTACTCTCTTATACACTTTATCCAATATTGATTTTTCTTCTATAGAAATATTTCCTAATACATGTGAAATAGTATTGAAATTATTTTTTTCTTTTACTAACGGAGGCGATCCAATACCAATTCTTATTCTCTTAAAGTTTTGTGTCTGTAGTTGTTCAATGATGCTTTTAAGTCCATTATGTCCTCCTGAGCTTCCTTTTTTTCTAAATCTTATTTTCCCAAGGGGAAGATCTTTATCATCGACTATTATGAAAATCTGATCTAAATTTATTTTGTACCAATCAACTATTGCTCGGACAGCATCACCGCTGTTATTCATAAATGTATTTGGTAGAAATAACCTAAAAGTAGAATCATTGATTTGAAATTCTGAGCAGGAACTTTTAAGCTTTCCTTTTAATATAAAATTTGAATTATATTTTTTCGAGAGATTTTCAAGTATTAAAAAACCTATGTTATGTCTACTTTTTGAGTACTTTTTACCAGGATTTCCTAAGCCAATTAAAAATATTTCTTTCATGATTTATTCTCAATCTCTTTTTATTGAGAATTATACATAAAAGAAAATAATAATCTAGAAAATTAAAAAAAGACTATTAAGTAATATTCAAATTATTGAGAAAACTTTTTTGATAGAATTTTTGGAAACTAATTTCCGTTCCAATCTACTGAAAAACCCTGTAATAAAAGTGATTGGTTATAAATCTGTAGAAGGATAACTAAAAAAACTAAAAGTAATAGGCCAATAACTGTCATGACAGGAACTGCTCCCCAACCAGGTACAACTTTCCCTTGACCTGAATTGCCAATTGCTTTTAAAAGACTTCCTAATGCTGTTTTTTGACCCATGTTAGTTCACAAAATCGAATATTATTTCGCTATTGTATAAGAACCTATACGTAAATTGTTTACAAACTTAGCAAAATTGATGCAAACTTTATCATCTGCCCCAGATCCTGCAGTTTCCATAGCAGTAACAATTCTGGCATTACTCTTGGCTTTGACCGGTTTTGGTCTTTGGACTGCTTTTGGACCTAAAGCTGCAAAACTTACTGATCCTTGGGATGATCATGATGATTAATTAATACTTAAAGTATTTCAAAATTTTCCAAAAATACAAAAAGTAAACTTTTAATCATAGTTTAATAATAAATTTAATAGGATATAAATCCGTCAGCACAAGTACTTCCATGCTCGCTTTAAAAATTTCTGTTTACACTATTGTCTTTTTCTTTGTTGGAATATTTCTTTTTGGCTTTTTAGCAAGTGATCCAACAAGAACTCCTAACAGAAAAGATCTAGAAAGTCCTCAAGACTAATTTTTAATAAAAATTATTTAAATTGATTTCTGGAATTTCTAAAAAAGTAATATTCTTTTCTTTTCTATTTATTAATTGTCTACAGCCATCAAAATCAGCTGAATTCCTAAATATTAATCAGAATATTAATATTCGAAATATAAAATTAACTTCATCAAAAATATTTAATAAAAATACTTTACCAAGTCCCCCTGAAAACCTTGATAAGCCTCTGTTGGCTAAAGCCAAAAAGCAACAAGAATTAATCATTCAGTCTGATAAACAGTCCGAAATAAATGATGTTATTTATGCAGAGGGAAATGTATCCGTTTCTTATAAGGGTAAACTGCTTAAGGCAGATACTTTGATTTACGATAAGTTAAATAAAACAATTAGTGCGAAAGGAAATATATCTTTGGAATTAGGGGATCAACTATTTAAAGTTGAACAACTTGAGTATAGTTTTATTAGTGAAAAAGGGTATTTATTAGATGTTGAGGGATCTATTAATACCAATACATTTATAGATGACTTAACTTCAAAGTTCAGCTTATTAGACTCTAATAAATTAGAAAATTTACTTGAATTTAAAAAAAAGGAAGTTATCAATACTCCTGGCAAGGTTGAAAATTGGTTATTTTTTACAGATAAAATATCTATAGATGGCCAAAAATGGGAAAGCAAGAAGGCTATATTTACTAATGATTTACTTGAAGAGAAACAGGTTAAATTAGCTATTAATTCATTAAAAGTTATTTCTGAAGAAAAGAAATTACGATTTAATTCATCAATAAACTTTTTAATATTTGAAGAAAATGTTTCAATTCCATTTTGGCTTGGAGACAGAACTTTAACAAAGTCTGGAGAATTCTTTGACTTTGAAAATAGGTGGAATTTAGGATATGAAAACTTAGATAAGGATGGTTATTTCATTGGTAGGAAATTTAACTCTATAGATATTTCTGATGATTTTATTCTTGATTTAGAGCCCCAATTTCTAATTCAGAGGTCATTAAAAGGGTATACAAAAAGCTTTGTAAAGAAGGGCGAATCAATCACTTCAGATAGGGTTAAGAGAAATTCAAGTTTTGAAGATTATTTTGCTTTGAAATCCCAGATAAAAGGCACAATAAAAGATTGGGATTTAGAAATAGACAAGAATTTAAATTCTTTTGATTTTGATAAATTTTCAGATGCATTTAGATTTAAAACTGAATTGAGTAATGAAATTGATTTATTAGATTCAAAATGGGAAAAAACTTTTTATGGAACTTATAGAGAGAGGATCTGGAATGGTTCATTGGGCGAAGCAGAAATTTACTCAGGTTATGGTTCAAAATTGCTAAAAGAAAATACTTGGATGGTTGATGGTATTAAAAAGTCAGAATTTTTATCTTTAGGTTTGGCCAAAATAACAGCAGAGGGCCTGAATACTAAAAAATTGGTAACTAGCCTAAAAGGTAATTTGTTTTATTCTTTTGATCAGAAATTTCCAATTAGCATTATAGATCCTAAAAAGAAATCTATTGATATTTCATATAAGTACATTCCTGAACCAATCACAAAAGGCTTAAGTCTTAATACAAGATTGGAAGCATCATATTCCTTCTATGAAAATGGAGCTCATCAAGAATATTTAGGGCTAGGTATAGGCCCAGAATTAATATTTGGTAATTTTAAAAATAAAACTTTTGACTACACTCGTATAAGTCTTTTACCTCTCTACAAATTTGATAGTGGCGAAAGTGTATTTAAGTTTGATCAGAATTATGAGAACTTCACTCTAGATATTTCTTTTGATCAGCAATTATATGGACCAATTATTCTAAAAAGTTTTGGGATTTTGAACTTAACAAACGATTCAAATGATTATGGCGAATTTATAGATTCTAAAATTTCTTTAAATTGGAAAAAAAGATCCTACGAATTTGGTATTTTTTATCAACCCCATAATCAAGCAGGAGGTATTTCTTTTAGTCTCTTTGGATTTAAATAGCTATAACAAATTAGTATTAAATTTTGTATAAGGTAATTGGGTAAATTTTTTTAATATTAAATTTTCATTCTCAAGTAGTGTCGAAGTAGCATCCCATTCTCCTGACATAAACATTTTTCTTGAGCTTTCCTTAATCTCAAGATTGAAATTTAGATCTTTTGATTTTGCTGAAGAATTTTTCAAATGAATGTCTAAAAATAAAAACTGGTTATTGCAATAGTTTTGTATTTCTTCTATAGATTTTTTAGGCAGCGTAAAACACGGAATTCCAATTGCTATACAATTACTATAAAAAATATCAGCAAAACTCTCGCCTATAATTGCTTTTATACCCCATCTTAGAAGTGCTTGTGGAGCATGCTCTCTACTGGAACCACATCCGAAATTGCTATTGACAACTAGTATTGAGGCATTTTTGTTTTCCTCTAGATCAAAAGGATGCCTTCCCTTTAAATTTTTTCTATCATCTGCAAAAACAGATTCGCCCAATGAATTAAAGTTAACACACTTCAAGAAACGTGCTGGAATTATTCGATCTGTATCAATGTCGTTACCAATCAAGGAGATACATTGCCCGTTTATTTGCGTAATTTTTCCAATTGGTGGGGTAAAATCGGATTTCATTAGTTGATAAATTCTCGAACGTCACTGACTTTGCCATTAATTGCAGCAGCAGCAACCATTGCTGGACTCATAAGTAGTGTCCTACCGTTTGGAGATCCCTGTCTGCCTTTGAAATTTCTATTACTAGAACTTGCACTAACTTGATTACCAATTAGCTTATCTGAATTCATTGCTAAACACATTGAGCAGCCTGGCTCTCTCCATTGAAATCCAGACTCCTTAAATATCTCATCAAGACCCTCTTGCTTTGCTTCATTGGCTACTCTTTCTGAGCCAGGCACCACAAATGCTTTTATATTCTTAGATACTTTTTTGTCTTTTAATACTTTAGCTGCAATTCTCAAGTCACTGATTCTTCCATTTGTGCAACTACCTATGAAACAAACTTCTACAGGAATATCTTTTATTGATTGTCCTGGCTTGAAACTCATATATTCAAAAGCCTCTTCAGCAACTAATTTGTCATTAGGGGACAATTCATCTAAAAGAGGTATTTGTTGACTAATGCCTATACTTTGGCCAGGAGTAATTCCCCAGGTAACTGTTGGTTCTATTTTTGATGCATCTATTTTAATTACATCATCATAAATTGAATTTTCATCACTTTTTAATGATTTCCACCATGTGAGCGCATTTTCCCAATGCTCGTTTTTTGGTGCGCATAATTTATTTTTAATATAACTAAAGGTCTTTTCATCAGGGTTTATATAGCCGCATCTTGCTCCTCCTTCAATAGACATATTACATATAGTCATTCTCTCTTCCATTGATAATGCATTAATCGCAGGGCCTGCGAACTCATATGCAAAACCCACCCCAGCCTTTACGCCGAGTTTATTAATAATGTGAAGTACTAAATCCTTAGCATAAACCCCATTAGATAATTGATTTTCACACCAAATTTGCCTTACCTTTAATTTATTCATGGCTATGGTTTGGGTCGCAAGAACATCTCTTACTTGGCTTGTACCTATCCCAAAAGCAATTGACCCAAAAGCACCATGAGTTGAAGTATGTGAATCTCCGCAAGCGATTGTCATTCCTGGCTGAGTTAGCCCTAATTCTGGAGCTACCACATGAACTATTCCTTGATTACCACTACCGATATTAAAAAATCTTATATTATGTTCTAAGCAATTATTCTCAAGTGTTTCAATCATTTGTTCCGCAAGATTATCTTTAAAAGGTCTACTCTGATTGTCCGTTGGCACAATATGATCGACAGTAGCAACAGTTCTATCGGGAAATTTTACTTTTAAGTTTTTGTCTTTTAAAGCACCAAATGCTTGCGGACTTGTGACTTCATGGATAAGGTGAAGACCAATAAATATTTGATCAGATCCACCTCTAAGACTTGAAACTTTATGTAAATCCCAAACTTTATCAAATAAGGTATCTTGACTCAATTTGCAAAAATAGTTACTTACTATTCGATAATAGGATTAATCTGAGGCTGTTCAAACAGACATTTACACTTAGTGTTTGAATTTCAATTCTATTTAGGTTTGAATTAAATAGTTTTTTTGTATTAGTTATGTGATTATTTGGTCCTGCAATTGAGATATAGACAAGTCCAACTGGTTTATCTTGACTGCCTCCGTTAGGCCCAGCTATTCCACTGATTGATATTGCCCAATCTGCTCTTAATTTCTCTTTGACATTAATTGCCATGGCCTCACAAACTTCTTCAGAAACAGCTCCATATTTTGTAAGCTTTTCTTCAGAAATATCTAATAATGAATGTTTTAGCTCATTACTATAGGAAACAATACTACCTTGAAAAACTTGAGATGAGCCTGATATTGATGTTAGTGATGCAGATAGCAGGCCTCCGGTACAGGATTCAGCAAAAACAATAGTTTGTTTCCTCTTGGTTAATTCTTTTATTAAAATGCTTGGAAGAGTATCATTATCTTCTCCAAAAATAAATTTAGAAAAATCTTGTTTTAATTTTTCTTTTACAGGTTTAATAATATTCTTTGCTTCAACTTCATTCTTTGCTCTGGCCGTGATTCTGAGTTTAACTTCTCCTAAGTTGGCATATGGAGCAACTGTCGGGTTTTTAAGATTTAATAGATCGTTAATTTTTTCTGCAACACTTGATTCTCCAATACCTGCAAATTTAAGGTAATTTGAAAAAAAGGAATAATTATCTGAAAATTTGGTTTGAATGAAATCATACGCCGTTTCTTCCCACATAGTTTTCATTTCACTAGGTACTCCAGGGAATGTAAGAATAGTAAATCCTTTTATTGGTTCCCATATCATTCCTGGGGCAGTGCCCCTAGGGTTATTAATTATTTGAGCATTTTTTGGGAAAAAACATTGTTTCCTTAAGCTAGAGGAATCTTCATGGAGCTTTGAGTTTGACAATTTTTGTTTAATTTCATCCCATAAGTGCGGTCTTTCAAAAAGAGTTACATTAAAACATTTGGCTATTGCTTCAGTAGTTAAGTCATCTGGGGTGGGTCCTAAGCCACCAGTTATAATTAGAAGATTACTTCTTTTCGATATCTCTTGAATTACTTTTATAATTCGATCAGAATTATCACCTACAGTTGATTGTCTAAAGTGATTTAAGCCTAATTGAGATAACTGTTCAGAAATCCATTGAGCATTGGTATTTAGAATATTTCCTAAAAGTAGCTCTGTTCCAATGGAAAGAATTTCAACTCCCTTGGAATTAGGACTCATTTAATTGATGCTTCAAGTTTGCCTTCATAAAGAGGAAAACGATTACATAAGGTTAATACTCTTTCTTTACATTGACTTTCAATCAGTGAATCGTCTGGGTTAAGTAATCTATCAGCAATAATTTCGCCAACTTCAGCAAAAGCATTCTCATTAAAGCCTCTAGTAGTTAAAGCAGCAGTTCCAAGCCTTAGTCCGCTGGTAACAAAAGGTGATTCAGGGTCAAATGGAACAGTATTTTTATTCGCAGTGATATTCACTTCACTTACAAGCAAGTCAGCAATTTTACCAGTCATATTTATACTTCTTAAATCGAGTAAAACAATATGGTTATCAGTGCCGCCACTCACGATATCAATACCTCTATTTATTAAAGTTGAAGCTAGAACTTTTGCATTATTTATTACTTGTTGGGAATAATTAATGAAATCTGGTTTCAAGGCTTCTCCAAATGCAACTGCTTTAGCGGCAATTATATGTTCGAGTGGCCCACCCTGAGTTCCTGGGAAAACAGATTTATCAAATTTCTTTCCAAATTCTGCATCTTTACATAAGATAAGTCCCCCTCTAGGCCCTCGTAATGTTTTATGAGTAGTTGTAGTTACTACATCACAATAAGGTATTGGATTTGGGTGAAGTTTACTTGCTACAAGACCGGCAATATGTGCAATGTCAGCCATTAAGAAAGCACCAACTTCATCTGCAATATTTCTAAATAATTCAAAATCGATTGTTCTTGGATAAGCAGAATATCCGCATATGATCAGTTTTGGTTTTGTTTCAAGTGCTATCTCTCTTATTTCATCAAAATTTAATTCACTAGTTTCTTTATTTACACCATAGTGAACTGCATTGAACCACTTACCACTCATATTTACTGGAGACCCATGAGTTAGGTGTCCACCATGAGATAAATCCATCCCCATGATTGTGTCGCCAGGTTTAAGTAGACTCAGGAAAACAGCAGCATTTGCCTGTGCTCCACTATGGGGTTGAACATTAGCCCAATTTGCATTAAATAATTTTTTCGCTCTCTGAATAGCTAATTCTTCGATTTCATCAACAAATTCACATCCCCCGTAATATCTTTTTTGAGGTAATCCCTCAGCGTATTTATTTGTAAGGACGGAACCTTGAGCCTGCATAACGGCAATTGATGCGAAATTTTCGCTTGCGATTAACTCAAGATGAGTTTCCTGCCTATTTTTTTCAGAGTTGATAAAATTTGATATTACTGGATCACTTTCTTTAAGATTTTGAAGGATATTCATTGAATTTGATAAGTAATACCCATAATATAGACGATATTTTTTAGAAAAATATAAAAAGAATATTTCAGAATTTTAAACGCGCCTGGAGAGATTCGAACTCCCGACACCCTGATCCGTAGTCAGGTGCTCTAATCCACTGAGCTACAGGCGCATAATTATGTAATATCTCTGTTTCAGGGTCTCTTAGTCAACTAGATTTCGGGTAAAATGTCTATTATTAACAATCTTATTATTAATATGCCTATAAAGTGGTACGGAAATGGTGATTTAGAAGATCCTATCTATAAACATTTTTCTCGAATAGTAAATTTTGTTATTCACTGCATGATATTCACTGCGATTGTAAGTGGCACGTGGCTTTTAAAAGAGATTAAATATGAAATCGGCTATTTTAATAATTTTGCTATTGTCTGGGCAGTTCTTTTGGCCTCCCATTTACTTTTCGTAATTATAAAAAAACCTAAAGATACTTCAAAACAATCAACTTAAATCAATTTATATCTATGGACTCTCAAATATGTATAAGTGATCTGGAAAATGTTATTTCCGAAAAGGTTTTTATTAAAATAGAAAAGTGGAATTTGTATCTTGGAGACGCTGGCCTAGCTAGGCATCTTGCTATTGAATGTATAAGCAATAAAGATCAAGGCCCATTGGAGGCTGCAAAATTAAGTTTGAAAGCAGTAAATGTAAAGGTAGGGGATGGTGTTAATAGTATTCCACTGATTAATTTAATCACTAACTCACAAATTCTAGAACTAGAGGAGATTTTGGAAAGTTTTTTTTAAAAACTAAATCTCTTTTTTTGAAACTTCAAATTTATTTACTTTCAAGCATTTTGTAAGTAAATAATAAATTACAAAAAAAGTTAGAGTTCCAAATATTAATAATAAAAATTCCGCAAGATTTGAATTGAAGTTATTCGTAGTTTTCAGAATGGTAAAACAAAGTGTGCAGTCTATAAATGCTGCTAATGACATGAGGCTAATCTTCCTCAATAATTCCAAGTTAGGCAAAATGATATTTTCATTTCGCAGATTAAAAGAAAGAAAAATACAAACTATAAAGTTGACTATTACTGAAGAAAAAATTATTCCTACAACTCCAAAATTATATGGAAAAAGATTTCCAAAATTATTAATTGGGGCACCAATTAAAAACCAATCAAAAAAAATATTTAATAATATCCCTGCTAATGATGACTTGAAAGGAAAGTTTGTTTTTTCTATTGAATAGTAAGTTCTTACTAATAAATCTCTATAAAGATAGAAGGGTATGCCAACTGCATAAGCAATTAATATATTCTTTACTTTTAAAGTTGCTGAATAATCAAAAGAGCCTCTTTGAAAAACTAATTGAACGATTTGATTATTGAACGTTATGAAAAAACCGGTTAAAAAAATAGCTGTCAAGAAACAGTATTCTATCCCAGATATCAATTGTTTTTGGAGACCTCTTTCGTCTTTTTCACTTCTCAATTTAGAAAATTTTGGAAGTAATGGCAGAATCAGGGAGTTAGATAATATACCTAAGGGGGCTTGTATAAGAAAGTTTCCGTAAGCTAGTCCAGATGCTGCGCCTTGAAAACTTGAAGCGAAAAACATATCGATAAAAACATTAATTTGACTTAGACCTGATGAGACAGATGCTGGAATAATTAGTTTGAAAATCCTCTTCTCTTCATAATTAAATAAATTGAACTTTGACTCTAATCTCAAGAGACCAATTTTATTTATTTCCCACATTTGAATAACAAACTGAATCAAAGTTCCTGTCAAAGTTGCAAATGCCAGTAATCCCGTATAAGTAAAGAAATTAGAAGATGTATTTTCTTGGTTGAAAATCCAACTAAATAAAATAAAAAAAATAATAGTTACGCTTGTTATCGCTGGACTTATACTTGATAAAAAGAATTTACTTTGTGAATTTAAGGCGCCAAAGCTTAAACCTATGAAGCCGGATAAAGGGATGCAAGGTGTAAGTATTTTTAATTGGTAAGTGGCAATTGATTTGGCTTCGTAACTTAAATTCGGGGCCAATAAATCAATTAATAAACTTGAATTCGAGTAAATTAATACGGCTAAAATTAATAATAATATTGAAAGTTTTATGCTTACTTGAGTTAAAACAATCCCTCCATTTTTTTTGTTAAGCGGAGTTAAAACTGCAACGACTGCGTTATGCAATGGACCATTAATACCACCAATGATTATTAGCAAAAAACCAGGAATTATATATGCATAATTAAACGCGTCGTATGTTATACCAACCCCAAAAGCAGCAGCTATAAATATTTGTCTTATACATCCAGCTAATTTACTTAGACTAGTACCAAACGAAATTGAAAAAACATTATTTTTTAAAAATGAATGCATTTGGAATCGTCTAAATTTTTCAATAAGTTTAAGTTTCAATTATATTTGATTTCTAACTAAAGACATATTTATGAATGATCGGATAATTGATTTTGATCCATTAATTGAAGGGGTTTTAATTAAAAGGTATAAAAGATTTCTTGCAGATATTGAATTAGAGAGTGGAGAAGTAGTAACTGCTCATTGCGCTAACACTGGACCAATGCAGGGACTTTTGAGTGAGGGAGCAAAAGTACGAATAAGTGTTTCCACTTCTCCAAAAAGAAAATTACCTTTTACTTGGGAACAGATATGTGTTTTAGATGAAAAAAATGAGGAGGTTTGGGTAGGTATTAATACTCTATTTGCAAACAAGTTAATAAAAAAGGTTATTGAGAAAAATTTGCTTGACGAAATAATAGGAGAAATAGAGACAATTAAATCTGAAGTTCCTTATGGAAAAGATAAAAAAAGCAGAATTGACTTTTTTTTAACTCCAAAATCTTCAAATCCTGATAAACGTAACATTTACATAGAAGTTAAAAATACGACTTGGATTAAAGAAAATGTTGCTCTATTCCCTGATACAGTAACGAAAAGAGGCCAAAAACACCTTATAGAATTAAAGGAATTAATTCCTGAAAGTAAAAGTGTTTTAGTTCTTTGTATTACAAGAAAAGACGCTTGTTTTTTTGCCCCTGGAGATGAGGCAGATCCCTTATACGGCAATCTTTTTAGGGAATCTTTAAGTGCAGGAATGATAACGATTCCTTGTTCTTTTGAATTTCATAAAGATCACATATCATGGAGAGGAATTAAACCTTTGAAATAAAAAAGATCTTGATATTTTGAAACTCTTTTTTAAAAAATTTTTTAATTTAACAGATATAGTTTTGGGATGCAACTATAAAATTGGTAACAACGACTACTAGACACTAATAAGTTTTTTGAATAAATTTAATTTTGAAAGGAAACAGTAAAACTGTTTTTTTGCAGATCTAATTTTTTTTTATGACCACTGCTTTGCAAACGCCTCAAAGGCGCTCTAGGTCCAGATTACAAGATGCAAGTCTTGTAAATGGACCTATGCTCCTTTTGAGGAGTATTCGAGGATTTAGTTCAAACCGCTCTATGTTGTGGCTTGCGACTGTTCCTTTAGCTTTGTTTGGTTTAGGTATTTTCAATCTTTCAGCTCACGCAGCTGATTTACCTGAGTTGAATGCAGCTTTTCTTGCTAACAATTTATGGCTTTTGATCGCTACTATTTTAGTGATCTTTATGAACGCTGGTTTCGCTATGGTTGAGGCAGGTATGTGTCGTTCTAAGAACGCAGTAAACATCCTTGCTAAAAACCTATTCGTATTTGCTCTTGCTGTAACCTCTTATTGGTTTATCGGCTATTCATTAATGTACGGAGGTAGTGTTGCTGACGGATGGCTTTATTTTGGCGGCTTATTTTTTGATCCAACAGTTACTGCAGATATGGTAACTGATGCTGGATTAGTCCCAACAGTTGATTTCTTGTTCCAGTCTGCATTCGCAGGAACTGCGGCAACTATCGTATCCGGTCTTGTTGCTGAAAGAGTTAAATTTGGAGAATTTGTTGTTTTTGCTGTTGTATTAACTGCATTTATATATCCAATTGCTGGTAGCTGGAAATGGAATGGAGGTTGGCTTGATTCTTTAGGTTTTGTAGACTTTGCTGGCTCTTCAATTGTTCACTCAGTTGGAGCATGGGCGGGTCTTGTAGGAGCTATGCTTCTTGGACCAAGAATTGGCAAATACTCTGATGGGAAACCACAGGCTATGCCAGGACACAACATGGCTATAGCTACTCTAGGTGCATTAGTTCTATGGATAGGTTGGTATGGATTCAACCCCGGTTCTCAACTTGCTATGGATCAATGGGTTCCTTATGTTGCTGTAACAACTACTTTGGCAGCAGCAGCAGGCGCTATTGGTGCAACTATTGTTTCAACATTAACTTCTGGTAAGCCTGATCTTACAATGATAATTAACGGAATCCTTGCTGGTTTGGTTAGTATCACTGCTGGTTGTGGTGATATGACTCTTGCTGGAGCCTGGTTCGCAGGACTAGTAGGCGGAATAATCGTTGTATTTTCTGTTGCAGCACTTGATGCCGCTGAAATCGATGATCCTGTTGGTGCATTCTCTGTTCACGGAGTTTGTGGTGTATGGGGTACTGTAGTTATCGGTCTTTGGGGTACAGCTGTACAAGGTGATGGAGCAGGTATGGGATTGTTCAATGGTGGAGGTATTACACTTCTTCTAGTTCAAGCTCTTGGTGCCGCAGCTTATGCTATTTGGACACTAGTTACTTGCTGGATTGCCTGGTCTGTAATTGGAGGATTATTCGGTGGAATCCGAGTATCTGAAGAGGAAGAGACTCAAGGCTTAGATATAGGAGAGCATGGAATGGAAGCATATCCAGACTTTGCATCTGCTAAATAATCTAACTAAAAATTGATTTTAGAAACCTGACTTATGTCAGGTTTCTTTTTTTTTACGAAAAATTATTTAAAAGGTTGTAATATAAAAAGATGGATACTCAAGCTTTTAGAAGATCCCTTCATCATTCTGATAGATACAACAGAAGGGGTTTCGATTCTCCAACAAAAAGAGCTCAAGCACTAGAAGAAGCTTACCAAAGTGATTTGATAAGTTCTATTAGGGATAATGGTTTTACTTATACTAAAGGCAGGCTAAATATTAAGTTGGCCCAGGCCTTCGGTTTCTGTTGGGGAGTTGAAAGAGCTGTAGCAATGGCTTATGAAACTAGAAGACATTACCCAAGTGAGAATATTTGGATTACGAACGAAATAATTCATAATCCCTCGGTTAATGATCATTTAAGAAAAATGGATGTAAAATTCATCTCAGCTAAAAATGGCATTAAAGATTTTTCTCTAGTTTCTGAAGGAGATGTTGTTATACTTCCTGCTTTCGGAGCTACTGTTCAAGAAATGAAACTCTTGCATGAGAAAGGTTGCCATATCATTGATACAACATGCCCATGGGTTTCTAAGGTTTGGCACACAGTTGAAAAACATAAAAAACATGTCTTCACATCTATTATTCATGGAAAATTTAAGCATGAAGAGACTCTAGCTACCAGTTCATTTGCAGGTAAATATTTAGTGGTACTTGATCTAGAAGAAGCAAACTACGTATCTGAATATATTATGGGTAGAGGAAACAGAAATGATTTTATGAACAAGTTTGCTAAAGCTTGTTCTAATGGATTTGATCCTGATAAAGATTTAGATAGAGTCGGAGTTGCAAATCAGACAACTATGCTTAAGAGTGAGACTGAGGAAATTGGAAAGGTTTTTGAAAAGACGATGTTAAAAAAATTTGGGCCAGAAAACTTAAATAGTCATTTTTTAGCTTTTAATACTATTTGTGATGCAACTGAAGAAAGACAAGATGCTATGTTTTCTCTGGTTGATGAAGACCTTGATATTCTAGTAGTTATTGGAGGCTTCAATTCTTCCAATACTACTCACTTGCAAGAAATAGCAATTACCAAAAATATTTCTTCTTTCCATATTGATACCCCAGAGAGAATATCAGTTAAGGAAAATTCAATATTTCATAAACCACTAGGATCAGATTTAGAACTTAAACATAATTTTCTACCTAGTGGAAAAATTAATGTTGGAATTACTTCAGGGGCTTCCACCCCTGATAAAGTCGTTGCAGATGTTATTGAGAAGTTGATTGATATTGCTTCCTGAATTTGTTACTTAATATTAGTAAATTTGCTTAGTTTTTTTAATTTATTACTCAGATAATTCCAAAAGATCTACTTTATTAACTAGAATGATAAAAAATTTACTGAAGTATGGAAGACAAAGCACAAGTTAATCAGACTCAAACTGCAAGTATGAATAGAACCAAAGCTCCCCAAAAGGTTGAAGTTGTAGTTGCTAATTCATCTACAGGGTCAGAAGTAAATATCCTTGGGGAATTGTCGATTTTTGTTTTAAGAATAGGTTTTTGTGTTTTGATGATTCATCATGGCCTTGAGAAACTTCAGGATCCTCAGGGTTTTGCTGAGTTTGTAGTTGGTAAATACTTCCCATTTTTGCCAGGTGATCCTGTAATTTGGACTTTTGGAGCTGCAATTACTCAATTAGTATGTCCATTAGGGTTGGCTATAGGGATTTTTGCTAGGCTTTCTTCTCTTGGTCTATTCTCCACGATGGCATTTGCTGTTTATTTTCATCTCCTAGATACTGGACTAGAAGGCTTCCCTCTGGCAGTGGTTGAAGGTCATAATTATGCTTTTGAATTGTCTTTTATATATGGGGCTATTTCTCTCTACTTTCTATGCGCAGGTCCAGGCAGGCTTTCTTTATTCAGAAAAACTAACAAGATTACATATTATCCAAAGTCAACATAATTTAATGTAAAAAGTGCCTTTTTTTTGTGAATACCATTGAGATTCCTTTCGAATTACACATATCAATACTTTCTTGGTCTCTTAGACTTCCTCCTGGCTGGATAATAGCTTTTATACCATATTCATTTGCAAGCTCTACAGTATCTGCAAATGGGAAAAATCCATCACTGGCTAAGACAGCTTCAGAACATAGTTTTCCAGCTGCTTTTAATGCAATTTTTGCTGCTCCGACTCTATTCATTTGTCCAGCTCCAATACCAATAGTTTTTTGGTCTTTTGCAATAACAATCGCATTAGATTTAACGTGTTTACAAATTTTCCAGGCAAAATTCAGATCTAAGTTCATTTGATTACTCGGATTTTTATTAGTTACTGAAATCCAACTTTCAGTTTTTTCTTCACTAACATCAGTATCTTGTACTAATAATCCTCCCATTATTGATTTAGTAGCAGTTTGATTCTTTTGTGGAAGTTTATCTTTTGAAAACTTTAAAATTCTTAAATTATTTTTAACTTTTAAAATTTCCAAAGCTTCCTCATCAAATGATGGAGCGACGACACACTCTAAGAAAATATCTTTGAGGTGCATTGCGGTCTCCCTATCAACATTTGAATTAAAAGCAACTATTCCTCCAAATGCACTAACAGAGTCGCATTCCAAAGCATTCAAAAATGCTTGAGAAGCTGAATTACTTATAGAGGCACCACAAGGATTATTATGTTTTAGAATTACAGATCCAAACTTGTCTGTTTTAAGTTCATCTTTTTCTACATAATCAAATTCTAAAACTGTTGAAAGTGCCGACTCTAAATCCAATAAATTGTTATAACTTAATTCTTTACCTTGTAATTGTTCTGCTGAGTTCCATCCAATGTTACTTAAACCATACCAAAAAGCTTTTTGATGTGGATTCTCCCCATATCTTAAGGTTTTGATTAATGGATAAGATTCAATATATTTGGAAGATTGTAAACCTCTTTCTTTGCTTATCCAATTAGATATTGCAGTATCATAGTCTGCTGTATGTTGAAAGGCTTCAAGGGCTAATTTTGCTTTATATGAGTAATTTAATACACCTTTTTTACTTTCTTCAAGAAAATTTTGATACTGACTAGGATCCACTAAAACGGAAACATCTTTATGATTTTTAGCTGCAGAACGAATCATTGATGGCCCTCCGATATCGATATTTTCAATGACATCTTCCCATTTAGCTCCCTGATCTACAGTTTTTTTAAAGGGATATAAATTGACAACTACTAAGTCTATTAACTCAAGATTATTAGCCTCTATATCATTTTTATGTTCTTCGTCAGTTCTTTTAGCTAATATTCCCCCGTGTATTTTTGGATGTAAAGTTTTAACTCTTCCTCCAAGAATTTCTGGAGAATTAGTAAAATCTGCAACCTTTATAACTGGAATTTTTGCCTCTATAAGATGTTTGGCAGTTCCTCCACTTGATAGAATTTTATAATTAAATTGCTCTACCAATTCTTTACAAAATTGGATTATATTTTTTTTATCAGAGACACTTACTAAAGCTAATGGTGACATTATGGGAAAGTTTACTTACTTAAGAATATAAACATGAAATATGCTATCAATCATGAATTTGTCTCGATTAGCTCTCAAACTGCAACTCATAGAATTATTTTGATACATGGATGGGGCGCAGATTCAGATGACCTTTTAACATTTGGGAAGGAGATGACTGAAAAAATTAAGTTTGATTTTGAGGTGATTTCTTTGAGGGCTCCTGGATTACATCCAAGTGGGCAGGGAAGACAGTGGTATGGATTATACCCACACGATTGGAATGAAGCTGAGGTTGAAGTAAATAAACTTTTAGCCTCATTAAAAAAATTTGATACTGATCAGATTCCATTAAGAAAAACAATTTTGTTGGGGTTCTCTCAGGGGGCGGCAATGGCAATTGATGCAGGATTCAAATTAAATTTTGGCTTAATTGTTGCTTGTAGTGGTTATCCTCACCCCAACTGGGCTCCGGGAGAAAAATCCTCACCATTGATTATTAGTCATGGTTTATTTGATGATGTAGTTCCTATAGATGCTTCTAGGACTATTTATGAAAAGGTAAAAAGTAAATCTTCTAAATTTTGTGAATTATTAGAATTCGATGGATTTCATCAGATTGATTCAAATTTAATCAATTATATAAGTTCAAATATAAGTAATATTTTTTAAACGAAAGCATATTCGTATTCTTCAATCTCTTCCCAATCATCTGCAGTAAGTTCTAAACCCTCAAATATTTTTTCTTCACCAATTCCTTCAACTACAACTTTTAGTGATGGGAATAGAAAATGATTCTCTTCAGCATATTGGGCACTAAATAATCCTTTTTCACCCCAAAAAAATCTATCGGTGGTATGTTCATTTCTTCTGACATTGAAAACTGAAGGGGCAGAGAGACCATTTTCAGCAATGAATCTTCTCGCTGCTGTAACTGGTTTATGTTTGCCAGTTTCGATATGATAAATAGGTACATGTGCCATTACTCTTTGGCCAGCCAATCTTCTTCTGCTGATTCTTTTTCTTTTTTTTGACATTGATTGGTACTCCTGAAATTATTAATGAGATTAGTCTTATTAATTTTTACTAATCTTATATATGTGATTTAAAATTCACTGCAAATTACATAGAGGACCCATCAACCCCTGATGTATCTTAAAATATGATTAAATATTCATATTTAAGTCTGGCTAAAGTCAGACCTCTTTATATATCTTAATACTTTTTTCATATTTTACAAGCCCTTTTTCAAGTTTTTTTCAAAAAATTTCTCAAAATTTTATTAATTATGAATCTTTCAAAAAAATTTGAAGAAATGATTATAAAACAGCTTGAAAGTTTTGGTTGCTCAATGGGAGTGACTAATTTAGTTATTTATCTTGCTTCAGCTAAGCAAGGGACTAAAGCATCTTTTGAAATGATTGGTCAATGGCCACAAATTGATAGGCTACTTACATCAATTGAAGATGATCCCTCACTAAAAGTTTCATCGCCTAATAGAAGATGGTACCCGCTTCAAGAAAACGATATTCTACTTGGTGTCCTTAGGGTAGAAACTGATTTGAAAGGCGGAGATTGGCCAGTATCTCTTGACTCTAGATTAAAAGCGCTTTCAATATCTTTAGCTAAATGCGTCTCTATCGAGTTAGAACGTCAAAATAAAAATGAAGAAATCAATTATTTAAAAAATCAAGTAAACGTGATAATCCATCAACTTAGGAATCCATTGGCTGCTATTAGGACATATGCAAAATTACTAATAAAAAAACTTGGTTCAGATGAAGACTCTATTGAAATAGTTGAACGCATGATAAAAGAGCAAAAACAAATTAATCAATATGTGGATTCTTTTGAGCAATTAAATTCACCTATTCAACTTCCTTTAGAAATTGGAGAGGAAAGATTATTATTACCGCCAAATTTAGATAATACAAAGGTAATAACTGTTCAGAGTTTATTAAGGCCAATATTAGAAAGGGGAAAGGCTAACGCGGACTTAGAGAATAGAGATTGGACTGAACCTTCTCTTTGGCCAGATTGGACTTTATCGCCATTAAAGGCAAAATATGCTGTAATTGCTGAAATTGTAGCCAATTTATTAGAAAATGCTTTTAAATATGCCCAAAAAGATGCTGAAATTGGCTTCGCAATTACGAGTAATGGAATTTGTATATTTGATGATGGCAAAAAAATAACCAAAAATGAAAATGAGAGAATTTTTGAAAAAGGTTTTAGAGGTTCTGCAGCTAAGAAGAAGGAGGGCACTGGTGTGGGACTTTTTTTGGCGAGGAAATTAGCAAAACAAATTGGAGGAGAATTGAGATTACTGGAAAATAATTTGATTGATAATACTGAGAAATTAAAAAATTTTAAGAAGAAAAATATTTTCTATTTAGAACTTCCTATAAAAGAATTGCATGCATAAACAACATTGCAGTTTCGACTATTACAATACTTGCACCGCAGGCATCTCCATTGAAACCTCCAATTTTATTCCCCAGTATGTTTGGAATAGAGTAACTCAGGACAATACCAATCAAAATAAGAATTAAAAATTTAATTAATATTGCTTGGGATGCAATTGAAACTAATTGGTATGCAATGAAAATTAAAAGAAAAATAATAGAGATCAATGATTCTTTTTTAAATCCATTCCAAAACTTTTTGTGACTAATAGATTTTTTTTTAAAACTTACATATTTAAACTTTTCTATAAAAAATAAATTTGAAAATCTTCCCCAAAATAAGCATATTGGTAAAACAAAAATTATTAGGTTTTGAATTTTGAGTATGCAAGCAATTTGAATTAAAGTTATAAAAACTAAAGACTGAACGCCAAAAGAACCAACTTTACTGTCTTTCATGGCTTTTAAACGTTTCTTTTTGCCGGCAAAAATACCATCGAAAGTATCCATTAAACCATCAAGGTGTAGACCTCCAGTAATTAAATATCCCGAAGCCAAACAAATTAATGCAGATGCATAAATTGACCAAGAGTTTGTTCTTAAAAAAAGAAAAATATAACTCTGTATTGTTCCAATAAAAAATCCTAAAGCTGGCGCAAATTGTGCAATATTTTTAAATTCGGGATTAATTAAAGGTATCTTTGGAAATGTCGTATAGAAAATCCAAGATCCTGCCAAATTTTTTATTAAATATTTTTTGATGAGATAAAAATAGATTCAATATTAAATAATAGGCTAGATTAATAAAAAAGGATCAAAAAATTTTATAAATCATCGTGTTTGAATTTGAAATTACATCGAATTGCCCTAATACAGCGGCAAGAACTGGTATATTTCATACAGCAAATGGTCAGGTAAATACACCAAAATTTATGCCTGTGGGTACTTTGGCAACGGTTAAAGGCATTTCATCTAAGCAGTTGTCCTCTACAGGATCAGAAATGATTCTCTCAAATACCTTTCATCTTCATTTACAACCTGGAGAAAAATTAGTGCAGGAATCTGGCGGAATACATAAGTTTATGAATTGGCCTAAGCCTATTCTTACTGATTCAGGAGGTTATCAAGTTTTTAGTTTGGCCAAATTAAATAAAATTTCTGACGAAGGTGTGGAATTTAAAAATCCAAGAGATGGTAGTCATATATTTTTATCACCTGAAAATGTAATACAGATCCAAATGGATCTTGGATCGGATGTCGCAATGGCTTTTGATCATTGTCCTCCTCACACAGCTAACGAAAATGATGTTGAGGACTCTTTACAAAGAACTCATGCATGGTTGCAAAAATGTGTTGAGACTCATAACAAATCCAATCAAGCATTATTCGGTATAGTTCAAGGTGGTAAGTATCCGAGATTAAGAGAATATAGCGCAAAATATACAAGTTCTTTTGATCTGCCTGGAATTGCAGTAGGAGGCGTAAGTGTTGGCGAGGCAGTCGAAGAAATACATAGTGTAATTAATTACGTCCCGAAGTTCTTACCAATAAATAAACCAAGATATTTAATGGGAATTGGCTCTTTAAGAGAAATTTCTTTAGCTGTTGCAAATGGATTCGATATATTTGACTGTGTTTTGCCTACAAGACTAGGAAGACATGGGACTGCATTTTTTAATGATGAAAGATTGAATTTGCGAAATGCTCGATTTAAAAATGACTTTTCTCCAATTGACAAAACTTGTAAATGCGAGACATGTAAGTCCTATTCTCGGGCATATTTGCATCATCTAATTAGAAATGACGAAATATTAGGCCTAACCCTCATAAGTTTGCATAATATTGCTCACTTAATAAGATTTACCAATGCAATTTCTGTTGCAATTAGAGATAATTGTTTTACAAATGATTTCGCTCCTTGGAAAACATCCTCTATTGCTCACTATACGTGGTAACGTCTTATCATAATTAACTAAATTATCAAAAAAGGTGTTCATTCTATTTAATACATTCGCTGAATTGCCCGAGGCTTACAAGGCCTTTGCTCCAACTGTTGATGTTCTTCCACTTATTCCTTTATTTTTCTTTTTATTGGTATTTGTTTGGCAAGCTGCAGTTGGATTTAAATAAAATTCTTTTAGTTTAGATTGTTTTTATTAGAAGGGATTTTCAAGTAAAATCGCATCTCCAGAATTATCTACAGCACTCTCTATAAAATCAGCAATTTTTAATGCTCTTGAAGCTTGCTCACCATCCACCTCAGGTATTTCTTTGCCCTGAACGCATTTAAGAAAATGCTCCAGTTCTGCATAAAGAGGTTCAATTGAGGTTGTGCTAACTTCTTCGACGTATCCATCATTTCTATAAACTAATTCTCCATGCTCTGCTGTGTATGATTCATGAGACTTTCGATGGATTTGTAAAGAGTGATTTAAGAAATCAGTTTCTACTAAGCCATTTTGGCAGTGTGCACTTAAACTTCTAATTTTTTTGTGACTCATTTTACTTGCAGTTAGGCTAGCAATAACATTATTTTTAAAAACTAAAGTAGCATTGACATAATCTATTAATCCTTCGCTATTTCTTCCTCCAACTGCAGCTAATTTTTGTATTTTTGAGTTTACAAGCTCCAAAATAAGATCAATGTCATGAATCATTAAATCCATTACTACAGATACATCATTTGCTCTGTCTGCATGAGGACTGTGTCTCCTTGCTTCTAAAACAACAATTTCTTCATTATTTACTATTTTATTTAATTCTCTAAAAGCAGGATTAAATCTTTCAATATGCCCAACTTGTAATAGACATTTACTTGCATTAGCGGCCTCTATTAAAGATTTTGCTTCCAACTCGTTAGCTGCAATTGGTTTTTCAATGAGAACGTTAGCGCCTCCCTTGAGACAATCTAGTCCTACTTTTTGATGAAGTAGTGTAGGGACAGCTATACAGATAGCATCAACTTTTGGAATTAGGTCCTTATAATCCTTGAACCATTTACATTGAAATTGCTCAATAGCTAATTTGCCTCTCTCTTCATTTGGATCTGCGACTCCAATGAGATTTGCATCTTTGAGTAAACTAAGTACTCGAGCATGATGCCAGCCCATATTTCCTATACCTATGACTCCAACCTTTACGGGTGATGAGGTTGGTTGCATAATTTCAAATCCATATATTAATTATCATTATCCTCTATGGTGAGTCACATTTAGCTTTTGGGAAGGATTATTTTAACACGATCAATTTTTGGACCTGACATAGAAATAACTTCAAATTTAATGTTATTAAAATTTAAAACGTCGCCAATTTTTGGAACCATTTGAAATTTTTCTAACATAAATCCAGCAAGGGTATGATAATCATTCCCTTCTGGAATAGAACATCCTATCTTTTTATTGATTTCAACAATTTCTGATTTTCCCGCTATTGACCATTTTTTAGAGAAATTATCTAACATTCTCATGTCTGAATAAATTCTATTATTTAGCATCTCCTCTCCAACTATTTCGCCATTTAGATCAGCTGCAGTTATAAGCCCCTCTGTTCCACCGTGTTCATCAACTACTAGTAAGAATGGATTGTAGTCTCTTACTATTGGAAATATTTCTGCTAGTGAACATGTTTCTATTATTTTTGTTACTGGTAAAAGGAATGGCTCTAATAATGTATCGGCTTCCATTTCACCTTTTGATATTGGCTTAGCTAGATAACGCAAATCTAATACACCTAATACATCATCTAAAGACTCACCAATCACAAAGAAGCGGGCATGTCGAGTTTTATCTACTTGTTTCATAAGTTCTGAAAAGGTTATATTTTTTGGCAAAGTTACCATTTCAGATCTTGGAATCATCACTTCTTTAACTTGTGTATCTTTTAAAGCAAAAACTCCTTCAAGAATATTCTTCTCATCTGGTTTTAAACCTGTTACGTTATCTGTTTCTATAAGAGTTTCTAATTCTCCAGCAGATAAACCCGAGTTTAAAGAATCCCATTTGTTATTTAAATTTAACAAGCCTAAACAAGCGCTAGCAAAGAATTCTATTGTTCTCACTATAGGATTCATAGCTTTTCTCACGGCATCGAATATTGTGGTTAACCTTAATGCAGCAGATTCTGGATTGTTAATTACTAAAGCTTTGGGAATTAGTCCAGAAACGAGAGTAACAACTAAAACGATAAATAAAAACAATAGAAGATCATAAAATCTATTTGATAAAATATTGCTTTTCCAATAATCATTAGCCAGGTTATTGCTGAGCCATCCAATTGCAATTAATGAAATTGTTACTCCGAATTGAGAAGCAATTAGTGAAGATCTAAAGCGTTTTTGAATTTTTAAAATTGAAAATGCTCCTTTCTTTTTTTCTTCTATTAACCTTAAAACTTTACTTGGCCTTATTAATAAAAAAGAGAGTTCACTCGCTGCGAAAAAAGCTGGTAAAAATAAAAGAAATAAAAGTAGAGTTATTTTCATTCAATAACATATGAATAATGGGGGTGGCGAGGATCGAACTCGCCTTAGCCAAATTATGAGTTTGGTGCATTCACCAGATTGCTACACCCCCAAGGGAATTTATGTAATTTTAATTACATTGAATTTCAATATACAATATAAAAATAATATTTCAAAAAACACCTCATTTGGAAGTTTTTGTGAGATTTCTTTTTTTTCTTCTAATCTTTAAATATAATTTTAACTTTTACTAATGGGCAAATTTTCGGATAAGTATGATTTAAATAGAGCAAAATTGTTAAAACAGTTAATTGAAAAATCGTACAAGAAAGGAAACTTCACTTTATCTTCAGGCAAAAAAAGCAGTCATTACTTGAACTGTAAACCAGTGTCATTAAATGGTGAAGGCTTAAACTTAATAAGTGATTTATTTTTAGAATTGAAGGACCCAAGGTCACAAGCTGTAGCAGGATTGACATTAGGCGCAGATCCTATAGTAAGTGGATTAATAGTTAAAGCGGCTTTGCATGGCCTAGACCTTGATGGTTTAATAATTCGGAAAGAAATCAAAAAATACGGAACCAAAGCTGGAATAGAGGGCCCTAAATTAGAAGAAGGAACTTTGGTAACTGTTTTAGAGGATGTCGTTACAACTGCTGGTTCAGTGATAAAAGCTATAAAAAAGTTACGTGAAAATAATTATGTTGTTGAGGAAGTTTTGTCTATAGTTGATAGGCAAGAAGGGGGATTAAAAGCCCTTGAAGATGAAAATGTTAAATTAAAGAGTCTTTTTACAATAAAAGACTTTTTATAATTATTTCAAAATGCAAAATATAAAAAAAAAGTTTTGGCTTGAAAAATTTGATTGTTTTTCTATTACTGGAAAAGATGCAAGAAAATTTTTAAATGGAATAACAACTGCTAATATTTTTAATTCAGAAAATAAAGTTATCAAAACATGTTGGTTAACACCAAATGGAGTTCTAAGATCATTAATTGAAATTATTTTTTTTGAAAGAAACTTAGAAGTAATTATCTTGGCTGGTAATACTAATGAAATCATTGATTACTTTAATCAAATTATTTTTCCAGCAGACGATATACTTCTAAGTGAACCTTTCTTGATTAATAGAATTCAGGAAATTGATGAATATAGTTCATGGAGAAATTACCAGCCTATTTTCTTCAAAACAGAAGATAAAGAATTTGAAATATATAAAAATAAACTAAATTTACTAAATCCTAATGATTTAAAACTTTGGAAGATTAATCAGGCAATACCATCATTAGAAATGGAAATAAATGGAAAAAATAATCCTCTTGAGCTTGGATTACAAGATCTTATAGATTTTAATAAAGGTTGTTATTTAGGACAAGAAACAATGTCAAAAATAAATAATGTTTCTTCTTTAAAACAGGAAATAAGAATTTGGAAATCACTTGAATCTAATTTGAATTCAGACGTTGAAGATAAAAATTTATATATAAATTCTGCCAAGGATATTTCTGTAGGCAAAATCACTAGTTTTTTTAAATCAGGTTCTCAAACAAAAGGTTTAGCAATGATAAAAAGAAAATATTTAGAGGAAGGAAGTTATTTTTTCTCAGAAATTTTTGGAAAAATTATTATTAATAAATCTGTAGGATCAAATTTTCTATAATTGATTTTTGATTAAATATTCTGCAATTTGTAGAGTAGCAAAACAATCATCTTTGTTATATTGGATAATTTTTTTTAAAAATATTTCGTTTTCTGTAATTTGATATTGAATCCACCAATAAAGGGCTTTCGAGCCATTTACATTTTTCTGCATCCATTCAAAACCAAGCCAATTAGAAACAGTTTTTAAGCCATAGTTTTTTAGTGGTAATATCCAAGACTTACGTATTAAGGTATGTAAGTCTATAAATCTTGAGGCAAGTGAATTAATTTCTTCAAAACTAAAATTGAGTTTTTTAGCAATATTAATTATTGCTATCTTTTCAGTTTCTCCGTAATGTAAAACTGGCCATTCCTTCTGTGAAAAAAGTATTTTAATAATTTTCCTGTAAGATTCTACTTTATTATTTTTGAGATTAAAAATTGGTTTATAAATAAGATCTTCTTTTTTTGTAAACAAATTATTTATTTTTAAAAAACCATATAAAAAGTCATGTTTATCATTTGGACTTGACTCAATATCAAATATATAAAATCCCGAACATGTTTTTTCTAGTAGATCGTAATTATCATTTGTATTGGAAATGCAATATGGTTCACCAGAAATATAAGCTTGTGCTTGCTTTACAAATAAGGACGCTTTTTCATACTTTTGATCGTTGAATTTAGATAATTTCTCTCCAAGTTGTTTTTCGCTATACGAAGCTAATGTTTGGGTATCAGATATTCCATTTGTTATGAGTAATGATGCCGTTTTGGATCCTATTCCGTCTATATCTGTTAGATATCCATTTTCTTTTGCTTCTTTGTCACAAAATTTTTGCCATGAACAAATAGTACATTTTTTTCTATCTTGAGTTATTTCTGGCATGAATCCCTCTAAGCATTCATTTAAACTTAATAAAGCATTCAAAACTTTTTTTCTTAATTTTTTATTTAAATAAATTTCTTCAACATTAACTTTTTTATCAAAACTTGAAATTACTAATCCTTTCTCAATTTTAGATTCTTGAAAAGATTCCAACAGCATTGAACTAAAAGCTAAGTCGAATAAATGTTCTTTAGTGGTTTTGTGGCCTAACTTATAAACAGCAGGTAAATATTTATATTGTCCCCATTTACTTTTACCTTTAGTCTTTACAAGTAATTGTGGACGTATCTCTGCGTTAATATTTTTGGAAAAATTCCCTTTGAGTTTTAATCCAATTACCCCTTGATAACCATTTTCACAGGCTTTTAATCCTGAATATATTTCACTATTACAAAATTCAGAGAAAATTTGAAACTGATTAATTTTATCTATAGCTTTATGGGGGGACCAAACTTCATGAGATTTTTTACCCTTAAAATCCAGCCATGCTTTTCTTTTGCATCTAGTAAAACTTTTTAAATGAAGAGAATTCAAATTATTTTCTAAGGGCGGTTTTAAAATTTACTCATATAAATTAGTATAGATAGTTAGAAGAAATAAAGGAAATTTTAAATTTGACAACTGGTAAATTAGATAAGATAAAATTTGGAACTGATGGCTGGAGAGGGATTATTGGATTTGATTTTAATTTATCAAATCTTTCAATAGTAGTAGTCGCTGCATGCCAGGAGTTGCATTATCAATATTATAAAGAAGTTAATTCAAAGAAAATTATTATTGGATATGATCGTAGATTTATGGCTTGTGAATTTGCCAAGCAAATAGTACCTTTTGTAAGAGGATGTGGTTTCGAACCGATCTTATCTGATAACTTTGTTACAACACCCTCTTGTAGTTTCTATGCCAAGGAAGTCGGTTGTCTTGGAGCGTTGGTAATAACAGCAAGTCATAATCCATATAATTGGCTAGGTCTAAAAATAAAGAGCTTTAATGGATGTTCTGTTGACGAATCTTTTACAAGTGAAGTTGAAAAAAGATTAATGCTTGGAAATTCAATTGAAAAAATAGATGGTGTTAATCAATTGGTAGATATTAAGAAATTTCATTTAGATAGAATTAAATCCCTTTTTGATATTGACTTTATTTCCAATAGATTAAAAAAAATGAAATTGAGAATTTTTGTAGATTCTATGCATGGTGCAGCTTCAAATTGTATGGCTGAAATTTTTGCTTCTAATGATTTAGAAGTTATTTCAGAAATCAGGAAAGATGCTGATCCTTTTTTTGGAGGAAAACCTCCTGAACCTCTTTTAAATTATGCAGATGATCTAAATCAAATACTAATGAAAAATTCAACAAATGAAGTGAAAACTCTAGGAATTATATTTGATGGTGATGGTGATAGAATTGCAGCAATTGATGAGAAAGGAAGATACTCTAGTACTCAAGATTTACTCCCATACTTTATTAGCTATTTGGGCGAAATTAAAAATAATTCTTATCCAGTTTTAAAGACTGTTAGTGGTTCAGATGTTATTAGAAATATATCAGAGAGTCAAAATAGAAATGTTTTTGAACTTCCAGTTGGCTTCAAATATATTGCTGAAAAAATGATTAAAGAGAAAATATTCATTGGAGGAGAGGAATCTGGGGGAGTTGGTTTTGGTGACTTTATGCCTGAAAGAGATGCTCTATATGCTGCGATGGTTTTATTAAATGGAATTGCTGAAAAATCTCAATATTTATTTGAAACCTTAGATCAAATTCAAGAAGATTTTGGGCCAAGTTTTTATAAAAGAATTGATATTAAATTTCCAAATCAGTCAGAAAAAAATAACGTAAAAGAATTTATCAGAGATAATATTCCTGAGAATATTAATAATCACAAGTTGAAAAGTATCTCAAAGATCGATGGAATAAAGTTGAGAATTGATAAAAATTTTTGGCTTCTTTTTAGGTTTTCTGGAACGGAACCTCTTTTAAGGTTATATTGTGAAGCACCAAAAGAATCTTATCTTATTGAGGTATTACAGTGGGGTCAAGAATTTATAAATTTGGCAGGAAAATAAGGATGAAAAATTTATATTTAGCGAGTAAGAATAAAGGTAAAATTGAAGAATATAAAAAATTGCTTGCTGAAGTTAATTGTAAATTGTTACTCCAGCCAGAATCATTAGAAATTGAAGAGGATGGACTGACATTTAGAGATAATGCAATTAAAAAAGCGAGTGAAGTTTCGAGAAAAACGAATAATTTTTCAATAGCAGATGATTCAGGAATTTGTATTGAAGCACTAGGTGGTAAGCCTGGCATTTATTCATCTAGATATGCAGAAAATGATCAGAAGAGAATCGAACGAGTTTTAAGAGAACTTGATGGAGTTCAAAATAGAAGTGCTTTCTTTATTGCTAATATTTGTGTTTGTTCCCCAAATGGTGAAGTGATTATTGAATCTGAGGCCAAATGTCATGGCAATATTATTTTAAATCCTAGAGGAAAAAGTGGTTTTGGGTATGACCCAATTTTTGAGGAGAGTTCTACCAGATTAACTTTCGCAGAAATGAATAATGATATTAAAGACTCTTGTAGTCATAGAGGTAAAGCATTAAAAAAAATTATTCCAGATTTAATTGAAATTTTTTCTTAAATTTAATTAACCCAAGATCCATGAAGGCCATGAGGAATTGAAATGGGTAATTCATAAACAGCTAATTCTTTTAAGTCTTTTGCGTCTAATATCACTAAATCGCTTCCTCTTCTTCCTCCGTTCCATAGAAGTATAAATAAAAATCCCTCATCTTCTTTTGAAGAGTTTTCTGATGGAACCATAATTGGTTCACTAACAAATCCACTTGGACCTGCTGACCAAGAAATCTCTTCCTTAGAAGTTAAATTTATTTTTTTTATTGCTTGAAGTGGAGCGTTCCCCATCTTTTGGGATGTGCTTGCCATCCAACTAAAAGTTGCTTTTAATCCTAATTTTTTAGGATTAACAACAGCAAATTCACAGCATTGTTCACTAAAAGTTTGAAGTTCCCAAGTTTTTGTCTTTAGATCGATAATTGATCTTTTAAGTTTTCCTTCTGGATATTTATCAAAGTCAATATCTCTAAAATTCTCGTCTGGACCAACTGATGGGAAATCATCATAAAAAATACTATCTAATACGATTTTTGAATCTTTTTCAAATGCATTTACATGATGAAAAACGAATCCTTCTGGAGCATCTATTGTTAAAGGAGGCTGTCCTCTAAATAATCCACTTTCTCTGGGGATGATAAAAAACTTTGCCTTTTTATTTGGGTTTGATTTTAGACATTGTGCTGCTCCTCTTTGACCCATTACGAATGGAAGAGGATTGAAATCAATAGCATTCTGTAAAAATATTGCCCAATTAGTTGTAATTGCGAAATCATGAAGGAATGCAAAGCCATTAAAGGTATCTTTTCTGTCAAAAATGAGCTCTCCAGAATTTGTACCAGCATTATCAAATTCCATTAATCTAATAGTACTTTTTGGCCCGGTTTGTACTCCAAAAGTGACTAAAAGTTCTGAAGATGCATTTGAGTTGAGATCTGTTTTGGGATGAGCACTGAATGCTTCGTTAGGCTTGAGTACCCCTTTTAATGTTGTTAAACCAATAGTGTCAAGACTATCAGGATCCATTGCATGTGGACCTGCTGCTTCCCATAATGCGAGAATTTCATCTCCTAATTTAATGACATGTGTATTAGCGATATTCTTGAATTTTAGATCTAATGCATTATTTAAAATTCCTCCTTTTTTTTGTGTTCCAAAAACACCTCTATAAATAAATTTATCTATTTTTTCTTCTTCT
>CACHDC010000017.1 GCA_902578445.1 uncultured Synechococcaceae cyanobacterium
ATTTACAGCCCATGCCGCAAGAGCACTTGAAGATTTAACTGGAGGTATTAAAGAATTTAAAAATAAAAAAACTGATAAATAACGAAAAAGTTTATTATCTAAAAACTTAATCATTAGTTTGAAAACAATTTGTTTTTTCTATGTTTAAGGCTTGGCATCTGCTCCCTAATTTTTTTTACTCTTTCTTTATCAGCAGGTGCTATTGCAGCTCCCTGAGTTTTTCCAGCATCAGATAAAACTGTACCCCAAGGGTCAATTACCATTGCATGGCCATGACTTTGCCTTCTTCCATAATGAATCCCAGTTTGAGCTGGAGCGACTACATATGCTGTATTTTCAATTGCTCTTGCTTGTAATAAAATTTGCCAATGATCTTTTCCAGTAAATGCTGTAAAAGCTGCGGGAATCATAATTAGCTCTGCACCATTTGAAGACAAATATCTATAGAGTTCAGGAAATCTAACGTCGTAACAAATTGACAATCCTATTTTGCATAAACCTGGGACATCTACAACAGGTGGATACTCTGCTCCAGATAAAATAGTGGATGATTCCTTGTATAAATTTCCATCTGGCAAATCAACATCAAACAAATGGATCTTGTCGTATTTTGCCAAAATCTGTCCATCTTTCCCAAATAAGGCTGACCTATTAAAAGTATGACTATCATCACCAGCAGGGACAGGATACCCTCCTCCCAAAAGAAATACTTGATATCTTTGTGACATAGTTTTTAGAAAATTTGCACACTTCTCTGACAATTCAGAAGCTAATCTAAGTTTTTCATCATCTCCTCCTAAAAAAGCAAAATTCTCAGGCAATCCTATTAACTCAGCACCTCTTCTAGCAGCCAATTCAATCTGTTCTTCTGCTTCAGTAAAATTTGCTTCAACATTTGAAGTGCTTGTAATTTGCAATGCAGCTACCAAAAAATCAGTCAAGACTTTTCTCCTAATGAACCAATTCGTAAATCATGAGGCACGAATCACACCTCTTTCAACTTGAGCTGGAACAATATCTAAGCAATCAAGTTCAGAGCAACATTTAAAATCATCCTCATAATCTCCAAGACTTGTCAATCTTTTGCCATGGGTTGCTGTTTTTAAACATTTCAAAATATCATTTTTCCAGGCATCCCAAAGTGCCAAAGCAGCTTGTAATTCGTCATTCAGAATATTAATTTCGAAATTACAGTTCTGTTTGAGGTATGAGGCCAAAGCACCAGCAGCTAAAGAATCCTCAAGTGAATAGGAGCCTTCCCAACCACTACCAAGTATTAAAACATTTTCACTTTTTAATGAAATGATTTTTTCGGCAACTGCTTTCCTATTCGGGAGACCCATAGCGAATAAATGCTTAGCATTTTGAACTTTTTGCAATGATTTAGTCCCATTAGTCGTACTCATAAATAGTCTTTTTCCAGTAACAACTTTTTTTGTAACTAATAAAGGAGAATTCCCTAAATCAAAGCCCTCAATCTTCTTTCCTCCTCTCTCTCCAAGCATTAGTCTCTTTTCAGCTTGCCACTCAATTGCAGATTTTTTTAATAAATCTAAATCTGCAAAAACTTGTATTGAATCAGCTCCATTTTTTAAAGCCCAAGAAATTGTGGTTGTAGCTCTTAAAACATCAATGACCACTGCAATGTCGGGACTATTTTCAGGAACGTCCTTTGCAACGTGATAATAAGTAAGATTAATAATCAAATCCTTTTTTCTGAATGTATTATAGAAAACAGTTACTTAATTTGATTATTTTTTTTTTAAAAACAAACTTATTGATAATATAAAGCTAATTTGTTTTTACAGAAATCCTATCAAGTAATTAATTTAAAAATGAATAATATCCGCACAATAAAAGGTGGAGTTAATTTAAAAGGAAAAGTAAAAGTACCTGGAGATAAATCTATATCTCATAGGGCTTTAATAATAGGAAGTATTGCTAAGGGTGAGACGACTATTGAGGGGTTCTTACATTCTGAAGATCCACTTTCAACTGCTGATTGTCTAAGAAAGTTAGGTGTAAATATACCAGAAATAAAAAAAAATGAGCCTTTTACGATTTCAGGGTTGGGTCTTGATGGATTTAAAGAGCCCAAAGAAATTCTAAATTGTGGAAATTCTGGAACCACCATGAGATTATTAATGGGGTTACTTGCCGGTCAAGAAGGCAAGAATTTCATATTAACAGGTGACCTTTCTCTTAATGAGAGGCCAATGGGGAGAGTGGGCAAACCATTATCATTGATGGGTGGCAAAATTTTTGGTAGAGAAAAAGGAAACAAAGCTCCAATCTCAATTGATGGAAATAAATTAAAAGGGTGTGTTATTGGAACCCCCGTAGCAAGTGCTCAAGTTAAATCTGCAATCTTATTGGCAGGCCTCAAAGCTTCTGGAACCACTTCCGTTATTGAACCAGCATCTTCAAGAGATCATACTGAGAGAATGTTAAAAGCATTTGGAGCAGACATCAGTATTAGAGGAGAATTAGGAAGGAATGTAGTTATCAAGTCAGGGGGCAACTTAATTGGCCAGAGAATATTAATTCCTGGAGACATAAGCTCTGCTTCTTTTTGGATGATTGCTGCATCTATTGTTCCAAATTCAGAGGTTTTAATTCAGAATGTTGGACTAAATCCTACTAGAACAGGGATTTTGAATGTAATGGATTCAATGGGGTGTGATTATGAGATTTTAGATAAATCAACTATTGCAGGTGAACCTATTGGATCTATTAAAGTAAAGACTTCAAATAATTTAAGATCATTCACTATTGAAGGAGATATTCTCCCAAAACTTATAGATGAAATTCCTATCCTTACTGTAGCTGCCTGTTTTTGTAATGGAGTTTCTGAAATTAAGGATGCACAAGAATTAAGAGTTAAGGAGACAGATCGATTAAAAGTTATGGCACGACAGTTACAAAAATTCGGTGCTGAAATAACAGAAAAAGAGGATGGATTAATTATTAATGGACAATCAAAATTTCATTCTGCGGAAGTAGACAGTGAGACAGATCATCGAGTAGCAATGAGTCTTGCTATTGCCTCACTTCTTGCCAAAGGTTCATCAAAAATCATCAGAGCAGATGCAGCAAGCGTCTCGTATCCCGCTTTTTGGGAAGAGCTGGCCAACCTAACTAACTAGCCTAAAAGTTTTTGTCTGAATTAAAAGAAGTTTTAACTAAAGATGGTAGTTACTCTTTAAGAAGTGTTTATTTCCAAGAGAACTTCCATAGTTTATTGGGCGCATTGGAGGAGACAAAGTCAAAGTTTACAGCTACTTCTAATTTGCAAAGATTTAAGGGTAAATCTCTTAATGTTTTAGATATATGTTTTGGTTTAGGATACAATTCCGCTTCTTTATTAGATCAATTAATTAAACAAAAATCGTATTTAAATTTGTATGCGTTGGAGATTGATAAAAAGCCTCTTGAATATTCGCTTAGAAATGAATCTTTTTTTAAATTATGGGATCCAAAAGTCAGAACAATATTTGAATCACTTTATCGAAAAGATTACTTTGAGGATCAATTTTTTAAGTGCAGTGTTTTATGGGGTGATGCTAGAGAAAAAATCGACTTTATTCCTTCATCTATTAAATTCGATCTGATTTATTTAGATGGTTTTTCTCCTCAAAAATGCCCGCAAGTATGGACAATTGAATTTTTATCTAAAGTCACAGAAAAACTTAATTCTGAGGGTTATTTAATAACTTATTCTTCTTCAGCAGCAGTAAGAAAAACTTTAAGAAATCTTGGACTGGAAATTTTTACAATTAAGCCAACTTTTAAAAACAGAACTTTTTGGAGTCAGGGAACTGTCGCAATATCAAAATTTGATAAGTATGAATTGAAAGCTAATTTCAATTTTGAGAAGTTATCTTTAATGGAAGAGGAACATCTTTTAACTAAAGCTAGTATTCCATATAGAGATCAAGATTTAAACTCAAGTAAAGAAGATATAATTAGGAGAAGATTAGATGAGCAATTATTCTCAAATCTGTTACCTACAAATCAATGGAGAGAGAAATGGGGAATGACGAAGTTATCCTTTAAGAGTTAGATTTAAATAAAGATTTCAAATAAACATGTTAAGTGTTGCGATATTAGCGGCAGGCAAGGGCACTAGGATGGAAAGCTCATTACCAAAAGTTTTACATAAAATTTCTGGCAAAAGTCTGCTACAAAGAGTAATTGATTCATGTATTGAATTAAAACCTGATCAAATTTTCGTAATTACTGGACACAAATCAAAAGAAGTACAAAAGTCAATCCCAAAAGATAAAAAAATCCATGTTGTTGTTCAAGAACCTCAATCAGGAACCGGTCATGCTATCCAGGTACTTTGTAAAGAAGTAAAAAAACATGAAGGAAAACTTTTGGTACTAAACGGCGATGTGCCACTCATTAGGCCTAGAACTCTAAAAAAACTTTTATATTTACACGATTCAAAAAATGCTGATGTTTCTTTAATTACCACAAAGAAAAGAAATCCTCATGGATATGGCAGAGTTTTTTTGAAGGATAGTTTTATAGAGAGAATTGTTGAAGAGAAAGATTGCAATGATCTAGAAAAAGAAAATCTATTAATCAATGCAGGTGTTTACTGTTTTAACTGGGGTAACTTATCAGAAATTATTAATACCTTGCAAAGCAATAATAATCAAAAAGAAATTTACTTAACAGATACAATATCTCTGCTAAAAAATTCCTCAAGTCTCGAGGTAGAGGATAATGGAGAGCTTCAAGGAATTAATAACAGAATTCAACTATCAGAGTGCGAGGAATGTATTCAGAATTCAATCAAAGAAAAACATATGCTTAATGGAGTAACTTTTATAAATAAAGCAAGTTGTTCAATCAGTGAAGAAGCTGAAATTGGTAAGGATGTAACCATAGAGGCTAATACACATTTAAGAGGAAATACGAAAATAAATAGTCATTGCATTATTGGGCCAAATACTTTTATTGAGAATTCTAATGTGGGATTAAATTGTGAAATTTCAAACTCTACTGTTTATGATTCTCAGATAATGGATCATATAAAAATTGGCCCTTATAGTCATATAAGACCTAATTCCAAAATATCTTCCCATAGCAAAATAGGTAATTTTGTTGAGATCAAAAATAGTCAACTAGAGGAAGAATCTAAAGTAAACCATCTAAGTTATATTGGTGATTCTATTATTGGAAGATCTACAAACATTGGAGCAGGCACTATTACTGCAAATTTTGATGGACAGAAAAAACATCAAACAAAAATTGGCAAAAATTCCAGTATTGGAGCAAACACAGTTTTTGTAGCACCAATAAATCTAGGAGAATCAGTAACAACAGGTGCTGGTTCAGTGATCACAAAAGACTCTAAAGATAATTCATTAGCGATCTCAAGAACTAAGCAAGTAAATATAGAGAATTGGAAAAAAACGAATCCTGATTTAGTTAATTAATTCAATAATTTTTTCAAGTTGCCAACATCTGCTCCCTTTTATAAGAATAGAATCACCTTTTTTTGTAGATTTGTTTATCTCTTGAGGTACATCTTTAATATTATTTAAAACTAAGAATTTATTCTTATCTTTTAGATAATTAGAGTAAATTTTTTCATTTTCTTTATCGCAAATAAATAAACACTTTTCTATATCTGAATTATTTATTAAGTTGAATATTTCTTTGTGATACTTTTCAGATTCTTTTCCCAATTCTTGCATACTTCCAAATATGAAAAATTTATTTCTCGGTTTTTCAAGCAGGTTTTTAATACATGCTTTTACTGACTCTGGCGAAGCATTATATGATTCATCATATATTGTTGTTTTTAATGATTTAAGAATTTTATTTCTTCCACCTAAACTTACAAAATCAAATTTATTAAAAGTTGCAAAATCAATGCCTAGCTCTTTAGCAACTGCATAAGCAAATAAGAAATTCGAAGCATTGTGAAATCCCTCAAATGAAATTTCAAAAGTATTTTCTTCAATTAGAATTGTTTTATTTGAAGGATTATAAAATCCTCGCAAATTATCATCTTTCTTAAAACTATCCTTTTGATTTTCTATATTAAATAGTCTTACTTTTATCACTCTACCTTTCCAAAATTCTTTTAAAGTTTTTTCTAGGAATGGATCATTTGCTGGAATTATTACAACTCCCTTTGGATTTAAGAACCTACTAATTTCACACTTTGCATGAGTAATATTTTTTTTTGAGCCCAACAATCCAATATGAGCTGTCCCAATGTTAGTAATAACTGCAATATCGGGTTCACTATATTTAGATAAATTCTCGATCTGTCCAAGACCTCTCATCCCCATCTCAAGAACTAAAACTTTATCTTCTATATCTGTAGCAAGAATAGTAAGACCAACTCCAATCTCATTATTGAAATTTGCATGAGATAATTTAATTCTTCCAAGTTTATTTAAAACTCCACCAATCATTTCTTTTGTTGTGGTTTTACCCACTGAGCCAGTTATTGCAACAATAGGGATATTTAATTTTTTTCTTTTTAGCAATGCTAATTTTTGAAATGCCTCTAATGTGTCATTTACAACCCAATAAGGAAAATTACTAGGCAGAAATCTCTGCATTCCTTTTTTAATTACAACAGATTTAACTCCCTTATTTAAAACCTCTGGAAGAAAACTATGTCCGTCAAAATTTTTACCCTTGATAGCTATAAAAAGATCATTTTTTAATAAAGTTCTACTATCAATACTTATATTCTTAAAATGCAAAAAATCTCTTTTCCCCTCTCTCAGATTTCTAATATCCCCCAAAACATTGTTTAATTCTGATAAAGAGAATTCCATTAAAAAATTAAGTCATACTTTTTTTAAAGATGGATCAGCTGATTGTCCGTAAGAAAATTTTTCGACTTCAGCAACATCTGGCGATGGTTCTTTTATTCCGCAAACATCCTTATACATAACTTCGTATTCAAGAGCTGATCTTTGCCAACTAAACTCTTGGCTCATGGCTCTTTTTTGCAGTAACTCCCAACTATCTTTATGCCTAAAGGCCTCCCAAGACCTTACTAAAGATGTATAGAAATCTATAGGTTCAAAGCGGTCGAAACAAAAACCTGTGCCACTATTATTTTCTGGGTCATGAGGTAAAACTGTATCAACCAAACCTCCAACTCGCCTTACTATAGGGATAGAACCATACCTCATAGCAAGGAGTTGGCTAATTCCACAAGGTTCAAATCTACTTGGCATTAAAAATGCATCAGAGCCACCGTAGATAAGCCTTGATAAAGAATCATCATAGGTAAGAAATACTGAGAATCTTCCTGGGTAATCTAATGCCAGTTGCCATAATCCAGACTCTAAATATCTATCTCCAGTCCCTAAAACAGCAATTTGAGAATCTGTATAGGCTAATAGTCTTCTTGAAACTTGTAAAAGTAAGTCAACCCCTTTCTGATCAACTAACCTACTGACCATACCTAAAAGATATTTTTTAGGATTAACTTCGAGTCCCATTTCTCTCTGCAGAATTTTTTTATTTTCTAGCCTATTTTCTAAATTCTTAATACTAAATTTTGCAGGTAAAACTGGATCTTTAGCTGGATTCCATTCATCAAGATCAATACCATTAAGAATTCCCCTTAATTTACCTGAAATGTAATTAAGTAATCCTTCGAGGCTTTCCCCGTATTCATGGGTTTTAATCTCATCTGCATAAGTCGGAGAAACAGCATTGACCCTATCTGCGTACAACATTGCCGCAGCCATCGTGTGGTCTCCATGCATATACCAAGGACACCAAGTCATTTTTTCAAGTTTCCACCTCCAAGGGCCTTGGTATTTTAAATTATGAATTGTGAAGACAGTACTAATTTCGGGATCCTGATGCATCCACACAGGAATCATTCCAGTGTGCCAATCATGGCAATGGAGAACTTGAGGTTTCCAACAATTCCAGGCAAATTCAGCAGTGGCACTAGCAAAAAATGTAAAGCGCCAGTCCTCATTTTCGCCTCCATATATTTGGTCAGAGTCAAATGTTGGATGACCCACTAGGTAAATCACATAATTATGAATGGGATGTTTCGCTTCATATACAGCAAAATCAGTGCCCATTGTATTTGCTCTAAAGACTGGTTCATTCGATACCTCTAAAAGACTCCACAATTTTCCATATCCTGGAATTATTACCCTTACATCGTGACCAAGTTTTATCAAAGATGGAGGCAACGAACCAACCACATCTCCCATACCTCCAACTTTGATCATTGGAGCACATTCAGCAGCGGCAAGAAGAATTCTCATTGATAATTATTTAAAAAAGTTCTTTTGAAAAATAAACTAGGGTGTCCACTTGTAGTCAGAAAAATCTGGTGGACGCTTTTCAAGAAAGGCATCTCTACCTTCTTGAGCTTCTTCAGTCGAATAGAATAATTGAGTTGTGTATCCAGATAATTCTTGAATACCTGCAATCCCATCATTCTCTGCATTGAATGAAGCTTTAAGAATACGAATAGCAGTTGGACTATTTCGTAAAATCTCTCTTGCCCAGATTACACCCTCAGCTTCTAATTCTTCAATCTTTGTAATTGCATTTATCAAGCCCATCTTCAGAGCTTCCTTGGAATTATATTTTCTACACAAAAACCAAATTTCTTTTGCTTTTCTTTGACCAACAAGTCTTGCTAAATAACTAGATCCAAAACCAGCATCAAAACTACCAACTCTTGGACCTGTTTGACCAAATATTGCATTTTCAGAGGCGATACTAAGATCACAAATTAGATGAAGTACCTGCCCTCCTCCAATTGCGAAACCAGGAACTAAGGCAATAACTACTTTAGGCAAACTTCTTATTAATCTTTGAAGTTCAAGTACATTTAATCTCTGCTTCCCATCATCATTTTTATATCCATTTTTACCCCTTACACTCTGATCACCTCCAGAGCAAAAAGAATAAATGCCTTTCTTGTCAGGTCCCGCACCTGTAAAGAGAACTACGCCAATAGTTTCATCATTTCTTACGATATCAAATGCGTCAATGAGTTCATCTACAGTTTGTGGTCTAAATGCATTTCTTTTTTCAGGCCGATTAATTGCAATTCTCGCGATTCCCTCATCTGATTTGTGAAACAATATATCCTCATAAGATTTGCATTCTGACCAATTTAAATTTGTTTTTCCAGGTAATACTTTCATGAAATCTAATTATTTAAAGATAGAAAATGATAAATTTAACTGCCAATTATTTTTTCTAGCAAGGCATTTTTTTCACAAATTTCATTTTCTGGATCAACATCAACTTTAATTATTACAGATTTCCGGATAGAAATGCTCCAATCTAATGCCTCTCGTAATTTTTTAAAATTTGCCACACTTTTAAAGTTTACTTGATAGCCCTCTGCGAGTTTTGGCCAGTTTATTTCTTTTGGCATAAGAAATAGTTTTTTTAATTCATCTTCTTTTAAATTTTTTTTATAAATACGATTAAATATATTTCCGCCATTATTATTTATTAGAAGAATTGTTAAATTCATGTCGATTGAATTTTCAATCAGCCAACCGTTTATATCATGAATAAAAGCCAAATCTCCAGTCACAAGAAGTAGAGGATTTTTAATTCTAGAAATACCTAATGCAAGAGATAAAGTACCGTCTATGCCAGAAGCGCCCCTAAAGCTGAAACAATTTCTTGTTAAGGTACCATTTTCTGAAAATGTAAGCCAATCTCTAATCGGGCTACTAGCGGAAAGCATTATAGGATTTTCAGTTGGCCAAAGTTTTGGAACAAGATTGGCAAGCATATACTCAGTAATTTGATTATCTTGAGTAATTTTCTCTTTTAAAATTTCTTTAATCTGCTCGCCTTCCTCTATTAGATTTAGAGCCATCGGAGTAAGAGATTTTTTGTTTTTTTCGTTGATTGATAATTCTTCTATCAATAGAGTAGTGAAATTAGATAGCCCAAAATCATATTCAAATGATTTTTTTATAGGGTCCAATTTTCTATAGTTTTTTTCTTTTATAAGAATTTGTATCCCTTTGAAGTTTATTAAAAACTTCTCCAAATCAATTGAGGATGACATAGGGCCAAGCCTCAAAAGTTGATGACAATTTATTGAATTTTTATTTTTTCTTAATACTAATTCCCAATTCACGACTAGTCCTCTCAAACCAGAATAAACACCTGAAACAGGATCAGCAAATACTGGCCAACCAGTAATCTCTTGTAATCGTTCTAAAGACTTATTGAAAGAACTTAAATCATTTATGGAACCCTGATAGGGACCTACCAAAATAATGCCAGATTCATCTAAATTTAAATTTTCTGAAATTTCGAAGAATTTGTTTTTATCAGACTTTATTTCAACTTCCTGAAATATATATTTTTTCTTTAAATAAATTTTCTCAAAAACGTCTAAAACATTTTTTTTATTTAAAAATGAAATACCCAAAGGCTTATTAATAGGAATATTTAAATGAATAGGACCAGGGAAGGTTGATATTTGTTTCTCAATAGTTTGAACTAAATTCAAGATTTCATTTTCTTTTGTTTCATGAAGTCCATTTAGATTTGTACTTAAAACCCTTCTGCAGACTGAACTCAAAAAGTCTTCTTGATTTACTGTTTGATTAGCTCCACAATCTTTTAATTTTAAGGGTCTATCTGCAGTAAGAAATATAATACCTTTACAAGATCGATCCGCCTCAACTGCCGCTGGCAATAAGTTACTTACGGCAGTTCCAGAAGTTGTAATAACTAAAGAAAGATTACCTGAGGCAGCAGAAATCCCAAGAGAGTGGAATCCCGCAGATCTCTCATCTATTGAATTGAAAATATTTACCAGTCCTAATTTGTTTAATTCTCCAGCAGCTATTGCTAAAGGTGCCGATCTACTCCCAGGACATAGTATTAAATTTTGAACTCCTATTTTTATAAGAAGATTCAAAAGTTGTAAACTTCTAAGAAAATTTTTGCATTCAATAGATGATGTCATAATTTATATAAATGCTTTGGGATTTTCCTTATAACTGAATTAAATAAAACATGTCTACAACTCAAGAAAAAAGAAATTCAATACTAAAGGATTTAAAAAATCTTTTAATCTGGATGTCTATAGCTTTAATTATACGATGGCAGGTTATAGAGCCAAGATGGATCCCATCAGGTTCAATGCTTCCAACTCTTCAAATAGAAGATAAAATTCTTGTTGAGAAAGTAACTCCCAAAATCATATCCAAATCAAATCTTTCAAAATTAAAAAATAAAATAGTTGTTTTTAACGTTCCGGAACAATTAATTAACGCTGGTTATGAAGCAGATACTGCACTAATAAAAAGGGTAATTGGAATACCTGGAGACAAGGTAGAAGTAAGAGAGGGTAACCTCTACTTAAATGATATCGCTCAAAAAAATTACGTTTTTGATAAAAATATTAATTATTCTATAGGGCCTTTTGTTGTCCCGGAAGAGTCATTATGGGTGATGGGAGATAATAGAAATAACAGTATGGACTCACATATTTGGGGCTTTCTACCATATGAAAAGGTTATTGGTAAAGCTATTTTTAGATATTGGCCGTTTAATAAAATTGGACCTATTCGGTTCCCTGCCCTTAATAATTTAGATTAATGGGTACGTGATGATGTAGTGTTTTTATATCTTGAAGTTGTAGAAATGTTTAATCCAGAATTTCTTGCTACTGAAAATAATGATCCAAACGATGAGAATGATTTAATCCAATATTTACAAAAACAATCCCCAGAAGTTTTGCAAAGAGTCGCAAAATCAGCTAGTGAAGATATTCAAGACATTATTAGACATAATGTTCAAGGTCTTCTTGGAATGCTTCCTTCAGATCAATTTGATGTAAAAATTACATCTTCAAAAGACAACATCGCCAATTTATTGTCTTCTGCAATGATGACAGGATATTTCTTAAGACAAATGGAGCAAAGAAAAGAGCTAGAACAAACTCTTAAAAATGATGAAAACATGTCTATTGAAGAATAATAGTTTTTAAAGATTTACTTCTTCAGGAATTATTCCTAGTTCAAACAACTTTTTATATAAACCCATTAGAAATTTATTATCCTCAGGAAGTTTGTCCCACTTTTGGGAATTAATTTCATTAATTAATTCTTGACAATCTTCTATTGTAAATCTTATAGGTGCATTAAAATGAGCTGGAATTAAATATTCCATATCATCAAAAGACTTGATATTTTCTAACCATTTAAGTAAGACTTCTTTTGAACGAGGAAAAATTAATTTTTGTAAAACTGGTGCAATTTGAACCTTGGGATTATCTTTACCCATTATTTCAACAAGAGAGGACTCCCAATCTTCGTCCCATAAAAAGGGATAAATACCAAAATGAGATCTCCAATTTCTAAGATCTTTTTTGAATGAATACTTAAATATTTTTTTTAAAGGCGGAATATTTAATTTACCTGGTTTCAAAAAAGATGAAAATAAGACTAACCTTTTCCATCCTTTTTTTCTTTGTTCGATGGTGTCAATCAAAGGTTCATCTCCTCTCTCTCTAGAATGAAAAAGAAGTGGAGTTGGATCAAAATTAAATATCTCAGGTGGTGTAGCGTCTATTCCAACTATTGCGTCTGTTACATGAAGAGTCTTCGTAGGGTAATGGAAACAGCTTATCTCCTGATATCTTCCAAGTCCTAAATTCAGTGGGCCCAATGAAGACCATTTAAAGGAGTTTGTATATGGAGTACCTTCCTCAAACAGTATTCTTGATCTGTTTGATGGAATTCCTAAAAAATCTAGTGGTAGATTTATGGGAAAACTCCATTGTCCAGGACAAAGCCAAATTTCTGCATCTTTAAAAATTCTTGAAAGAGCTGGCAGTCCAATTTTATGTTCTAGTCCAGAGGCACTCGGTAAAATTATTGTTTTTACTTTGCCGTGAATCGCAATTAATTTTTCTAACTCATTTATTAATTCTTTTGTCGGAGGCAGTGGATTTATTAGCATCAAACCATTATCAACCTTTATTACAGTCATTCTTATTGGAACCGCAACATAATAAAGTCCCTGTATTTGTTCCAAGGACCATATTTGATTAGGGATTAATTCTCTTAAAATTGTTTTCTTTTTTCCATAAGGATATAAGGGGAATAATGGCCACCAACTCCATTTTTTATTTAAAGTTTCTTCCGCCACTATCATTTATACCCAGCAAATAATTTCTTTAACTTAAATATTCCATATCTTGGAGCGAATAAAAAAGCAAATAAAAAAATAAAAGTTTGTGCCAATACAATTGATCCACCTGTTTCAAGATCAAACCAAAAACTAACATAGATTCCTATCAGACTTGAGATAATTGCACTTAATACTGAAATTACTGTCATATTATCAAACTTATCCGTAAGTAAGTATGCTGTAGCCCCTGGTGTAATCAACATTGCAACTACCAAAATAATTCCAACAGACTGCAAGCCAACAACAGCTGCCAAAGATAAGCATGTGAGGAGTAAATAATGAAGAAAAAATACATTAATCCCAACTGTTTTTGCATGCCTAGGATCAAAACAATAAAGCATTAAATCTTTTCTAAAAATTGATAAAAGGATTACTACCAATAAACAAATAAATATAGTTTGTTTTACATCTGAAAGTGATATTCCTAATGGACTACCAAAAAGAATTGAGTGCAGATCAATATTACTTTTAATCTTAGAAACCAATACGATTCCAAGAGCAAAAAATCCAGTAAATACTAACCCAATAACAGTATCTTCCTTTACTCTAGATTTCTGCTTAATAAACCCTATCAATGCTACAGAACCAACTCCGAAAATAAATGCCCCTAATGAGAAAGGAAGACCTAATGCATAAGCAACCACAACACCAGGCATTACTGAATGTGACACTGCATCTCCCATTAAAGCCCATCCTTTAAGAGTCAAATAACTTGACAGGAAACCGCAAACAGCTGCAACTAGTGAACTCATTAGAAGTGCTTTTCTCATGAATTCATGAGTTAAAGGATCTGTTATGAATGAATCTAAAGTTAAAAAAAAACAGAGCTCCATATAATTTAAAATTTAGGATTCAGGTCCAAACAAGAAATCAGGTGAGATCCCTCCAAAAGTGGTTGTAATATTTTCAGGGGTAAACACTTCAGAGGTCTCTCCGTAAGCTACAACAGTTTTATTTATTAAAAGAACCAAATCACAAAATTCACGAACATGAATCATATCGTGAGTTGATAATAATATAGTTTTCCCCTCATTTTTAAATTGAATGAATAATTCCGAGATAAGTTTCTCAGTTCTTATATCAACACCTGCAAAAGGCTCATCAAGAAGTAATATTGAAGCTCTTTGAGCAATTGCTCTAGCTAAAAAAGTTCGTTTTCTCTGACCTCCAGATAAGTTTCCAATAGGTGTAGATATATGATCAGTAAGATCAACTCTCTCAATAGCATCTTTAACCGCCTGAACATCAGACTCTCTAGGACACCTAAAAATATTCATAGAACCATATCTTCCCATCATTACTACATCCCAAACACTTATTGGAAATTGACTATCAATTCCCTCATTTTGAGGAACATAAGCAATTGTCTGATCTTTTTGAGCAGATCTTACAGACTCTCCATTTATTCTAATTTTTCCCTTTGAAATATTTACAAAGCCAGTTAAGGCATTAAAAAAAGTTGTTTTACCAGCCCCGTTCATCCCTACTAACCCACAAATCTGGCCAGGTTTCAATCTTAAATTCGCATCATACAAAGCCACCTTACCGTTGTAATCTACGCAAATATTCTCTGCCTCAATCCTAAAGTTTTGATAATTGATTGTTTCCATAATTTAAAAAAGCCCTTTTTTTATCAATTCCAAATTATGCTCAAGCATTTTCACATAGGAACTAGCAGGGCCACTAACATCAGATAATGAATCAACAAAAAGATTTCCTCCAAAATTAGCCCCAGTTTCGTTTGCAACTACCATTAGAGATTCGTTACTTACAGTACTTTCGCAAAATACAGATGGGACATTTTTTTCTTTAACTAGTGAGATTGTTCTTGCCATTCTTTTGGGAGTAATTTGACTCTCAGCATTAACTGGCCATAAATAAACTTCCTTTAATCCATAATCATTTGTTAGATACGAAAAAGCACCTTCACAACTTACTAGATACCTCCTGTCTTTATTTAAGTTATTAATAAAAAGTGAGAATTCTTTATCTATTTTAGATAGTTTATCTTTATAAATTTTTCCATTTTCTTCAAATAATGTCCTTTTGGATGGCCTCAATTCTGATAAAGAATCCACGAGAATATCTACGTATAGGATCCCTCTTTTTGGAGAAATCCAGGCATGAGGATTGGGTTTCCCTTTATAAAAATCTTCACTGATAAAAATAGGATCCAAATCTTCCGCAACAGTAATTCTTTTAACTTTTAAATTAGAAACAAATTTTTCAGCCCATAATTCAAATCCAAATCCATTATCAATAAAAACAAAAGCGTTAGAGGCATTTACCAAATCGCTTGGAGTTGGTTGGTAGCCATGTACTTCAACTCCAGGTTTCGTTATTGATCTAACAATAAAATCATCTTTAGCGACATTGCTAATTATATCCGCCAAAACAGTGAAACTTGCCAGTATTACTTCTTTAGTTTCATTTTTATTTGATATTCTCTTACATGAGCCTGAAGCAATAGAAAGCAAAAGTATCAAACTTAAAAAAAGAATATTTTTTTTCATATTTAACATTCATCCCAAGATTATGAATTGAAAGATAGTTTCAAAAGTGGTTTCCTAAGATCAGAAATAAATCCTTTCCAATTTATTTTTTCTTTTTCAAAAGCTTCTTCAACAATTTTCTCAGAATTTTTCTTTATAAAATCCAAATCAGGTTCTTCTACTCCTTTTGTTATTGCCATAAAATCAGCCAAAGAACTTGATACTACTCTTGTTAAATAAGCAGCACTGACAGCCTGATATGTGCCAGAAAAAAGCCAATTTGGGCCATGTAATTTTGTTATGCCAATTAGAGCCTGTCCACTCCATTCAATAACTCCCTGCGCAATTGCAGTCTTTAAAATCTCTTTGGAAACTTTATCTAAAATTTCAGGAGACCAATTACATCCCCATATAGACTTAATTTCTTTAATCATTAAAGAATTTAATACTGTCATTGCCATAACATCAATTGATGGGATAGGAGATAAGAAAACAGTTGTTGCGACAAGTATTTGATTTTTTCTTTGTATACCTTTTAACTGCATTCTTCTTATACCTTCAATTTCAGATTGCCAGGCAGCATGAAGTTCTTTCAAGAGCCTTTTTTTTGTATTTTCAATATTTTTAGATGAACTTATGAAAAACTTCCTTAAAGAAAAAGGTATATTTGTTATTTCTCTCTTATTCACATCAAAAGTAATAATTTTGTTTATAAAGTCACTTGAAATTTGAGACTTTAGGTCTTCTATCTGATTTTTGGCTTCTATTTGGTTGAAAGTTAAAGCCACCAACCAGATTGGCATATTTTTAGGAAACTTTTCCAGCCACAAAAAATCATTTGCCGACAAAGGCAAGTTTATAAAATACAAGATTGCATCACTCTTTAAAGCTTCTTCCGGAATAACTTGAGAAGAATTGTATTTAGGCAGTTTTTCGTATAAATCAAAATCAAACTTATCTGCTTTGAAATTGCTTTTCAAAACAGATTGAAAACTTTGATAATCTTTTTGTCCAATGCAACTTATTTTTTCTTTTTCACATCTATTAAGAATAGATTCAAGTGTTTTTTGTCTTTTTGAATTCTGTTTTTCTAATTCATTGGTTGCTTCAAGTTCTTCAAAAAAATTTAAATCTTCATTACATAGATTAATCCAACCATCTAAATTATTCGGCTCATTAAATTTAGGCTTATCATTCTTCAAGTAAAAATATCCCCCCCAAACACAACGCAAAAAATCCTATTGAGCCTCCTGCAAAATGAATTAAGTCACTGACAAACCATTCCCCAAAGCCTAACAATAATAAAATAAAAAGAAGATTTTTTTTTGGAAACTTTATGAAATCCTTTAAAAGGTTGTTTTTACTAATATCAAACACAATACTTTAATTTTCTAATTTTATTTTAATGCAAGTTGTGAATGAGAAAAGCAAAATTTCATAAGTCGTTAATCAAAAGATAAAAATTTAAGCCTTTTAAAAAGACTTATTGCATAACAAGATGCTAAGTTAATAGACTATTTAAATAACTTAAGAAACATTAAAATGTCTAATTCAAATTTCAGCAATAATCCTGGACAAGAAAATTACAGAGGTCGTTCTAACAATGAAAGATCTAATTTCAGAGATAGATCGGGCGGCAGAAGAGATGGAGGAGGATTCCGCATAAGATTGAGTGATAACGAAATGAAAGCTGTTAAATCAATACAAGAGACCTTTCAATTAAGATCTACCGTTGCAGTTCTGGGTTTCTCTGTTAGAACGCTTAGCGAAATGATCAAAGATGAAAAATTAATTGAATCAATCACAGAATATGCAAAAAATAATAAAAACTCTTCTCCTAATAGACAATCGCAAAATCCTTATGAAGCAAAGACAAAAACAGCACCTAACCCATTTGCAAGACCTGTAAAAAGTACATCAACTGAAGATATCCAATCTAGCGAAGTAGAAGAGGATGGCAAATAAAAAAAGAATTCTTTCGGGAGTTCAACCAACTGGTGATTTACATATTGGGAATTGGCTTGGGGCCATAAATAATTGGGTTACGCTTCAAGAGCAATATGAAACATTTCTATGCGTAGTTGATTTGCACGCAATCACAGCTTCATATAATCCCAAAGAATTATCTCAGAACACTATCTCAACTGCAGCTTTGTACGTCGCTTGTGGGATAGATCCCAATATATGCTCAATTTTTGTCCAAAGTCAGATTTCCGCACATTCAGAACTTTGTTGGATATTAAATTGCATGACCCCTATAAATTGGATGGAAAGAATGATTCAATTTAAAGAAAAATCCATACAACAGGGAAATAATGTATCCATTGGATTATTTGACTATCCAATTCTAATGGCTGCAGACATTCTTCTATATGACGCTGACTTTGTACCAGTAGGTGAGGATCAAAAACAACATCTTGAACTTGCCAGAGATATTGCACAACAGAGAATTAATGCCAGATTTAGTAAGGATAAAAATATCTTAAAGATCCCTCAACCAATAATCATGAAGAATGGATCAAAAATTATGAGTTTAATTGATGGATCAAAAAAGATGAGCAAAAGTGATCCTAATGAGGGCAGTCGCATTAACTTATTAGATGCTCCTGAAATAATTACGAAAAAAATAAAAAGAGCAAAAAGTGACAGTTCTATTGGAATTGAATTTAACAACCCTGAGAGACCTGAATCTAAAAATCTTTTGATGATTTATTCAATATTGTCTGGCAAAGAAATTTCTCAACTTGAAAATGATTTCTCAGAGACCGGATGGGGAACATTTAAAAAATTAATTACAGAGCAACTTATTGAATCACTAGAACCTATTCAGAAAAAATATAAATTATTAATTAATGATCCCTATCAATTAAACAAAATCCTGAATGAAGGTAAGGAAAAAGCTGAAGATTTAGCAAATCAGACGTTAAAAAGAGTTAAATCAAAATTGGGATTCTTTGAAATGGAGAAATAAATTATGCCAATAATTACCTTACCTGACGGTTCAAAAAAGGTTTTCGAAAAATCTGTAACTATTTTAGAAATTGCCGAGAGTATAGGCGCTGGATTAGCTAAAGCGACAATTGCTGGGAAAGTAAATGATGTTCTTTTTGATGCAACTATTCCTATAAATAAAGATTCCAAAGTTGTAATCATCACATCAAAAGATAAAGAAGGAATTGAAATAATAAGACATTCCTTTGCTCACCTTATTGGTCATGCCGTTAAACAAATTTACTCTGATATTAAAATGGCGATTGGGCCTGTAATTGAAGATGGTTTTTATTACGATATTTTTTCTGAATACAGATTTACTCCTGAAGATTTAATAAAAATCGAAAATAGAATGAATAGATTAATTAAAAAAAACTATGACGTTGAAATTTTACAAGTTTCTAAAGAAGAGGCAATTAAAACTTTTAAAGAAAGAGATGAAACTTTCAAATTACGAATAATTGAAGAAATTCCTGAAGAAGGTCTCATCAATTTATACAAACACGAAGAATATATCGACATGTGTAGAGGGCCTCACGTACCCAATACTAGACATTTGAGACACTTTAAATTACTTAAATTATCAGGTTCATACTGGAGAGGGAATAGTGAGAATGAATCATTACAAAGAATATATGGAACCGCATGGGCAAAAGAAAAAGAACTTAATGACTACTTAACAAGAATTGAAGAAGCGGAAAAAAGGGATCATAGAAAACTTGGTAAAAAACATTCACTATTTCATATACAAGAAGAATCTCCAGGAATGATTTTTTGGCATCCAAATGGATGGACAATCTACCAAATACTGGAAAAGTACATTAGAGAAATACTCAAAAAAAATGATTATTTAGAAATCAAGACCCCACAAGCCGTTGATAAATCTCTTTGGGAAAAATCCGGTCATTGGGAAAAATTTAGAGACGATATGTTCACTACTGCATCAGAAAATCGAACTTATGCAATTAAGCCAATGAATTGTCCATGCCATATTCAAGTTTTTAATCAAGGTTTAAAAAGTTATAAGGATTTACCTATCCGTCTTGCTGAATTTGGTTCTTGTCACAGAAATGAACCCTCTGGGGCACTACACGGCTTAATGAGAGTCAGAAACTTTACTCAAGATGATGCACACATATTCTGCACAGAAGAGCAAATTCAAGAAGAGGTATCAACTTTTATAGATCTTGTTTTCGAGGTTTATAAAACTTTTGGTTTTGATGAAATTATTATCAAATTATCAACCCGTCCTGAAAAAAGGGTAGGTAGTGAAGAGATTTGGAATAAATCAGAGGACGCGCTTACCAAAGCTCTCGATAATAAGAACCTAAAATGGGAACTCCAACCAGGAGAGGGAGCTTTTTATGGTCCAAAAATAGAATTCTCCTTAAAAGATTGTCTTAATAGAGTCTGGCAATGCGGCACTATTCAGGTTGATTTCTCAATGCCTATTAGATTGGATGCAACTTATGTAGATATTAATAATGAGAAACGAAATCCAGTTATGCTTCATAGAGCAATTTTAGGATCCTTTGAAAGATTTATCGGAATCTTAATTGAACAATATGAGGCAAAATTCCCAATTTGGCTTGCGCCTTATCAGATAATTTTATTGAGCATTACTGATAGAAATATTGAAAAGTGTTTAAAGTTTAATGAATTAATAAATAATAATGGTTACCGATCAAAAGTTGATGTTAGGAATGAAAAGATAGGATATAAAATAAGAGAGGCAACTCTCGGTAGAATCCCTCTAATTGCAGTTATTGGAGATAAAGAAGAGGAAATTGATTCAGTAGCTTTAAGAGCTTTAGATGGAACAAATTTAGGAATTTTCGACCCACCTAATCTATACAAATTAATGGATGAATTAATAGAAAAAAAAGGGAGAACAGAATAATTTTAAATAGATGAATTTTCTCGCATGTGATTTAGGCGGTACTAAGGTTCTATTAGGAATATACAAAAAGGATGTAAATGATGATTCGCCTAAGTTAATATTCAAAAAGAAATATTTGTCTTCAGAATGGGATTCTTTTGAACTAATCCTTGAAGATTTTTTAAAAAAAGAATGCAAAAATATTTCTCATCCTTATTCTGCCTGTTTCGCCGTGGCTGGTCCTTTATCTAACAACGAAGCAGAAATCATTAACTTGTCATGGAATATTTCTGCAAATGCTTTACAAAACAAATTTAATTTAAATAGCTGCGAGTTAATAAATGATTTCGCAGTACAAATTTATGGAATACCTTATTTAAAAAAAAATCAATATTCTACTATCCAAAATGGACCTCATATTGAAGGTTCTAATAATGATTTGCATGCCATTGTTGGAGCTGGGACTGGTTTGGGTATTGCAAGAGGCATAATATCTGGGAAAAAAGTAAAAGTTTTAGCTAGTGAAGGTGGTCATGTGGAGTACTCGCCAAAGTCAAAATTAGAATGGGAATTAAAAATTTGGCTTAAGAATTACTTAAAAGTTGAGAGGATATCTTGTGAAAGAATTATTAGCGGCACTGGTTTATCAAGAATTGCTGAATGGAGACTAAGCAAACCTGATGCCCAAAACCATGCTCTACAAAAATATTTAAAAGAAATTAAAATTTTTGATGAAGCGAGAAAAGATCTTCCTGAGAAAATTTGCAATCTTTCTAAAAAAGGAGATCCGCTAATGATTGAGGTTGAGAGGATTTGGTTAGGCGCTTATGCCTCTTTATTGGGAGATGTTGCTCTTCAAGAACTGTGCTTTGGCGGGTTATGGATTTCTGGTGGGACCGCATCAAAACATTTTAAAAACTTTAAATCAGATTTATTTATGAAACAATTTTTCGACAAGGGAAGATTAAAAGATATTCTTAAAACAATACCTATGAGAGTAATTTTAGATGAAGAGTTTGGACTTTTTAGTGCAGCCTGCAGAGCAAAAATGCTTTTAAAAACTTAGTAACAAAAAATGTCTATTCCTGAAGTAGGTAAACAAATAAGGGTAATAGTTCCTTCTACAACTGCCAATTTAGGGCCTGGATTCGATTGTCTTGGAGCCGCATTAGATTTATATAATGAATTTATTTTTACAAGAATTGAAGGTGGTGGAGATAGATTTGATTTAATAATGGAAAGTACAGATGGTAATCATTTAAGAGGAGGACCTGAAAACTTAGTTTTTAGAGCAGCTCAGAAAGTCTGGGAGAGCGCAAATATGGATCCTTTTGCACTTGAAGCAAGAGTTAAGTTGGCAGTGCCTCCTGCACGCGGACTTGGGAGTAGTGCTACAGCAATAGTTGCTGGACTAATCGGAGCAAATGCAATAATGAACTCTCCCTTGTCCAAAGAAAAACTTCTTGAACTTGCCATAGATATAGAAGGTCATCCTGATAATGTAGTTCCCTCTCTGCTTGGTGGGCTCTGTTTGACAGCCAAGTCTTCTTCTCAAAGATGGAGAATCATTAGATGTGAATGGCACGATTCAATAAAAGCTGTTGTAGCAATACCTGCAATTCGTTTAAGTACAAGTGAAGCAAGAAAGGTTATGCCCAAGAATGTACCCATATCTGATGCAGTGACAAATATGGGAGCACTCACTTTGTTACTTAATGGATTAAAAGCAGGAAATGAGGAACTGATAAAAGAGGGAATGTTTGATAAGCTACATGAACCCTACAGATGGAAACTTATTAAAGGTGGACTAGAGGTCAAAGATGCCGCACTTAATGCAGGTGCTCTAGGATGTGCAATTAGTGGAGCTGGACCAAGTATCTTAGCTTTGTGTAAAAAAGAAAATGGTAAAAACGTCAGTCAAGCCATGGTAAAAGCATGGGAAAAGTCAGGTGTAGCAAGCAGAGCACCATTCTTAAACTTACAAACAACAGGCAGTCAATTTAGCACTATCTCTGGTAAGTAGTTTTACTTAGGCATTTTTAATGTTATAGTCTCAAGCTAGTACAACTTCAACTAGAATAAAAATTATTCATTCTATAAATGAATTTAGAATCTTTTCCTTGGCTATCATCTATTGTTTTACTGCCTTTAATAGGGGCATTAATCATGCCTTTCTTGAATTCAAAAGAAGGAGAAGATAATACACTTCCTAGAAATATCTCATTAAGTTTTTTATTTATAGATTTTTTACTAATAACCGGAATCCTTTTTCAAAAATTCAATACTTCAGATAGCTCTTTGCAACTAGTAGAAAGAGCTTCCTGGTTACCCTCAATAGGCTTAGAGTGGTCTCTTGGCGTAGATGGGTTATCTGCTCCTTTAGTAGCTTTGAGTGGCTTAATTACATTTTTATCAGCTGCGGCTAGTTGGAAAATTAAGAAAAAATCTAATCTATATTTTGCTCTTTTATTAGTGCAAGCCTCAGCACAAGCATTAGTTTTCCTTTCTCAAGATTTCCTATTATTTTTCTTAGCATGGGAGCTTGAATTGGTTCCAGTATATCTTCTTATTGCTATTTGGGGAGGAAAAAAGAAATTATATGCGGCCACAAAATTTATTCTTTATACGGCTTTAGCTTCTTTATTAATACTCATAAGTGGTCTAGCAATTGCTTTGAGTGGGGACACTTTTACTTTAAATATTACCGATTTAACCAATAAACACGTAACAGGGAGCCTAGCATTATTATCTTATTTAGGATTTTTAATTGGTTTTGGAGTAAAACTTCCTATCTTTCCATTACATACTTGGTTACCCGATGCACATGGAGAGGCTAATGCACCAGTTTCAATGTTACTCGCTGGAATACTTTTAAAAATGGGAGGTTACGCTCTCTTAAGATTCAATGTTCAAATACTACCTGAAGTACATCTTCAAATTGCACCTGCATTAATTATTCTTGGAATCATCAATATAATTTATGGAGCACTAAATGCATTTGCACAAGATAATGTTAAAAGGAGAATTGCATGTAGCTCAGTCAGTCATATGGGTTTTGTTCTGTTAGGTATTGGTGCAGTAGATGCTCTTGGGATAAGTGGAGCAATGCTGCAAATGATCAGTCACGGGCTTATAGCTGCAGCTATGTTTTTTGTTACGGGTTCATTCTATGAAAGAACAAATACTCTTTCCATACCAAATATGGGCGGTTTAGCAAAGGTCTTGCCAATAACTTTTGCTTTTTTCTTAGCAAGCTCTTTGGCCTCTTTGGCACTACCTGGGATGAGCGGTTTTATAAGTGAAATAACTGTATTTTTAGGTATCACTAGTCAAGAAGGCTTCAGCTCTATATTTAGATCTATAACTATTCTTATTGCAGCTATAGGTTTAGTTCTGACGCCAATATATCTTTTGTCAATGTGTAGGAGAGTATTCTTTGGCCCTAGAATTCCTGCCCTAGCTACAGTTAAAGAGATGAATGGTAGAGAATTGACGATTGGTTTCAGTTTATTATTGCCTACTTTGGTGATAGGATTTTGGCCGAAAATCGCCATAAATCTATATGAAACTTCTACTAATGCTCTCAGTCAGCAGCTTACTTTAGCTAAATTGGTAGGGTTAATTTCAACTTTAGTAAATTAATTTAATTTCATAAATGGATACCTCAATTTTTAAATACGGAGAATTACCAGAATTTAAAAAATTTACTCCCGAAAACATAAGTATTCAATTTCCAATAGTAATAGAAAAGATAGCTAAAGACTTTAAAAACATAGAGAAAAATTTATCTAATTATTTGATTCAAAATGATTTAAATTGGGATAAAGTAATAAACCCATTAAATGAAGTCAATGAAACTCTTAGATGGAGTTGGGGTGTAATAAGTCATCTAAATTCTGTAAACAATTCTGAAAGTCTTAGAGATATTTATTCGAAATTTCTTCCTGAGATTATTAGCTTGAGTAATAAATTCGGACAAAGTAAGATAATTTACAATTCTTTAGTTAAGCTTAAAGAAACAAATAATTTTGATCAAATTAGGAACAGAATTTTAGATAAAGAAATCCTTGAGATGCAACATAGAGGAATTTCACTACAAAAGAATAATCAAGAAGAATTCAATAACATTTCAGAAAAGCTTGGAAAGCTTTCAACAGACTTCAGTAATAATGTTCTTGATGCTACTAATAAATGGTTTTTAATATTAAATAAAAAATCTGAAGTCGATGGTCTACCTGAACGAGTACTTGAATTGATGGCAATTTCTGCACACAACCACTTAAAAAAAGATGAAGAAGTCGATATTAAGAATGGGCCTTGGAAATTAAGCCTAGATATTCCAACTTATACTTCATTTATGACATATGCCACTGACCGAAACCTTAGAGAGAAACTTTATAAGGCATTCGTTGGTAGGGCATCTCAAGGAGAAAAAAATAATTCTCAAATCATTGAAGAGATATTATCTCTTAGAACTAAACAGGCTAATCTTCTCGGTTATAAAAGTTGGGCAGAACTAAGTTTGTCAACGAAAATGGCGAAAGAAATTAAAAATGTTGAAAACCTCTTAGAAGAATTAAGGGAGCCAGCATTCAAAACCGCAAAAATTGAATTAGAAACCCTCGATAAGTTTTCTAAAGCTAATGGATTTCCAAAATCACAGAATGTCGAGCCATGGGATGTTAGTTATTGGTCCGAACTTCTTAGAAAGGAAAAGCTCAATTTGGATCAAGAGTCTTTGAGACCTTGGTTCCCACTAAATGATGTTTTAAAAGGTTTATTTAAATTAAGTGAAAAGCTTTTTGAAATTAAAGTAGTCGAGGCAACTGATAAGGCACCTCTTTGGAATGATGACGTTTTATTTTTTAATATCCTCAATAAAGAAAATGACAAAATAGCATCATTTTACCTAGATCCATATTCGAGGCCTGAATCAAAGAGGGGAGGGGCTTGGATGGATGAATGTTTGAATAAAAATAATGTTGGCAAAAAGACCCTCCCGGTAGCTTATCTCGTTTGTAATCAGACTCCGCCATCAAAAGATAAACCTAGTTTGATGAGTTTTGAAGAAGTTCAGACACTTTTCCATGAATTTGGTCATGGCCTTCAACACATGCTTACTACTGTAAATCTTCCTCAAGCAGCTGGCATCAACAACGTTGAGTGGGATGCAGTCGAACTTCCAAGTCAATTTATGGAAAACTGGTGTTTTCATAAAAATACACTTATGAATATTGCTAAGCACTACAAAACAGGAGAAAAATTATCCGATGAGAATTTTGAGAAGCTCCTTAAGAATAGAACTTTTAATTGTGGTATGGCTACTCTTAGACAGCTACATTTTGCAATAACAGATCTCAGATTGCACAGTAATATTGATAAAAACGAAGGTAAAACAGCAGATAAAATAAGAAGAGAAATTGCAAAACAAACTACTGTTATTGAACCTATTCAAGAAGATCAATTTCTTTGTTGTTTTAGTCATATATTTGCAGGAGGATATTCTGCAGGATATTACTCATATAAATGGGCTGAAGTTCTAAGTGCTGATGCATTTTCAATGTTTGAAGAAGCTGATCTAGAAAACTCTGAAGATTTAAAGTTAATAGGAAAGAAGTTTAAAGATACAATACTTAGTTTAGGTGGAAGCTTACCTCCATTAGACATATTTAAACTATTCAGGGGAAGAGAGCCACAAACAGATGCTTTAATAAGACACTTAGGTCTATCAGGAGCTACATAATTATCTCATCGATTATTTTCTCGACCACAGATTTGTTTCTTACTAGATTTCTATGTTTAAATACTTTTACTGATATTTTTTTTCCAAATTTTAAATTTGTCCACCAGCCAGGAAAAACCATCATATCCCAATAAGTAAAAAAATTTATACACTCAATTTCATCAAGTAAAAAATCATTATTTGCTAGTTCCCTTAAAAAGTTACTATTTATTTTCATTTCTGATATTCCTCTAAAAGGGTATTTAGGTATTAATTGAGCCATCAAAGTTCCTTTGTGAGGGGAGCCTATAGATATTAATCTTCTTGTTCTTTTAGATCCATTAAATTTTTGAAGCCAGGACCTTCCAATTATTCCTCCCATAGAAAATCCCAAAATATCTATTTCTTTTTCTAAACCATATTTCTCTAAAATCAATTCGTTTAATTTATAAGTCAAATCCAGAATTGAAGTCATTCCAAATGAATGCTTAAGAGTTGGGGCAAAATATTCAATGCCAATATCATCAAGTTTTGATGTAATAGAAGAAAAAATACTTGAAGTATTCCAAAGACCATGAATCAATATAATGGGATTTCTTTTTTCCAATATTTTAATTATTTTCAAGAATTCTTACTATTGACACCTTCCCATCGAAACCTGTGATTGGAGGATTGCATTTTGTCAAAATAATTTTAATTTTAGAAAGCTTAAATTCCTGATCAATAATTTCTAAAATTGAGTTTGAATATTTTTCAATTGTGAAACAATATATTTTCTTTGATTGATCTTTTAAAATTTGAACTAATTTTGAATAGTCAACTGTTTTTTTTATATCATCATTTACTGTACATTTTTCAAAATCAGTCCACAAAAATATATCTAAAATAAATAGCTGTCCTAATTCCCTTTCTTCATCAAGAACGCCAACTCTAGCCCAAAGTTTAATATTCTCAATTTTTAAAAAAGTTTCCATCTTTAAAAGTTTTAAAGATCTTTATGTGTATAGATAGCTTTTCCTGATGAAAAATCATCAACTATATTCCCATCACCTTTTAGGAAATATTTATAAGTTACCAAACCTTCAAGACCTACAGGTCCTCTAGGTGGAAGAGTTTGAGTAGATATACCAACTTCAGCGCCGAATCCATATCTAAACCCATCTGCAAACCTAGTAGAGCAATTATGAAAAACACCTGCACTATCAACTTCATTCATAAATTTATTAGCAGTATCTGAATTTTCAGTAATTATTCCATCTGTATGTTTTGAACTATATTTTTGAACATGTTTGATTGCTTCCTCAAGATTATCAACAATTTTTATCGATAGAATTAAATCCAAATATTCAGTTTCCCAATCTTCTAGGCTAGCCTCATAATTCAACCCTAATTCAACTGATCTCTTATCTCCTATTAATTTAACATCATTAGAATTAAAAAGAGGGATGGCCTTTTCTAAAAAAGCTGGTGCGATATCTTTATGGACTAATAAAGTTTCGATAGCATTACATGCTGCAGGATATTGAATTTTGCTGTCCAAAGTAACTGATAAAGCCATCTCAAGATTTGCCTCAATATCTATAAATAAGTGACAAATTCCATCAGCATGGCCTAGCACAGGAATTCTTGTATTCTCCTGAATAAATTTAACTAATTCATTGCTTCCTCTTGGAATTATTAAATTAATATATTTCTCAAGATTTAACATCGCCATGCTATCTTTTCTGCTTGTTAATAAACATATTGCATTTTTATCAAGACCAGATTCATTTAAACCTTCTTGCAATGCTTTTACAATTGAAGTATTTGTTAAATTGGCTTCACTACCACCTTTTAGTATTACTCCATTACCTGATCTTATCGCTAAAGAACTAATCTGCATCACGGCATCGGGCCTTGATTCAAAAATAACTCCTAAAACTCCAATTGGTACAGTTTTTCTTTCTAAGATCAACCCCTTTGAAAGCTCTCTTTTTATTTGAACTTGATTTACAGGATCAGCCAATTCTCCAACTTTTCTTACCCCTTCTATTCCTGAATTTAATTTTGATTTTGATAACTTTAATCTAGAAAGTAAAGCCCTAGAAATACCCTTTTTCTCTGCATTTAAATAATCCGCATTATTAGCCTCTAATATTTCTTTAGAATTTTTTTCTAGATAATCAGCCATAAAATTTAAGGCTTTAATTCGATTTTGATTTTCAGTCTGACTTATTTTTATTGATGCCAAACGAACTTTCTCAGATTTTTCTAGAAGATCATTATCTGGCTGAGGGACTTCAAAGATATTAGCCATAATATTTTCTTAGATAATATAATAATAATTCAAATTAACGATTCTTTAAACTAAATTTTTTTCTAAGTTAATATCTAAAAAATAATTGAACTTGACTTTTCCAATCCCCATTGGAATCATAAGAACCTAATAATTCTAAGTTTGGATTTGCCTGAAAAGTCAAAATTCCTAAAGGTGAAATATCATCTCTACCTGGAACCGTTTGAAAGGCAAAATTTATCGCATCAGTAATATCAAGCCCTATTTCAGCTACCCAAGCTTGAGAAGAAAATTCCTCATTAGAAGATTGACCATCATTTTCTATATCTAAATTTTCATTGGAAAAGATATTATTAAATGAATCATTATTTTCTATTAAAGCTGGATATAGAGATAACTGAAATCTTTCACTAAATGCATCAGCATCATTAAGTTGAGAAATAAATGCTCTATTTATTAAATTTGCAGAGTTACCTCCAATCAAACCAATTATTTGTGATCTGTTATAACTTGGCGTGCTCCTTAATTGAATTCTTCTATTTTCATCGGCAAAAGATAATTGATCTAAAAATCCTTCATAAGATGCTTCAATTTTGATAAGCCTTGAATTGCCAATCCCAAATGACCCCAAACCACTAGAAGTCGCATTTACATCAAGATCACCTGAGATGTTTGAATCCTGATTATTTTCACTTATAGGTATTATAGAGTCTGGAACTTTACTAACCAGAGAAAAATTAATAAATGGAACAACGCCACTTCTTGATGCAAATAAAATATAGTTATCTTTATTTTTATCAAGTTTAAATGGAGTAGTATAAAGATTAGCTCTACCTTTTTGAAGGTAAATTAGACCTCTAGCATTTAAATCTTTGCCTACCTTTCCGTTTATATTAAGGTCTAATTTAGTATCTAAATAAGCTTGAATTAGTTCTGAATATTGAAGTTTAAAATCTGGACCAAGTTTTAATTTAAGATTATTAAAACTTAAATTATCCAAATAATTAGGCAAAGTTTCTCCCAAAAGAACTGAATTCAAAATTGTTTCATTTGAAATTATTTCAATATTCTTTTCATTATTCCAATAGAGTTCTGGCCAATCTTTTTCATCCTCTTTTCGAATAGGATTTTTTCTTTTTTTATTATTTTGATTTGTACTATTTAAATTAATAAATCCATTATTAAAAGATAGAGACCCTCCCAAAACAGGACTTTCAAATGATCCACTTAAATCGATATCTGAATCTATTAAAAAATTAAAATTATCTTTCTCTAAAGTAAATCTTTTTGTTATCAAATTAATTTTTGCCTTCTCGGAATCGTTCTTACTATAAAAAGGCAAAGAGCCTTTTATAAAAATTTCTCCAGAATCTTCAGTCTTTGCTTGTAGATTATTGATCTCTAAAGAATCAAAATCGAAAATTATTATGCTATTAATATTTTTTATTATATTGTTGAAAAAATCAATTTCAGAATCATTAATTGCGACAAATCCATTTAATAGAGGTTTATTTAAAGTACCTTTTAGAATAATTCTAAGATTCACATCACCTTCTTTAAAGGTAAAGTATTCATCAGCAAAAATATCTATTAACTCAATAAGTTTTCCATTCCCAATCAATCTTAGATCTAA
>CACHDC010000018.1 GCA_902578445.1 uncultured Synechococcaceae cyanobacterium
CTAGAAAATTCTATTTTTTCATCCATTAAGCCTTTTAAAACTTTAGTTTCTCCCCATATACTTTTAATCCTTTCGCTAGTATCTTTTGATTCTTCAGAACATAAATCATCAATAATTAGTCTTCTTTTATCTAAAGAATCAAAGATAAAAGTGTCAGATTGACCTGCAAAATCTATTAGAAATCCTCCAAGTTTTTCTAATGATTGTCTATTAATTGGTAGATCATTAAGGCTATATTTGGATATGATTTTTTTATTTTTTTTATAAGATTTTCTTTTAATTTGTAGTTCTGAAGAAGTTATTTCAAAACCATTGCTAATTAACCAATTATTAATTTGGGAAGAAGAAGAAAATATCCCCTCAATAACGCAAAAATCTTTTCCTGGACGTATTAAATGTTTTAGAGGTATATTAGTTCCACCAAATAACGCATTTAGGGAATCCAAAATTAATGATTTTCCTGAACCTGAATCCCCAGTTATGATATTCAAACCTTTTTCAAAATTAATTTCTATAATTTCTATTAAGGCAATATTTTCTATCTTGAGTTGTATTAACATGATAAATCTTCCATATAAAAAAATTAACTTCTTTTTTAAAAAAATAAAGGTTTTAAATATATAAAGTTATGAAAGAAGATTTTACTGATTTTATTGAGGTATCTGGACTCTTAAATTATGATCCAGATACAATTTCTAAAATTTACAAAAAAAATCCTAAAAGACTTTTAAAAAGACTTTGGCAAACACTCATACCTATTTTTGCATACATTTTTTCCGTTGGATGGGATAAATTAACTGGAAGGTTGAAAAATGAATCACAAGCAAGATTTAGAGCAAGAGAATTAACAAATTTATTAGTAGAACTTGGACCTGCATTTGTTAAAGCAGGCCAAGCTTTATCAACAAGACCAGATATTATCCCAGTGATTCTTCTAGAAGAATTATCTGAATTGCAAGATCAGCTCCCTGGGTTTGATGGCGATAAAGCTATGGAATTAATAGAAGAAGATTTAGGAAAAAAAATAGATGAAATTTTTTTAGAAATTGATAAAGAGCCAATTTCTGCTGCTTCATTGGGGCAAGTTCATAAAGCTAAATTAAAAAATGAAGAGATAGTTGCAATAAAAGTACAGCGACCAGGTTTAAGAGAACAAATAACCTTAGATCTTTACATTGTTAGAAATATTGCTTATTGGCTAAAAAACAATATCGGATTAATAAGAAGCGATCTAGTTGCTTTGATTGATGAATTAGGCAAGAGAGTTTTTGAAGAGATGGATTATCTTAACGAAGCTGCAAATGCAGAAAAATTCAGAAATATGCATAAAGATAACAAGATGATTGCCGTGCCAAAAATTTATAAAGAAATAACTTCAAGAAGAGTTTTAGCAATGGAATGGATAGACGGCACAAAATTAACAAATTTAGAAGACGTAAAAAAATTAGGAATCAATCCAGATGAAATGATTGATATAGGGGTGCAATGCAGCTTAGAACAACTTTTAGAACATGGTTTTTTTCATGCAGACCCACATCCAGGGAATTTACTAGCCTTAGAAGATGGAAGATTATGCTATCTAGATTTTGGAATGATGAGTGAGGTCTCCAGAGAATCTAGATCAGGATTAATTCAAGCAGTAGTACATTTAGTAAATAAAAACTTCGATAAATTATCCCAAGATTTCGTAAAATTAGGATTTTTATCAGAAGAAGTTAATCTAAAACCCATTGTTCCAGCATTTCAAGATGTTTTCATTAATGCCGTTGAACAAGGAGTTTCAAAAATGGATTTTAAGAGCGTTACAGATGATATGTCTGGTGTTATGTATAAATTCCCTTTCAAACTACCCCCATATTATGCACTTATAATTAGGTCATTACTTACATTAGAGGGAATAGCTTTAAGCGTAGATCCAAACTTCAAAATATTAGGCGCAGCTTATCCATATTTTGCAAGAAGATTGATGGAAGATCCTGATCCACAACTAAGGGAAAGCCTTAAAGAAATGCTTTTTGATAATAAAAAATTTAAATGGGACCGTTTAGAAGATCTACTTTCTAACGCTGCAAAGCAAACAAATCTCGATTTAGAAAAACTTTTAGACGAAGTTATCAATCTTCTCTTTTCACCCAATGGAGGATTTCTTAGAAATGAGATAGTTGAAAGCTTAACAAATCAGATAGATTTACTTAGTCTTAAAATATTGAAAAGTTTTAATAACTATCTTCCACAATCAATAAAATTAAATACTATGAACGAAAATAACAACTTGAGTGATCTTATAATGTATATAGAGCCATTGAAAAAGTTTTTAGGGATTTTACAAAAAGTACCAGGCTTTTCGATTGACATTTTTCTAAAAAGAGTTCCGAGACTTATAAATGAACCCTACACAAAAGAAATGGGTATAAAAATTGCAAAAAAAGTAACTGAAAAAGGAGTAGTAAGACTTGTTAAGATTGCCGCTGGTTCAAATATCTAAATGAATTCTAGTAAATTTTTAATATTTAAAATATTTTTTATTTTAATAATTTCTCCATTATTTTTTAATGTTCCAAAAGCTAATGCTGCTGAAGAAATTAAAATCACATACAGCGTATTTTCTAGAACAATTAAAGTAAATTCCCTAAAAACTTTTGCTGAAGGAGGTAAATCTACAAGGAAATTAAAAAGAATTTTAAAAGCAACCGGTTCTCCCGATAAAAAAATTAGAACAGTTTTAAATAAAGACTTTGAAGTTCCTATAACCATTGCAAGCAAACTAGTATATTCTGAAATAGGAAATGTTTTTTTAAGAAGACTTTCATCTATCATTCACCCACCCAGAGCAACTGATGAAAGAACAGGCATGTTAGCCCTTAGAGCAAGCGTAATTCGAGGAATTAACATAGGAAATGGAAAAATAAATCTAATAAATTTTTTTGAAGGATATCCAACCAAAACTGTAATTTTGGATGTCAGCGCTTTGAGCAAAGTTATGAATAAAGTAGAATCGATTTCAGAATTATTAACTTTTTTCACCAATTCCCCTCTAGAAAAAATCAAAACAAATTAAACAATCATGGTGTTATTAAATAAAATCAAAAATAAACTGCATATTAATTACAGAAAAAAAAGATGGCCAGGTCTAATAGAAGCTTATAAACAATATCTACCGGTTACAAAGAAAACTCCTATTATTTCGCTAAATGAAGGCAATACACCACTAATTCTAAGCGAGTCAATTAGCAATTTAATTGGAAATGGAACCAAAGTTTTTTTAAAATATGATGGCCTTAATCCAACAGGATCTTTTAAAGACCGTGGTATGACTATGGCAATTAGTAAAGCAAAAGAAGAAGGGAGTGAAGCAGTAATTTGTGCAAGCACTGGAAATACCTCTGCTGCTGCTGCTGCATATGCCTCGAGAGGAGGATTAAAACCTTATGTTTTAATCCCAGAAGGATTTGTTGCACAAGGAAAGCTTGCGCAAGCATTGATGTATGGCGCTGAAATAATATCTATTAATGGAAACTTTGATAAGGCTCTTGAAATTGTTAGAGATTTATCCTCAGAACATCCTATAGAACTTGTTAATTCTGTTAATCCATATCGAATACAAGGACAAAAAACGGCAGCTTTTGAAATAGTTGATGACTTGGGTTATGCTCCTGATTGGCTTTGTATTCCAATGGGTAATGCAGGTAACATAACTGCTTATTGGATGGGATTTAAAGAATATTCAAAAATAAAAAGAAATTTGAAATTACCAATAATGATGGGTTTTCAGTCCGAAGGCTCTGCTCCATTAGTAAAAAATATAATAGTTAAGGATCCAGAAACAATTGCAACTGCAATAAGAATTGGAAATCCTGTAAATAGAGAAAAAGCAAAAAAAGTAAGGAAAGAGAGTAAAGGAGACTTTCAGTCAGTTACAGATGAAGAAATAATCAATGCTTATAAAATTCTTGCCAAAGAGGGAGTATTTTGTGAACCTGCCAGTGCAGCATCAGTTGCTGGACTGATTAAAAATAAAAATAGAATTCAAAAAGAATCTACTATTGTTTGCGTTCTTACTGGAAATGGTTTAAAAGATCCTGATTGCGCAATAAAGAATAATGATGCAATTTTTAGGAAAAATATTGAACCATCATTAAAAAATATAACTAAAATCTTAGGATATTAAAATCCAAAACAAATAGTGTCTGTGGAAATCAATTAAAAACAAACATCATTTGTTGAAAAATACATAATAAGTAATCTTATTTGTTGAATAAATTTAAAATTTACGAAAAAAGTAAAAAATATTCAACAAATAAAAATTTTTTTACACATATTCTTTTCTTCGTAAACTAAATAAGCAAGCTGTTTTATTGAAGAATTCCACAGTTCCCACAAAAACTACTACTACTAAATTTTTTATTTATTATTTATTTTTATATTAGAAAAAGAGTGAAAAATAAATTTATTGAATTTAATTTACGAAAAAAGTATATTGTATTTGTAAAAAGTTCCAAATTCTGATGGAAATTATTTGTAATCAAAATGAATTAAATAATGCTATACAACTAGTAAGCAAGGCAGTTGCTTCAAGGCCAACGCATCCAATTCTTGCAAATGTACTTTTAACAGCTGACGAAGGAACTAATAAAATCAGTGTGACAGGATTTGACTTGAATTTAGGAATTCAAACTTCTTTTGATGGAACTGTCAAAAATAGTGGAGCTATTACTATACCTTCAAAACTTTTATCCGAAATAGTAAACAAACTACCTAATGAAACTCCTGTTTCTCTAGAAGTAGACGAGAATTTAGATAATATCCTAATAAAAAGTGATAGAGGTTCTTTTAATATAAAAGGGATCCCCTCTGATGAATATCCTAATTTGCCATTTGTTGAAAGCGGTACTTCTTTGAATATTGATCCTAGTTCTTTTTTAAAAGCTTTAAAATCTACCATTTTTGCCAGTAGTAATGATGATTCAAAGCAACTACTAACAGGTGTCAATTTTACTTTCAAACCAAATTACTTAGAGTCTGCTTCTACAGATGGTCATAGATTAGCTGTTGCCTTAATTGGTAATGAAGAACATATTAAAAATAAAGAAAACTTATCTTCAAATGTTGATGATTTATCGGTAACTATCCCAACTAGATCATTGAGAGAAATTGAAAAACTAGTATCTTTGAGAACCTCAGAAAATTCAATTAAGCTTTTCTATGACAAAGGTCAAGTAGTATTTATATCTGCTAATCAAATAATTACTACAAGAACTTTAGAAGGTACTTATCCTAATTATTCACAATTAATTCCTGATTCTTTTTCTAAAATTCTAAATTTTAATACAAAAAAATTAATTGATTCATTAGAAAGAATTGCTGTTTTGGCTGATCAGCAAAGTAGTGTTGTAAAGATTAAATTAGATGATACAGATTTAGCTACAATCAGTGCAGATGCTCAAGATATTGGAAATGCAAATGAATCAATACCTGTTTCTTATTCTGGAGAAAATTTTGATATTGCATTTAACGTAAGATATTTATTAGAAGGTTTAAAAGTTATTGCTTCTGAAAATGTACTTTTAAAATGTAATATTGCAACTACTCCAGCGGTTTTTGTGCCGGAAGATAATCTTAATTCTTTTACTTATTTAGTTATGCCTGTGCAGGTTCGTTCTTAATTTGAAATTACCTAAAGAAATTTTATTAAGTGAATTATTAAATTATAGTGTTAAGGGTAATATGGTCCTTAATTATGGAAATGGTGAAAATGTTTGGATGCATCCTCCAGTTCACCGGATTCTAGGATGGTACTCTCGTCCTTCAAATTTTGATTTAAAAAGAAATGTTTGGCGATTAAATCAAATTACTCAAATAATAGATAATGAAATTTATGTCAAAGGCGATCCAGCTATTTCCGATTTAGCAACTTTAAATAGGTTCCCAACTCTAATAGAAGCTAATCTTATAAATATAAATGGATCAAAAATAGGATTCATTGCAGATTTTTTATTTGAAATGAAAACGGGAAAAATTAAATATTACTTAGTTTCTAGATCTAATCCTAAGATTCCAGGTTCTAGTAGATGGAAATTAACTATTGATAATATCAATGACCAACAACCGGGATTGGTATTTTGTGAAAGTAATTCTTTAGATGATTTACCTTTAATAAAATCAAGTATTAAAAATGAATTTATGCAAAAAGGGAAAAAAATTTTTGATAGATTTGATGATATGAAAAATATTGCTTCTAATAGATTAGAGGAATGGCTTGAAGAAGATGAAGATATTAGCCAAAACTTAGATTTTAAACAAAAAAGTTTTTATAATAACGATAAAACATCTATACCGTCTAGTGAAAAAAAAGAAGATGACCCTTGGATATAAATAATGATAAATCAAGAAAATAATGATCTATATGATCTTAATGAAGCACTACAAGTTGAAAATTTAACACTTAAAGATTACGAAGAAATTTGCAAAAGATTAAAGAGAAAACCTAACAGAACGGAATTAGGCATGTTTGGCGTTATGTGGTCAGAACATTGTTGTTATAGAAATTCAAAACCTTTACTATCTAAGTTTCCCACTAAAGGTAAAAATGTTTTAGTTGGACCTGGAGAAAATGCTGGCGTTATTGATGTTGGAAATAATCAAAAACTTGTTTTTAAAATAGAAAGTCATAATCATCCTTCTGCTATTGAACCTTTTCAAGGCGCAGCAACAGGTGTAGGGGGAATTTTAAGAGATATATTCACAATGGGTGCTAGGCCAATCGCAGTCTTGAATTCATTGAGATTCGGCAACCTTGATAAATCATCAAATGTTGATTTACTACGAGGAGTCGTATCTGGTATTTCACATTATGGGAATTGCGTAGGTGTGCCGACTGTTGGAGGTGAAATTGACTTCGATGATAGTTACTCTGGAAATCCTCTAGTGAATGTTATGGCTTTAGGACTTTTAGAGACTGAGGAAATCGTTTGTTCTGGGGCTAAAAATGTAGGATCACCAGTGTTATATGTTGGTAATACAACTGGGAGAGATGGTGTTGGTGGTGCTAGTTTTGCTAGTTCAGAATTAACTATAACTTCATTGGATGATAGACCTGCTGTTCAGGTAGGTGATCCATTTGTTGAGAAAAGTCTTATTGAAGCTTGTTTGGATGCTTTTAAGACAGGGGATGTAATTGCAGCTCAAGATATGGGTGCTGCAGGTTTAACATGCAGTAGCGCAGAAATGGCCGCAAATGGAAATTTAGGGATATCTATCGATTTAGATTTGGTGCCTTCTAGAGAAGATGATATGTCTTCATACCAGTATTTATTATCTGAATCGCAAGAAAGAATGTTATTCGTCGTTAAGGAAGAAAAAATTAATGATCTTATTGAAAAATTTAATAAATGGGGATTATATGCCAGTGTTATTGGTGAAGTGATAGGAACTAATGAAGTAATTATTTCTCATAAAGGTAAAATTGTGGCCCAAATACCGACTTCTGCCTTATCTGATGATACTCCTGTTAATTTTCATAATGTGATTAATAATCCACCAGATGATCTTTTAAATAAATGGGAATGGAAAGAAAATGATTTACCAGAAATTCATGAGCAAAAAATATTTTCATTGAAGGAAAATAAGAATTTTTCTTTTTCAGAAATCATTTTAAAACTACTCTCTAATCCATCAATAGCTTCTAAACGATGGATTTATAAACAATATGATTCTCAAGTTCAAGCAAATACAGTTTTTAAACCTGGAACATCAGATGCAGCCGTAGTAAGACTAAGAGAACAAAATAAAAAAAATAATAGTAAAGTATTTTCTGGTGTCGCTGCTTCAGTTGATTGCAATAGTAGATGGGTTGCGCTTGATCCTTTTAGAGGATCTATCGCTGCCGTTGCAGAGTCCGCTAGAAATGTTAGTTGTGTTGGTGCTGAACCAGTAGCAATTACAAATAATTTAAATTTTTCTTCCCCTGAGAATGAAATAGGATATTGGCAACTTTCATCTTCATGTAATGGAATTGCTGAAGCCTGTAAATTTTTAGAAACTCCTGTCACAGGAGGTAATGTATCTTTATATAATGAATCAAAAAATAAAGATAATCTAATTACTCCTATCAATCCTACACCTGTTATTGGAATGGTTGGAAAGATAGATAATGTCGAAAAAGCTATAAGTAGTGAATGGAAAAATATTGAAGATGAAATCTGGTTAATTGGTTCTTCCAAATCAGAAACAAAAATTGCAGCTAGTTCTTATCTGGAATATTTTCATGGAGAAATTACAGGTCGGCCTCCAAAAATAGATTTGTTGGATGAAAAGTTTTGTCAGAGTTTTTTAAGAAATGCTATTTTAAATAGTCTTGTAGTTTCTTCGCACGATATCAGCGACGGAGGTTTAGCTATAGCTTTAGCAGAGTCTTGCATTTTGTCCTCAAGGGGCGCAACTATAGAATTAGAGAAAGATGTAAATAGAGTTGATAATTTATTGTTTGCCGAAGGAGGCTCTAGAATTATTTTTTCAATCAGTAAAATTAAACAAAATCAATGGCTTAATTATTTACAAAAAAATCAAATAAATTTTCCTTCAAGTGTGTATGTAAAAAAAATAGGATATGTTTCTAGTGATAGTCTTAAGATAAAAATTCAAGATAAAAATATTTGCAATATTAGGGTTGAGGAATTATCCGAAAAATTTAATAATAGTATTTCAGGTTTCTTTAAAATATGAAAAACATTTCTCAACTATTAAAATTTTTAAGATTTTAAGTTATGTGCGGAATAGTTGGAATCGTTTCTTCAGATGATGTAAATCAACAAATTTACGATAGTCTTTTGCTTTTGCAACATAGAGGTCAAGACTCAACAGGTATAGCAACAATGGAAAATACTTTTTTTCATATACATAAGGCTAAAGGTCAGGTTAATACTGCTTATAGAACTAGAGATATGAGGAATTTAATAGGAAAAATTGGATTGGGACATGTTAGGTATGCAACAAAGGGATCAGCAGAAAGTGTAGAAGAGGCACAGCCTTTTTACGTTAATGCACCTTATGGAATTGTCTTGATACATAATGGAAATTTGACGAATACCAGAGATTTAGAAAAACAATTATTTAATATCGACAAGCGGCATACAAATTCTTCAAGTGATACTGAAATGTTATTGAATGTATTTGCGACAGAATTACAAGAACAAATTCATAATCAAGAATTAGAACCTGATATTATTTTTGATTCTGTAAAATCTTTACACAAAAGAATCCAGGGATCATATGCTTCAATTGCACTAATTTCAGGACATGGTTTATTAGCATTCAGAGATCCTTTTGGTATTAGACCTTTAGTTATAGGAAAAAGACTTTCATTAACTACAAAAAAAGATGAGTGGATGGTTGCTAGTGAATCTTTAGTACTTGAGAATAACGATTATCAAGTAGTAAGAGATGTAGATCCTGGAGAAGCTGTTTTTATAAACCTTAATGGAGAATTTTTTTCTAAGCAATGTTCTGAAAACCCAATGTTATATCCTTGTGCATTTGAATATGTTTATTTAGCTAGGCCAGATTCAATTATGAATGGGATTTCAGTTTATAAAGCTCGTTTAAAGATGGGAGATTATCTAGCAGAAACAATAAAACAAACAATCAATTCTGGAGATATTGATGTAGTGATGCCGATTCCTGATTCGTCTCGACCTGCGGCAATGCAAGTTGCAAGACAGTTAGGGATAGAATATAGGGAAGGTTTTTTTAAAAATAGATATGTTGGTAGAACATTCATAATGCCTGGTCAACAGAAACGCAAGAAATCAGTAAGGCAAAAATTAAATGCTATGAGTGCAGAGTTTAAAAATAAAAATGTATTAATTGTTGATGACTCGATAGTAAGAGGAACTACCTCAAAAGAAATTGTTCAGATGGCAAAAGATGCAGGAGCAAATAAAGTTTTTTTTACATCAGCAGCTCCTCCAGTTCGTTACCCTCACGTTTATGGAATTAATATGCCTAATAGAGATGAATTAATAGCTCATAATAGAACAATTGATGAAATTGCTGATCAACTTGAAATTGATCGACTTGTTTATCAAAGTGTTGAAAGTTTACGTAAATCTATAATTAGTGATTCTCATATTAAAGATTTGGAGATGAGTTGCTTTACTGGTTCTTATGTAACTGGAACTGTAAATCAAGAATACTTAAATTGGGTTGAAAATGAATATAAATCTTAGTCGAAACAATTTTCAAGTCGGTAACAATTTTCAAGGTATTCATCTTTTTCTAATTTTAAAAAATCAATTAAAAAATTTGATTTGTTGGATTTGAAATTTAATTTGTTTACGTCTATTCTTGCAGATTTATTTTTATTTGTTTCAATATCTAGGTAATGGTTACTTGGAAGTATTTTGAGAAAGTAATCGTTTTTAAGTTGGGTTTTTTCATTTAAATATCCCAAACTGTATTCATTGGAGTAATAAATTTCAGAACTATCAATACAAAAGATTTTGCCTTTTTTAGATATTAAAAAAATATTTTCTCCATTATGAAATGTGCAACATGATACAATTTTTTCAGTTGGTAAAAGTTTTGCAAGTATTAATCCTTGAGCTTGTTTAGAAGTTGGCGTTAAAAATTTATCTGATAAATTAAAGTTAAAAATTCTTCCTATCGAGGTTAATATTATTAAATTTTTGTTTTCATTAGAAATAAATGAATCAATTGTTTTAAGATTATTTTTTAATTTCGTAATTGTGAAAGTTCTATTGCTTTTAATCATCTCTTTGTCAAATAAGACTTTTTTAAATCTTCCATCCGAATTTAAGATGCATACATAATTTCTTATTTCTTTTTTAATTAAATGAAAATTTATTATTTCACTAGGATGAATATTTCCAAGAATTTTATTATCTAATTTATAGTCTTTATTAATATTTGACTCCCAATCAATGTTAAAAACTTTTCCTGTATTAGTTATTCCAATTAATTTTATATTTTTTTCAATATTACATATAAATTTTTGAATATTTTTATTATCTATAACTTTATTTACAATCTCAAATGATTTCTTATAATTTCCAAATATCATTTGCTTTAAATAAAGTCTATTGTCTATATATAACTTAGTTTTTTTATTTATAAAATCTTCTAATATCTGATTATTAAGTGTTTCTAATTCTTCATTTTGATCTATATTTTTAATTACTTTTGTTTTTCTTATAACATTATATTTTTTCTTTAATATTAATAATTCCTCTATAAGTAATTCAAGTAATAATTCTCTTTCATTCAATAATTTTTGAAAATAATTCTTTTTATCTTCCAAATTTTTTATTTCATTATCAATTTGATTCTTTTCTAGATTTGTTAATTTTTTTAGTGGCATATCCAAAACCGAAGTTGCTTGTTTTTCGCTTAAGAAAAAATTTTCTATTAATTTTGATTTAGCTTCCGAAGAATTTTCTGATTCTTCAATAATTTCGATTACTCGTTTTATATTTTTTGTGGCTTTAGATAAACCTTCTGATATTTCTAGTTTTTCAAGAGTATTTTTTAGAAAATAATAAGTTCTTTTTCTAATTGTTTCTTCTCTAAATTCAAGAAAATAGTTAAGATATTTCTTTAGGTTTAGTTGTACAGGTTTTCCTTTTATTAAAGCTAAGAATATTGCACCAAAGTTTGTTTGGAGAGTTGTTTTTTTATAAAGATTAGAAATAATAAGTTCAGAATTAGAATCTTTTTTTAGCTCTATTACAATTCTCATTCCATCTCTATCGCTTTCATCTCTAATATCAGAGATTCCAATTATTTTTCCTGAATTAACAAGTTCTGCGAGTTTTTCAATCCAACCTGCCTTATTTATTTGGTAAGGAAGTTCTGTAATGATTATTGCATTTCTTTTATGTTTCCCTTTTCCTAAATTTACCTCTTCCGTATTTAAAACTCCTCTAATAGTTAAAGATCCTTTTCCAGTTTCATAAAGTTCTTCTATAGCTCGACTATAAATTAATTCTCCGCCTGTAGGAAAATCAGGTCCTTTGATAATTTTAAAAAGTTTTTTATCACTTATTTCTTTATTTTTTACTATGGCAACTAAACCATCTACAATTTCGCCTAAATTGTGAGGAGGAATATTTGTTGCCATGCCAACAGCAATACCTGATGATCCGTTCAATAATAAAAATGGAAGTTGCGCCGGAAGAATATCTGGTTCTTTTTGAGAACCGTCAAAATTATTTGAAAAGGTTACTGTTTCTGATCCAATTTCTTCAAGAAATCCTTTATGAGCTATCGGAGCTAATCTGGTCTCAGTATATCTCATTGCTGCTGGCGGATCATTATCTACAGAACCAAAATTTCCATGGCCTTCAAGGGTAGGATATTTTGTTGAAAAATTTTGTACTAGCCTTACTAAAGCGTCATATACTGCTTGATCTCCGTGAGGATGGTATTTACCAAGTACATCTCCAACAACTCTCGCACACTTTCTAAAAGGTTTATCAGGTGTTAAACCTAATTCGTGCATCGCAAATAGAATTCTTCTTTGTACAGGCTTAAGACCGTCTCTTGCATCGGGTAATGCACGTCCAACTATTACACTCATTGCATACTCCAAATAAGAACGTTGCATTTCTTCTTGCAGCGAGATAGAAGTGAAGTTTTTCTTATCCATTAGAGCGTAAAATTGAATAATTATTGATTAACTAAATTAAGACTAATAGCTAAAACAATATTTACCAGTATTGAAAATTAAGATCGTTCCATTATTTTAGATTTTGCCAGTATCACATCTTTTTTAAGTTCTTCATTTTTTAAAAGAATTTCTGTAGAGGCTTGTAATTTTTCGCCCCATAACTGCTCTTTTCTATAATCGTAATTTACATATTTGGGATCTTTAGCTAAAGCTTTTTTTGCTAGCTGAATTGCTAGTTTAGTATCATTGATTCTTATACATGTAGCCAATGCTAGTAATGGTTCAGCATTTTCCTGAATTGAGATTGCATTCTCAAAAAGTTTGATTGATTGATTTAAATTGTTTTTCTCAAAATAAGCTAAACCTTTATTATTGATTGCTTGCCAGAAATCAGGTTTGATTTTTATAGATTTTTCAAACAATTTGATAGCTCCCAAGTAATTTTTTTCCATTAACAAAATATTTCCTAATTGAAAAATAGCTTTGTGATTATTGGGCTCAATCTTTATTCCTTTTTCTAAAGCACTCTTTGCAGATGTTTGTTTGGAAATTTTTAAGTAAATATTACTTTTAGCAAAATATATTTCGCTGATATTTGAATTGATCTGTTCTGCTTTATATAGAGAAGTTAATGCGTTTTTGTATTGTTTGTTAGCTATTTGTGCTTCAGCCAAAATTAACCATAGTTTTTCATCTTTTGCATTTATTTTTACAGCTAATTTGGCTAGGTTAAGACTGTCTTCATATTGGCCAAAATAAAGGAGTTGATAAGCATTTTTGCCAATATACAAACTTTGCTTTTCTAAATTTTTTATTGTTGGGAAATAATAATAGGGAACTATTGCTTGAATATTTTCTATTTGAAGAAAGTGAAAACTGATTAAGGTAATCCAGATTATTTTTTTAAAAAACTTTTTCATATTTTAATTTTTTAATTCTTAAGATTTGCTTTGATGTTTCTTTTCCACATCCATGGTTTAATCCTTTTTAATGTAGTTCCTCTAAGATTTTCTGTCCAAGTTTGATCATCCCAATTTAGAGACTCAATATTAAGTTTTTTAATCCATTCTTTCGGTGCAGTTTCATAATTATTGTTGTGTGGTACTGACTTATTCCATGGACATACATCTTGACAAATATCACATCCTGCAACCCATCCATTTAAACTTTTTTCTATTTTCTTTGGAATATTTTTATCTCTATTCTCTATTGTGTGATATGCAATGCATAGATCTGATTGTATTACAAATGGTTCAACTATTGCTTTTGTGGGACAATGTTCAATACAAATATCACATTTTCCACAAAGTGATTGATGAGGTTTATCTGGGATTAAATCTTTTGTGAGAATCATAAAACCCAAAGTAAGCCAAGAACCATTTTTTTTACTTATTAAATTACTATTTTTACCTATCCAACCAATACCTGACTCTTCTGCCCATGCTTTTTCAAGGAGTGGTGAGGTGTCAACACATATTTTCCATTTGCAATCAGGAATTTCTAGGTTGATCCAATTACCGATATTCTTTAATTTTTTATAAATCACTTTATGATAATCTTCGCCTTGGCTGAATTTAGCTACCTTCAGAAAATTATTATTGTTGTTGTTTTGTGAATTAATGTAAGCAAATCCTACGCTTAAAACACTTTTTGCCTCTTGAAAAAGGGATTCTATATTTTTTCTTTTTTCTGCTTCCATCCATTTCATTTCAGCATGGTGGTTATTTGATAACCATCTTTCTAATGCATTAGTTCTTAATTTTATGCGCGAACTGCCTGGTATTGAAGCTATTCCAGCAATTGCAAAACCTTCTAAAATAGCTCTTTCTTTTAATTTTTTACTTATTTCTTTTTTGTATTGGATGTTATTAATCATTCCTTTATTTTTATAATATTTCTTTTAAAGTTATTTTTGGAGAATAAACTTATAAATAAAATAGATATATTTAAAAAAAATATATCCTAACTCATTAAAAACAGTTAAATTATTAGTAAAGTTAATATAGTTAGAAACGTTATTTTGGTTGAATCTAATCAAAATCAAGATTCGAATTTAGGATCCAGGCTTCAACAAGATCTAAAAAATGATCTTATAGCAGGGTTATTGGTTGTTATACCTTTAGCAACGACAATCTGGTTGTCATCATTGGTAAGTAAATTTGTTTTAACTTTAGTTACTTCAGTTCCAAAGCAACTAAATCCTTTTATTACTTTAAATCCTTTATTGCAAGATTTAATTAATCTTACCTTAGGTTTAACTGTTCCTTTATTAGCTATTTTGCTTATAGGCTTGATGGCGAGAAATTTCGTGGGAAGATGGTTATTAGAATTTGGAGAGGGTACTTTATCAAAAATTCCAGTAGCTGGAGCGGTTTATAAAACTCTTAAACAATTATTAGAAACTTTCTTAAGTAATAAATCTAATAGATTTAGAAGAGTTGTTTTAGTTGAATATCCTCGTGAAGGACTATATAGTGTAGGCTTTGTCACTGGAGATGTAGGTCCTTCTTTACAGCCAGAATTGGAAGAAAAGTTATTGAGTGTTTTTATACCTACCGCACCAAACCCAACTACTGGTTGGTACACACTCGTTCCTGAGTCCTCTGTTAAAGATCTCGATATTTCTGTTGAAGATGCTTTTAGAACAATAATTTCAGCTGGGATCGTTAATCCAGATGAGAAAAATAACACTACAAATCCAACATTTTCAAAATTGTTTTCTCAATTACGAGCTTCAACTAATACTTCTTCTTAATTAATGCATAATAGATCTCTTTCTAGAGAATTATCTTTAATTTCTCTTGGCCTTATAAAAGATAAAGGTGATTTTGAATTAAATAAATTTCAAATAGAAGAAATTTTTGAATCTGCTTTGGATTCTCTAATAAACCACTGCAGAGAGGAATTAGATAATTGCGAGTCAGAGTTAGAAAATGCTTCACAAAAAATATTAGAAAGTGAATTGCAAGAAGGTGTAAATTCCTCTTTTACAAATGTTCGAGATGAGTTAAAAAAATCTCTGACAAAAATTGAAACTGTTATGAATACACTTTCAGTAACTTTAGACTTTCCAAAATTAATTGTATCTAGTGGTCAAATTGATATTAGAGAGGACGTGAATCAAAGGATTTGTAGCATAATTAATAACCTTAAAAGTATTGATTCTGACATCGATCAAGTAATGGATGGTTGGAGATTAAAAAGACTACCTAGAATCGATAGGGATATTTTGCGTCTAGCCTACGTGGATATCAATTTTTTGAACACTCCTGTCGCTGTTGCTTGTGATGAGGCTGTAAATTTAGCTAATAAATATAGTGATTTGCAAGGAAGAAAATTTATTAATGGAGTTTTAAGGAGATTACAAACAATTTAATTATCATGATTATTTGATATAAATAAATAGTATTTTAAAAATTTAATTACGCACTACAAATAATAATGAATAATATTGATTCGGATAATTCACGTGAGTGGGCTGCACAAGCTTATGCGCTATTAAAAAAACGACAGGAAGAGCAAAAGCAAGAATTACAGAAAGAGGAAGAGCAAAAGCAAGAATTACAGAAAGAGGAAGAGCAAAAGCAAGAATTGATTGAAATGTCTAATAAAGAAAATAGTCCTGGCGCGTCTAGAACTATTCCTGAACCTGAATTAGGAGAATTTGATGATAATTTTACTTGGTCTGCAATGGTATTAGCTGCTCAAGGAAAAAAAATAAATCAAATATCAATTGATGAAATTGATTGGTTAACTAAATTACGTAAAGGATTAGAAGAAACCCGAAAAGGATTTGTTACCGAATTATTGGATAAATTGGGAGATGATCCTCTTACTCCTGAATCTCTTGATGATTTAGAGACTTTGTTAATAAGAGCTGATGTAGGGATTGATTCAACCGATAAAGTTATAAGTTCTCTTAGAACAAAATTAAACGAGGAAGTCGTGGGTGGAGAAGCAGGAATAAAATTTTTGAAGAAAGAATTAAAATTAATTATCGATAAACCAATAAAAAATTCTGGCACTGATCTTTTAGTTCCTAAAAAGGGTAAGTTAAATGTCTGGTTATTAGTTGGAGTTAATGGTGTTGGTAAAACTACTACATTAGGAAAATTAGCTTATTTATCATCAAAAAGTAATTATAAAACTTTGATAGCTGCGGCTGATACTTTTAGAGCGGCCGCAGTAGAACAACTTAAAGTGTGGGGAGATCGAAGTAATGTTGACGTTATATCTAATCAATCAAAAAATGCTGATCCAGCTGCAGTGGTTTTCGATGCAATTAATTCTGCAAAAAAAAGAAATGTTGATTTATTGCTTGTTGATACAGCAGGTAGATTGCAAACAAAAAATAATTTGATGGATGAATTAACAAAAATAAAAAAAATAATTGATAAAAAGGTCCCAGATGCAATTGTTGAATCATTATTAGTTTTAGATGCAAGTCAGGGTCAAAATGGCTTAAAGCAGGCAAAAAGTTTCGCTAAATCAGCAGATTTAAGTGGGGCAATTATTACTAAATTAGACGGTACTTCTAGAGGAGGAGTCTCTTTAGCTATAGCTGAAGAAGTAAATTTGCCTATAAGGTTTATTGGAGCTGGAGAAGGTATAAAAGATTTGAGACCGTTTAATAGTTATGAATTTGTTGAGGCAATGCTTGCAGATAAATAAATATTTAATTAATTTTTTTTAAAAATTTAAATTTAATGTTAAAACATATTTATCTATTAGATTTGTTTTGAAAAATAATCAAAAAGAAAAAATATTTTCGAGCAAATTTATTCAAAATTTATTAGAAAATGAACCTTCTCTAATTTTAAAAAATAAAAATAAATTTGCTGAAATTGCATCTTCTTTAGCTTTTTATTTAAAATCATTTTCCAACATAAATAAATTACTGGATTATATTTGCTTAATTTTTAAACATATTTTTTTTGAAAATATAATTTTAATTATTCCTTTAAATTATGAGGGAGAGATTTGGAATGAAAATATAAAAATTTCTGCTAGTGATGAATATTTACCAATTCAAGAAAAAATTAATAGTTTTTTGAATCAATTTCACTTTTCAAAAAAATTTAAAATTAAAGAAATTCAAAATTTTGAACATGCTTTAAAAAATAAATTTAAACAATATAAAGTTGAAACTAAAAAAATAATATCCAGAGGAAAATGTAGAGGGTTTATTTATATTTTTAGCAATGATATTTCAAGACAATCAATTACTGAAGATATTAATTTTAATTTTATTGAAAATTGTCTAGCTGTTGGATTAGAAAATCACTGCTTAATAACAACAAAGAAAAAGCATGAAAAAGTAGATCGAGAAATTTCTACTGGTGCTGAAATTCAATCTCAATTACTTCCAGATTATTGTCCAATTATCCATGGTATAGACCTGGCTGCACATTGTAGACCGGCTCTTCAGCTTGGAGGCGATTACTATGATTTTATGTGCTTAAAGACGAATATTTCTGAAAAAAGAAAAGAAAAATCAAGATGGGCCTTTGTCATAGGTGATGTAATGGGCAAAGGAATTCCAGCAGGTCTTTTAATGACTATGTTACGAGGAATGCTACGTGCAGAGGTTCTTACAGGTCTACCTCCAGATAGAATTTTGCATGATTTAAATCAACTAGCAATCAATGATTTAGATCAATCGCATAGATTTGTGACATTATTTTACTCAGATTATGACCCCAGAACTAGAAAATTGAGATTCGCTAATGCTGCACATAATCCTCCTTTACTTTGGAAAAGTTCTGATCAGAAAATTATCAAATTAGATGCAGAGGGATTTGTACTTGGACTACAAAAAGATGCTGAATATCGTTGTGGTGAAATCAAGCTTAATCAAAATGATTTAGTTCTTTATTATACAGATGGAGTAATTGATACTTCTAACTACTTAGGGGAGAGATTTGATGAGGAAAGATTAATTAAAACTCTTACAAAATTATGTAAGCAATCTTATACATCCCAAGAAATTTTAAATAAAATATTTAAAAAGCTAGATGATTTTACCGGCCAAAATAGACATCTGGAAGATGATGCTTCGATGGTTATTTTTCAACTAAAATAGATATTTTTTGTCACTTATATAAAAAAATGCTTTATTAGAGATACTTAAAGTTACTAATAGATATGGCAAAAGTTTGGAGTAAAAGGTTTGATAATGAACTTGACCCTTTTATTGAAAAGTTTAATGCCTCAATTGGTTTTGATAGAAAGCTTATAATAGAAGATTTAGATTGCTCGATTGCTCATGCGAAAATGCTTGGCAAAACTAAAGTTTTATCGTCTTCTGAAGCTTTGAAAATAATTAATGGTCTAGAGTTAATAAAAGTTGAGTATTTGGAGGGTAAATTTTCTCCTAGTCCACCTTCTGAAGATATTCACTATTGTATAGAAGAAAAACTTATAAATTTAATTGGTGAAACTGGAAAAAAATTACATACAGGTAGAAGTAGGAATGATCAAGTTGGCACAGATATAAGATTGTGGCTAAGAAAAGAGATTGACAATATTGAAATTTTAATAACAGATTTGCAAAAATCTTTCTTAAATCTCGCGAAATCTAATATTTATACTTTAATTCCTGGATATACTCACATGCAAAGAGCGCAACCATTATCTTTGGCTCATCATTTATTGGCTTACATAGAAATGCTCCAAAGAGATCGTGAAAGGTTTAAAGAAGTGCGCTCAAGAGTAAATATTTCTCCGTTAGGAGCTGCAGCATTAGCTGGAACAAAAATAAAAATAGATAGGCATTTTACAGCTTCAGAATTAGGTTTTGAAAAGATTTATAAAAACAGCATTGATGCAGTAAGTGATAGAGATTTTTGCATAGAGTTTGTTTCTGCATCTGCCTTGTTGATGTCTCATTTAAGTAAAATTTCAGAGGAAATAATTTTATGGGTAACTGATGAATTTTCTTATGCAAAATTAACTGATAAATGTGCTACGGGAAGTAGCTTAATGCCGCAGAAAAAAAATCCCGATGTTCCAGAATTGATAAGAGGTAAGACAGGAAGAGTGTATGGACATCTTCAGGCATTGTTAACGATGGTCAAAGGGGTACCACTTTCATACAACAAGGATTTTCAAGAGGATAAAGAGCCAATATTTGATACTACAGAAACAATATCTTCTTGTATTAAGGCAATGACTATTTTAATTAATGAGGGTATTGAATTTAATATTAAAAATCTATCTGAGTCTGTAGAAAATGACTTTTCTAATGCTACTGATTTGGCAGATTACTTAGTTGGTAAGGATGTTCCTTTTAGGACCGCATATCAAGTTGTGGGTGAAATAGTTAAATATTGCCTTGAGAGAAAAATGTTATTTAAAAATCTCAAAATTGATGAATTTAAAAAATTCCACCCTAAATTTGACGAGGATGTATTTGTGGATCTTAAACCTCTTAATGTTGTTAAATCAAGAAATAGCGAAGGTGGCACAGGTTTTGTTCAGGTAGAAAAAGAGGTAAATAATTGGCAAAGAAAATTGTTACTATAATTCTCAACTATTTTTCTACAACAAGGGTATGCTTTGAAGTAGAATAATAAAGCAACGTTATGGGATTACTCATTGTAGTCTTTTGTAAGTTAATTTTTCTTTTTTGAGTTTAAAGTGAGTATTTTTGTTGGCAATTTGCCGTTCCGCGCAGAGCGTGAAGATGTTATACAGCTGTTTACCCCTTTTGGTGAGGTTTTAAATTGTTCTCTCCCTTTGGAGCGAGATACTGGAAGGAAAAGAGGTTTCGCATTTATTGAAATGGCAGATGAAGCGATTGAGTCAGCAGCTATTGATGGCATGCAAGGCACGGAACTTATGGGTAGGCCATTAAGGATTAATAAAGCTGAGCCTAGAGGTTCTGGAGGATCTCGTAGAGGAGGAAGAGGTGGCTACGGCGGTAATAATGGCGGCGGCTACGGCGGTAATAATGGCGGCGGCTACGGTGGTGCTTACGGCGGTAATAACGGCGGCGGCTACGGTGGCGGTAATTCTGGATCTAATAGCGCTTACACTAATAAATCTTCTGGAGCAGAAGGTTGGGAAGACAGAAGTTTTGGAAATTCTTCTGAAAACTCTGAATATGAAAATAGTAGGAGCAGGAGAAAAAGGGGAGTTTCTAATGAGAACAATGCTTCAGGCGAGAGTGATTAGTAACCCATTTCTTCAAGCGCTGTAGTTAATTTAAATAGATATTCAATATTTAATTCTTTTTTTATTGATTTATTTGAAATTTGATTTCTCCAAATTCTAGCTTTTGGTATCCCTTCAACTAAATTTATAAGATGTTTGCAAATATCCCAAGATTTTCCTCCATTGCTTAAATGTGATTCTATGTATGGAATTAAAGAGAATATAATATTTGAAGCGGTTTTGGGTTTTGTATTAATTCCATAAATCTTTTGATCAATTGCAGACCATCTTAAGGGATGTTTATATATTGAACGTCCAATCATGACTCCATCAAAATCATTTAAGGCTTTTAATGATTCATCGATATCTGTTAAACCTCCATTGATCTCTATTAATAATTCAGGATTTGATTTTTTCAATTTCTTTACTACACCATAATTTAGTGGAGGGACGGTCCTGTTTTGTTTTGGATTTAGACCGTTTAGTATTGCTTTCCTTGCATGAACAGTAAATCTGTCTGCACCTGCATTTGCGACAATTCTCACGAAATTATTTAAGTTAACGAAACTATCATCATTGTCTACGCCGATTCTGTGTTTAATCGTTACCGGTAAGTTACAATTATTTTTTAAGGATTCTATACATTTTGCTACTTTTTGAGGCTCTTTCATAAGTGAAGCGCCAAAATTTCCAGAACAAACCCTTGGACTCGGACAACCAACATTAAAGTTTATTTCGTCATAACCCCAATCCTGTGCCATTTGGGCTGCCTCTTTAAGGATTTTAGGATCTTCTCCACCAAACTGAATCGATATCGGGTGTTCTTCACTATTAAAATCTAGAAAAATTTCTTTTTTATTCGTATATACTAAGCTTTGGGCCACAATCATTTCCGTATACAATAGAGCTTCAGAGCTTATTTTTCTCATAATCATTCTGAAGTGTTTATCAGTACAATCCATCATTGGAGCAATACTTAATTTATGAATATTTTTAATAGAATTAGACTTGTTGAAATTCATTACTTTTCGTGAATTAAATATATGAATCAATTTCTATCAAGAAGAACTTTTATTCTAATTCCTACTATGTCAATCTTAAAAATAATCTTTAAGCCTATGCAAGTTTTAGCATCTTCATTTGCTTCTAAAGAAGAGTGGAATTTATCAAAAGAGGAATGGAAAGCTAGGCTTAGTTCAGAATCTTACTTTATTTTGAGGGAGGAAGGGACTGAAAGGGCTTTTAGCAGTCAATTAAATAATGAGAAAAGAAAAGGAGTTTTTCACTGCGCAGGATGTGATTTGCCGCTTTTTTCCTCAGATAAAAAGTACGATAGTGGTACAGGATGGCCAAGTTTTTGGGATTCTATTGAAGGATCAGTAGAAACAAAAGTTGATTTCAAGTTAATTGTCCCTAGAACCGAATATCATTGCTCTAGATGCGGAGGTCATCAAGGACATGTTTTCAATGATGGGCCACTCCCCACTGGCAAAAGATACTGTAACAATGGATTAGCATTAAGGTTTGTTGCTGATTAGATAATTGTGCGGCCTTCCGCAACTTGTTTTGTGCATCACTTTATTGGAGAATAGTTCTATTAAATTTTAGAAAAATGATTGAAAATCAATCAGACAATATTGATAATAAAGAAAATGATGTTTCTAAGCAGGATAATACTCCTGATGATATGTCATCTACGCAAAATTCAACTACTGAAAATGATGAATTATCTTCTCAAAAAACAGAAGAAATAAATACCGAAGAATTAAAAAATACTATTTCCAATAATGATGCAAGATTAGAACAATTAGAAAAAGAGCATGAAACATTAAAAAACCAATATGTAAGGATTTCAGCGGATTTTGATAATTTTAGAAAAAGGCAGTCTAGAGATCAGGACGATTTAAAAATTCAACTTGTTTCAAAGACTTTAACGGCAATACTTCCTATTGTTGATAATTTTGAGAGAGCAAGACAACAACTTAAACCAGAAAGTGAAGAAGCTCAAGCTCTTCATAGAAGTTATCAAGGCTTGTATAAACAATTGGTAGAAGTTTTAAAACAACAGGGAGTGTCACCTATGCGAGTTAAAGGTCAGCAATTTGATCCAAACCTACATGAAGCTGTATTAAGAGAGCCTAGTGAAGATTTTGAAGAGGATTTTATTATTGAAGAATTACAGCGGGGATATCATTTAGAAGGTAAGGTTTTGAGACATGCCTTGGTTAAGGTTTCTATGGGACCTGGGAGACAAAATTCACAACAGGAAGTAGAAAAGGATACAGTTGAAGGGGATGTTGATTCAGAGGTAAACACTTCTGAAGATGTATAAATTCTTAATTCTTATTTGAGCATTATCTAATGGCTGATTTTTACCAAATACTTGGAGTTTCAAGAGATGCTGACGCGGATACCTTAAAAAGGGCTTATAGAAAATTAGCAAGGCAATATCATCCTGATGTAAATAAAGAACCTGGTGCTGAAGATAAATTTAAAGAAATCGGTAAGGCTTATGAAGCATTAGCTGATCCTGAAACAAGAGCTAGATATGATCAGTTTGGAGAGGCTGGCCTTGGAGGTGCGGCTGGAATGCCTGATATGGGTGATATGGGCGGCTTTGCAGATTTATTTGAAACCTTTTTTAATGGCTTTGGTGGACAAAATCCTCAGGGAGGAAGAACTCAAAGAAGAGGCCCTCAACAAGGAGATGATCTGAGGTATGACCTTAATGTTGACTTTAAAGATGCAATATTTGGCCAACAAAAAGAAATTAAAATTCCTCACCTTGAGACATGTGAAGTCTGTAGGGGAACAGGAGCCAAGCCAGGAACCGGACCAAAAACTTGTTCAACATGTGGGGGGAGTGGTCAAGTCAGAAGAGCTACGAGAACACCTTTTGGTAATTTTACACAAGTAGCTGAATGTCCTTCATGTAATGGAGCTGGTCAGATAATTTCAGATCCATGTGTAAGTTGCGGTGGTAATGGAGTAAAGCAAGTCAGAAAAAAATTAAGAATTAATATTCCTGCAGGAGTTGATACTGGTACTAAACTAAGAGTTTCGGGAGAGGGAAATGTTGGTTTGAAAGGCGGACCACCAGGTGATCTGTATGTTTTTATAAAGGTTAAGAATGATTCAAAACTTAAAAGAGATGGTGTGACTATTTACTCAGAAATAGCAGTAAGTTATTTGCAAGCTATTTTAGGTGACACTGTTGAAATTATTACAGTTGATGGAAATGTTAATTTAAAAATTCCAAGTGGTACCCAGCCAAATACAACTCTTTCACTTGAGAATAAAGGGGTACCTAGACTTGGTAATCCAGTTGCTAGAGGAAATCATGAAGTCTTAGTAAAGGTAAAATTGCCAACTCGCATAACTGATGAAGAACGAAAGCTTTTAGAGGGTTTAGCTTCTCAATACTCAGATAAAAATATTAATTCCAGTAGTGGACTTTTTAGTAAATTATTCGGTAAAGAATCCTAATGATTTCTTTGAAGCATTTGGATCTTAAAACTGTTCCATGTCCTTTAAATGTTGTCAAAATCAAATTGGCTTTGGAAAAGTTATCCAAAAATGAGCAACTTATAGTTGAACTAGATAAAGGAGAACCAGAAGAAATGGTATTAAAAAGTTTAAAAGAGGTAGGATGTTTGGTTAAAAAAATCAATGAAAATGAAAAATCTATAGAAATAAAAATATTGCATGAAAACAAATAGTCAATATTTAGGTTTAGTTACGAAAAAATTTAATGATTTTTTGTTAGTTGACCTCAAAAATCCAGAAGACTCTGGAAATGGTGAGAAATTTTTATGTAAGGTAAGAAAGTCTATAAACTTCAAGGATCAATTAATTTATGTTGGAGACGAAGTAGTAATTGAAAATATTGATTTAAAAAGCAAACGCGCAGTAATAACAAGTTTAAAAAAAAGAAAAAATTTATTAGTTAGACCCTCAGTTGCAAATATTTCTAACATATACATTATTTTTTCCGTTCTAGAGCCAGAGTTAAATTTATCGCAAGTTAACAGGTTTCTGATATCAGCAGAATCAATGGGAGTTGAAGTGTCATTAGTTTTAACAAAATGCGATTTAATTTCAGATAAAAGAAGATCTTTATTAATTGATAAATTTGAGAAATGGGGTTATCAAGCAATAACTTTAAATTTAGATAAATCTCATTATTTTAATAATTTATTAGCTGAGTTAAAGCAAAAAGAATGTTCAATTTTTATGGGCCCATCCGGGGTTGGCAAAACCACTTTGCTTAATATGATAATTCCAGGTCTTAAAAATAGTACTGCTCCAGTTTCCAATAAAATTAAGAGAGGAAAAAACACTACTCGAAATGTTGAGTTATTTTCGATATCAAATCAAAGCTACATTGTGGACACTCCTGGCTTTAATATGCAACCTCTAGAAGTTGATATTAGGACGTTACCAAATCTTTATTCAGAAATATATAAACAAGTAAACGTAGAAGAAATTAAGTGTAAATTTCGTAATTGTTTACATTTAAATGATGAGGGCTGTAATTTAAATAAATCCTTTGAAAGATATTCTTTTTATAAAGATATGATTGAGTCTTCTAAGAGTCATTATTATCAAAACCAGGAAGATTAAGATTTAATCCTCCAGTCAAATCATTCATCCTTTCTTTCATAGTTGTTGTAGATAATTCATGAGCTTTTTGAAAAGCTTGCAAAATGTTTTGCTCTATTTTTTCTTTATCTGCATTAAAAATATTTTCTTGTACTTCTACTTTTAAAGGTAGTTGGTTTCCACTAATCCAAACTTTTATCATTTCATCATCACTTTTTCCTTCAATCTCCATATTTTCAAGTTCATCTTGTAATTTTTGAGCATCTTGCTGAATTTGTTTCGCTTTTTTAAAAGCCTCTGTAAGTTGTCCAAAGTTAGGAAGTCCAAAACCCGCCATTTTGTATAAAAGTTTCTTTAGTTAGGATAGTCAAAACCAATCATTCTTACTTCTGGTTGCAAAAAAATTCCTTTGTTTTGTAGTACTTTTTGTTGAATTACTGTTATTAATTCATAAATATCTTTTGAACTTGCTGAAGAAGTGTTAATTATAAAATTTGAATGCATTGTAGAAATTTCTGCACCGCCAATTTTAAATCCCTTTAAACCCATATCATCAATTAATTTTGCTGCATAATTATTTTCAGGATTTTTAAAAACACTACCAAAACTTGGTTGATGATATGGCTGTGTTTCTGTTTTTAATTTCAGGTTACTTTTGGTTGTTTGAATTAATTTTTCAAGATTTCCATTAGGCTTAAAATGTAGTCTTGCACTAATAATTTTCAAATCGTTTGTTTGAAAAGAGCTAAACCTATAATTAAAATCGATATCTTTTTTTTTAATTACAAGTTTTTCATGAGTTTTATTATTTATGACTTTTACGGAAATGAGATTCTTTGCTAGCGATAAATTACCAGTTCCAGCGTTCATATAAATTGCTCCTCCTAATGTTCCTGGAATTCCAACAGCCCATTCACCTCCTTGTAATCCATTTTTAGCAAGATAATTAGATAATGTTGGGAGCATTACACCTGCTTCCGCTTCAACAATTCCCGAATACGGATCTATCGTTAATGATTTCATTTTTTTTGTACATACAACTAAACCTTTTATGAAAATATTATTTATTAAAAGATTTGAACCTGCCCCAATTATTTGGCATCTTTGTTTGTTTATATCAGCCCATTTTATTAGATATGAAAATTCCTCAATGCTTTTTGGTTCAGCAAAATATTCAGCTACTCCTCCTA
>CACHDC010000019.1 GCA_902578445.1 uncultured Synechococcaceae cyanobacterium
TCAGGACTATTCTCAACTAATGATTTAATCAGATTTGTTATTTCAATTTCTGATACTTCACCTAGCAGGTTTTGGATATTATTAATTGTTATGCCTTCTGGTAAAAGATTCAGTTGTTCAAGGAGGCTTTGTGCATCTCTCATACCTCCATTAGACCTTTTTGCAATCATTTTTAACGCCTGTACTTCGTACTCAATGGACTCTTTTTCTGCTATTTCTGATAAATGTTGAAAAATGTCATTGGGGCTTATTCTTCTGAAATCGAACTTTTGACATCTACTTTGTATTGTATTTAATACTCTCTCAGGATTTGTCGTCGCAAGGATAAATACAACTCTTGAGGGCGGTTCTTCAATAGTTTTTAGTAAAGCATTTGAAGCTGCAGTTGAAAGCATATGACATTCATCAATAACATATACTTTCCATCTCGCTTGAGTAGGAGCAAATCTCGCTCTTTCTATAATTTCTCTTATATTTTCTACTCCGGTGTTTGATGCTGCATCAATCTCGATAATATCTAGAGCGCTCCCATCTGTAATTTGTATACATAAGTCACATTTACAACAAGGAGTTAGCGTAGGTTGGTCGAATGCCTGGCAATTTAGAGATTTTGCAAATATTCTTGCACTTGATGTTTTTCCAGTGCCTCTTGGACCATTAAAAAGATATGCAGGAGCAATTTTTTTTGTTAATAGTGCTTGTTTGAGTGTAATGGATATAAATTTTTGCCCAACTAGTTCGTCTAAGTTGTTTGGTCTATATTTTTGATGAAAAGGCTTATGTATATTTGGCATTTATTTTTCATTAATTAGAAAAATTTGGGATTCAATTAAAAAAATTAAACTCTAATTTTATGCAGACTCTTTAATGATTCTTTTTGATCCTGAGGGTAGTTTAACAATTTTAGATGAGAACAGATTATCTACCATTTTTTTCGTAATTGTGAATTCTTTTACATTTTCTTCAGAAGGCAAAGTGTACATTATGTCAAGCATTAGCTCTTCAATTATTGATCTTAATGCTCTTGCGCCTGTTTTTCTTTTATATGCTTCATTTGCTATCGCTTCAACAGAATCAGGCTCAAATGATAATTCAACATTATCCATACTTAGCAAAGTTTTGAATTGCTTTACTAATGCATCTCTTGGTTGAGTCAAAATAGATTCTAAAGTTTCTTTAGTAAGACGATCTAATACAGCACAAACCGGAATTCTACCTATAAATTCTGGAATTAGGCCATATTTCACTAAGTCATCTAATTCTAAATTTTTCAGGGAATCTCTTGGGTCTTCTATTTTTTTTGTATCAACTTTGTTTTGATCTGAATTGGTGGTAAATCCTATAGAGTGTTTACCCATACGCTTTTGAACGATATCCTCTAAACCTATAAAAGCTCCTCCGCAAATAAATAATATTTGACTTGTATCAATTTGGATGCAGTCATGATAAGGATGTTTTCTTCCGCCTTGTGGTGGCACATTAGCAACTGTTCCTTCAAGCATTTTTAATAATGCTTGCTGAACTCCTTCCCCAGAGACATCTCTAGTAATTGAAGGATTCTCGCTTTTTCTTGCAATTTTATCTATTTCATCAATATAAATAATTCCTTTTTGAGCTAGTTCTACATTCATTTCTGATTTCTGTAGAAGTCTTAAAAGTATGTTTTCAACATCCTCCCCAACATATCCAGCTTCTGTCAAAGTCGTTGCATCAGCTACTGCAAAAGGAACATCCAGAAACTCTGCTAAAGTTTGCGCCAATAACGTTTTTCCACTTCCAGTGGGGCCGATAAGTAAAATATTTGATTTTTGTAATTTAGTTGCTTGTGAATCCATTGCATTGTTATTTTTACTATCTTCTTTAACTTTCCAAGCTAATCGCTTGTAGTGATTGTATACGGCTACTGATAATATTTTTTTTGCAGATTCTTGTCCAACAACTTGATTATCTAGAAAACTTTTAATTTCTAATGGCTTAGGAATTGAGGTTAATTCTAAAGGAACAGATTTTTTTGGATTATCAGTTGGTAATTTCTTTTTTACTTGCGGAGAGTTGTTTGTGTTCGCTTGATTATCAAGAAGTTCTTCATCGAGAATTTCATTACAAAGATCTATGCACTCATCACAGATATAAACCCCAGGACCAGCTATAAGCTTTCTTACTTGGTCTTGTGATTTCCCGCAAAATGAACATTTAAGATGGGCGTCGAATTTAGCCATCGATTATAAGTTTTAAAGTGAAAGGTGTTAAATATTCCCTATTCACTAGGATTGCTTATAAATATCGATTCGTCATCATATTCTTAAAAAATCAGGATCCCTTGTCACTTTTTGATAACTTTATCAATTAACCCATATTCGACTGCTTCTGAGGGAGATAAAAAGTAATCTCTTTCTGTATCTTCATTAATTTTTTCTAAAGGTTGACCAGTATGTTCTGCTAAAAGCGAATTTAATGTTTTCTTGAGAAAAAGTATTTCTTTAGCTTGTATTTCAATCTCTACTGCTTGACCTTGTGCACCTCCCAGAGGTTGATGGATCATAATCCTAGAATTAGGTAAAGCCAATCTTTTCCCCTTTGCTCCTCCAGAAAGTAGAAATGCCCCCATACTCGCCGCTACTCCAAAGCATATTGTCACTACATCAGGGGATATTTGTTGCATAGTATCGTAAATGGCCATTCCTGCAGTTACTGAACCTCCAGGAGAATTAATATATATTTGTATGTCTTTTTCGGGATCTTCCGCTTCAAGAAATAATAATTGTGCAACAAGTGAATCAGATACTTGATCATTAATTCCAGTACCTAAAAAAATTATTCTCTCCCTCAGTAGTCTTGAATAAATATCAAAAGCTCTTTCTCCTCTACCTGATTGTTCTATAACAGTAGGAACAGCAGCAATAGTTTTGTTATTACTTTCGTAAGAACTTATTGAGCTTTGGATTAAATGTTTTTTTTCTGAGTTCACAAATTAGTTTTCGTCTTATAAATAATTTAAGGGGTTTTTGTTTAATTAGTAGGAAATTTCATAAATTATTTTTTTTCTTTTTTATTTTGAGTTTTTGTAGTTTTTTGTAGTTTTTGCGGCTTTTGTCGTTTTGGAGGTTTTGGTGGCTTTAGAAGTTTTTGTAGTTTTTTCTTTTACTTCAGAATTTTCTTCAAGCCAAATTATTAATTTTTCTTTGAGTAGATCGTTACTTACTACTTCTGTTAATTTTTTAATATCTATTTGTTTTGAAGATTGAGAGATTGCATCTTCATAATCTTTCATTTTTAAATCAATTTCATCTTTATCGACTTTTATGTTTTCTGTTTCAGCTAATGCTTTTAAAGCTAAATTTCTTTGAACATTTTTTTCAGCCTGAGGCCTTGTGGACTCTGCTAATGACTTAACTAATTCCGGAGTGAAAGTAGATTTAACATCAAGACCTTGTTGAGCAAATCTTTGAGCGGTTTGTTCAATATTATTCCTCACTTCTATATCAATCATAGATTTTGGAATTTCAGCAACCAATTCGTTTGTTAAGGCACCTAGTAAAGCTTCAATTTTGATATCTTTTTGAGTTTTTTCAAAATTTTCCTTAAGTTGCTTTTCAATATCTTTCTTTAACTCTTTTAATGATTCTTTGTTGCCAGACTGTTTTGCAAAATCGTCATTAAGTTCAGGCAATTCTTTTTCCTTAAGATCTTTAAGATTTACTTCAAAAATTGCTTCTTTGCCTCTTGAATCCACATGAGAATAATCATCAGGAAATTTAAGGTTAAGTGTTTTAGTATCACCAATTTTCATCTTTACGATTCCCTCAACGAAACCGGGAATCATTTTGTTCTTTTCTAACTCAAGATCCATTGATTCACTTGTTCCACCATCAATCTCTTTACCAGAATCTTTATATTTTCCTTTGAAACTAATTACAGCAATATCTCCTAATTTTGCTGCTCTATTGGTAACTGGAATAATGTTTGCAAATTGATTTCTAGATTTTTCTAGCGCTTCATCTATTGACTTAGGATCAAACTTTGTCTTTGATATTTCAACACTTAGTCCTTTGGATTTTTTAAGTTTTAATTCTGGGGCAACATCAGTTTGAAGAGTAACCTTAAGTGATTTTTCAGGATTAAACTTTGCAAGTAAAGATTCAAATCCATCTACCAATTCTGGCTCACTTAGTGGCTCTATAGATTTTATTTTTAACGCTTCTTGCCATGATTTATCAATAATTTTTTCCAGAGCAGAAGCATGTAATTGTGTGATTCCAATTCTTTGGATTAAGACTTGTTTAGGAATCTTACCAAGTCTAAATCCCGGAATTTTAGCCGAACGACTGATAGAACTGATTGTTTCATTTACACACGTTTTGCATGTCTCAGATGGTATTTCTAATTCGAACGAAATTCTACTTTGAGGCAGAGGAGTTGTTTTGACTATTAGTGCATCTTTAGCCATGTTTTTCTAATTTATTACTATGAGCCGAACCTTAATTATTTCACATTATGTGATTTCCTTGAAAGTTAATTTTTTGATAAAGTAAAAAAAATAGTCAATCTATTTATAAAAATCATTTTAAAGTGTGAGACAATCTCCGTATTTGCCTAATAGGCCATTAAAAGTTGCTGTTTTAGGTTCTTCAGGTGCTGTGGGATCTGAATTGCTAAAAATTCTTGAACAACGTGATTTCCCAATATCAGAATTGGTCTTACTTTCATCAGAGCGGTCAGAAGGAAAAAAAATTATTTGGAAAGATGAAGAATTAGTTACAAAAAAAACAACTAAGGAAGCATTTAAGAATCTTGATTTAGTTTTGGCTTCAGCTGGCGGAAGTATTTCAAGAAAATGGTTGTCTACCATTATTGATCAAAATGCTTTACTGATAGATAATTCAAGTGCTTTCAGACTAGATAAGAACGTTCCTCTTATAGTCCCTGAAGTTAATGCTAGTGACGTACTTAATCATGATGGGGTAATAGCGAATCCAAACTGCACTACCATTTTGTTGACATTAGTTTTAGCTCCATTAAACAAACTTTCGACTATTCAAAGAGTTATTGTCTCAACATATCAATCTGTCAGTGGTGCAGGTCAACTGGCGATGGAGGAACTAAAACTTTTAACCGAACAATATCTTCAAGGAAATCCTCAAAAAAGTGAAGTTTTGCCATACTCTCTTGCTTTTAATTTGTTTTTACATAATTCCCCTATGCTTTCAAATAATTACTGCGAAGAAGAGATGAAAATGGTTAATGAAACAAGGAAAATATTAAATATTGCTGACTTAAAGCTCTCTGCTACATGTGTTCGAGTCCCAGTACTGAGAGCACATTCTGAATCGATCAATATTGAATTTGCCGATGTAGTTGAGCCTAAAGATGCTCTTGAAGAATTAAAAAAATCTCCTGGAATTGAAGTTATTGAGGATTACAAAAATAATAGATTTCCTATGCCAAATGACGTTATGGGAAGGGATAATGTTGCTGTTGGCAGGCTAAGAACTGATATAAGTCAGCCTCATGGATTAGAATTATGGTTATGTGGAGATCAAATAAGAAAAGGAGCAGCTCTGAATGCTGTTCAAATAGCTGAGTTATTAATTCCAAAAAAATGATTACAGACAAAACTGAGTGTAATAATCCACTATTTGGAAGAATATTGACTGCAATGGTTACTCCATTCACTGAGAATGGAGATGTAGATTATGAACTAGCTATAAAACTTTCAAATTATCTTTTTGAGAACGGTTCCGATGGAATTGTGTTGTGCGGTACTACTGGAGAATCACCGACTCTTTCATGGGCGGAACAGCATGATTTATTTATTGCAGTAAAAGGATCCTTGGATGCGAGCTGTAAAGTAATAGTTGGCACTGGCAGTAATTGTACAAGCGAAGCTGTGGAAGCGACAAAAAAAGCTTACGACTCTGGTGCCGACGGTGCTTTGGTCGTTGTTCCTTATTACAACAAGCCGCCTCAAGAAGGTCTTTATAAACATTTCAGTTCTATTGCTAAATCTGCAAAGGATTTGCCTCTTATGCTCTACAACATTCCTGGCAGGACTGGATGCAATTTATTACCTGATACTGTGAAGAAACTTATGGATTTCTCAAATATTCTCAGTATTAAAGCTGCAAGCGGTAGAATAGAAGAAGTAACAGAACTAAGAGCTATTTGTGGCTCCGAACTCTCTGTATATAGTGGCGACGATTCATTGTTGCTTCCAATGTTATCTGTAGGTGCTGTAGGAGTAGTAAGTGTTGCAAGTCATTTAGTTGGATTGCAATTGAAAGAGATGATTAATTCTTTTCAAAGTGGAAAGGTTTCCAACGCTCTTGCTATTCATGAAAAACTTCAGCCTCTTTTCAAAGCACTCTTTATGACTACTAACCCAATTCCAATTAAGGCTGCTTTGGAGCTATCGGGATGGGATGTAGGTAATCCTAGAAGTCCTTTGTCACCATTAAGCAATGACATGAAAAAGCAACTATCTTTTATCCTGAATTCCCTATAATAGGGATTATATTTAACTTGATAATTAAATTTAAATAAACCTTATTTGATTACAAGCAGGACTTCATAAATTTCAAAATTATGCAATCAAGTACAAATTCAACTGTAAATAGATCTACTCATGATTCATCTAGATCTAAAAGTAATACGCCAGCCCTACGAGTAATACCTCTAGGTGGACTACATGAAATAGGAAAAAACACTTGCGTTTTTGAATATGGTGATGAATTAATGCTTGTTGATGCTGGTTTAGCTTTCCCATCTGATGGTATGCATGGCGTAAACGTTGTTATGCCTGATACAACTTTTTTAAAAGAAAATCAAAGAAGAATAAAAGGAATGATTGTCACTCACGGGCATGAAGATCACATTGGAGGTATTTCTCATCATCTAAAGCATTTTAATATTCCCATTATTTATGGCCCAAGATTGGCAATGTCAATGCTTAGAGGAAAAATGGAGGAAGCAGGGGTATCTGATAGAACAACTATACAGACAGTAAATCCAAGAGATGTTGTAAAAGTAGGACAACATTTTTCTGTTGAATTTATTCGAAATACCCATTCTATATGTGATAGCTTTTCTTTAGCAGTTACAACACCTGTTGGTACAATTATTTTCACGGGAGATTTTAAGTTTGATCATATGCCAGTAGATGGAGAGCAATTTGATATTGAAAGAATGGTGCATTACGGAGAGAAGGGTGTTTTATGCATGTTCAGTGATTCTACTAATGCCGAAGTTCCAGGTTTTTGTCCTTCTGAGAAGACTATCTATCCCTCTTTAGAAAAACATATTGCAGAGGCAAAAGAACGAGTTATCCTTACCACTTTTGCTAGTTCTGTGCATAGAGTGACAATGATCTTAGAATTGGCCATGAAACATGGAAGAAAGGTCGGTTTGTTAGGTAGATCGATGATAAATGTTATTGCTAAGGCAAGAGATATTGGTTATATGAAATGTCCAGATGATTTGTTTGTTCCTATCAAGCAAATTAGAGATTTGCCAGATAGGGAGACCCTATTATTAATGACGGGTAGTCAAGGAGAACCCCTAGCAGCGTTAAGCAGAATCTCTCGTGGTGAACATCAGCATGTTCGCCTTAAGACTACTGATACTGTAATATTTTCAGCCAGCCCAATTCCTGGTAATACTATTTCTGTTGTTAATACAATAGATAGATTAATGAAACTCGGAGCAAAAGTTGTTTATGGAAAGGGTGAGAATATTCATGTTTCTGGTCATGGTTTTCAAGAAGATCAAAAGTTAATGTTGGCACTCGCAAAACCTAAGTTTTTTGTTCCTGTTCATGGAGAACATAGAATGCTTGTTTGTCATGGGAGGAGTGCACAAACTATGGGGGTTCCAAAGGATAATATTTTAATTATTGAAAATGGAGATGTAGTTGAGTTAACACCTAATTCTATTCAAAAGGGTGATCCTGTAAAAGCTGGTGTTGAACTGCTTGATAACTCACGAAATGGGATAGTAGATGCTCGAGTATTAAAGGAAAGGCAGCAATTGGCTGGAGATGGTGTAGTAACTGTTTTAGCTCCTATTAGTACAGATGGGAAGATGGTTGCCCCTCCTAGAGTTAATTTAAGAGGAGTTGTTACTACTGCAGAGCCAAGAAAAATGTCTATGTGGACAGAACGAGAAATAAGCTGGGTCTTAGAAAATAGATGGAAACAATTATCCAGACAAACTGGGCCGAATAATTTTGAGGTAGATTGGATTGGTGTACAAAGAGAAATTGAAAATGGTTTATCGAGAAGAATGAGAAGAGAATTACAAGTTGAACCACTTATTTTGTGTTTAGTTCAACCTGCTCCAAGTGGCACTCGTGCTTATATTCCAAAGATTACCGAAGAGCAAAATTTCTCCAATAGAAATAGAAATAATAATAATTTCCATAAGAAATCAAACAATAATCATCCTAATAGTTCAAATAACCCACAAAATACCCAAAAAGGTCCAAAAGTTTCACAGAATCCATCAGCTGAAACTGCTACAGAAGATTCATTTGAAGGTAGAACAAGAAGAAGAAGATCTGCTGTAACATCTTAACTTTTTTCAAAATTTATATAGTTTTTATCCCAAACAATTTTTAAAAACTCTTGCAGATTAATTTGACCTTTATTTTTTTCATAAATTGAAGTTGCTAATTTTGTCAGATTTTTAGAACTACATTGCTTTGCAGATATTTCTTTTAAAAATCTATTTAAAATTGTGCACCTCGCTTCGATACACATACCATTTAGGAGATTTCTATCGATACCTTTAACATTTTTACAATATAAATACGCTAGTTCACTAAGATCATTACGTTCATTATTGAATTTGCTCATTTTTTGGGAAAAATTATTTATCCTTTCAGAACAACCAGGATAGATGACTTCTAAGGTAGGAATAATTTTTTTTCTTACTAAATTTCTTTTTAATTTGAGATCTGAATTTGTAGGATCTTCCCAGACTGGGATCTTCATATCATTGCAAAATTGTTTTGTATCTTCCCTACTGAAAATTAATATTGGTCTTATTAAATAAATTTGATTTTCTATTAATCTTTTACTCTCAATATTACTCAGACCTGCAAAATTGCTTCCTCTAGATAAATTGAGGATAAATGTTTCTGCATTATCACTACTCGTGTGACCAGTTAACAAATAAATATGATGTTTTTGCTGGTATTTATTTAATAAAGTTTTGGCTCTTTCACATAATTTTTTATATCTCCATTCTCGTGCTTTTTCTTCTGAAGAAATACTTTCTTTATTTGCTTGATCAAAAGAGAATGAAATATTTTTATCTTCGCAATAATCTTTTAATTCAAGAGCATATAGTGATGATTTTTCGTGCCACTGATGATCACCATGCCAAACACTAATAGACCAATTATGTAGTTTTTTTAGGTCATTAATTAGAGTTAATAGGGCCATTGAGTCTTGACCCCCCGAAACACTTATTAAAATATTGGATCCTTTGGGAATTAGTATTTTTTTGGTAAGAATCTCCTTATGAAGCTGATGATGCCATGATGACCAATTTTTTTGACTTAATTTTTTATCAGTCATTTTGTGTTGCTCAGATAATATTTTTTAAAAAATGCACTGTTTTACTAAAACAATGTCACAATCGGGTAATAAATTCATTAAGTAAATGAGTCTGATTAATCTTTTGCCACAAAAAATCAAAGAAGAGTTAAGAAGTAAATCCTTACTCAAAATTATTTCAGGATTGAATAATTTCGATGTTCAGTCTGTGAAAATAATTGTTGAGGCTGCTTCATTGGGAGGTGCAGATCTTGTCGATATTGCTTGTAAACCTGAACTCGTTGATTTAGCACTTAAGAATTCAACACTGCCCATTTGTGTTAGTTCAGTAGTGCCTCGATCTTTTCAAGATTGTGTAAAAGCAGGAGCATCATTAATTGAGATAGGAAATTACGATACTTTTTATGAAAAAGGCATTCATTTTTCAGATAAAAAAGTGTTAAACATTACAAAAGAGACGAGGGACTTATTACCTAATTTTCCTTTATCAGTAACTGTTCCTCATACTATGCCTATTGATAAACAAGTTGATCTTGCTGTAAAGCTAGTGGAAGAAGGCGTTGATATTATTCAAACAGAAGGTGGTACCAATTCTAATCCTTACTCTCCAGGAATTCAAGGTTTTTTTGAGAAATCAGTACCAACTCTTGCAGCTACCTATGCTATTCATCAAGAATTTAAGAAACAATCTCTGAAGATACCAATCATGAGTGCCTCTGGATTAAGCCAAGTAACTTGTCCACTAGCAATATCCTCTGGAGCCTCAGCAGTTGGCGTTGGATCTGTGGTTAATAAATTAGATGATTTAATATCCATGATTGCGGTTGTTAGGGGCTTAAAAGAATCTTTGAAAAATTCAATAATTGGAGAAAAAATTTCTTAGTATAGCAACATCCTTTAGCTACTAGCTTGATGAACAATTATAAGCTTCAAGCTCCTTACGAACCAAATGGAGATCAACCAGAAGCTATTAAAAAATTAGTTAAAGGCGTAAATAATGGTAAACAGTTTCAGACTCTTTTAGGAGCTACTGGAACTGGCAAAACATTTACCATTGCCAATGTAATCCAACAAACAGGAAGACCAGCACTTGTTTTAGCCCATAATAAAACGTTGGCTGCACAACTATGTAATGAATTAAGGGAATTTTTTCCAAAAAATGCTGTCGAGTACTTCATTTCTTACTACGATTATTATCAACCTGAAGCTTATGTACCTGTAAGTGATACTTACATAGCCAAAACTGCTTCAATTAATGAAGAAATAGATATGCTTAGGCATTCTGCAACACGCTCATTATTTGAAAGAAAAGATGTAATTGTTGTAGCCTCAATAAGTTGTATTTATGGTCTTGGTATACCGAGTGAGTATTTAAAAGCTGCAGTTAAATTTGAAGTGGGAAAATCAATAAATCTACGTTCTTCTTTGAGGTCTCTTGTTGAAAATCAATATACTAGAAATGATATTGAAATTACTAGAGGTAGATTCAGAATTAAAGGTGATGTTTTAGAAATCGGTCCAGCTTATGAAGATAGATTAATAAGAGTTGAGTTATTTGGTGATGAAGTCGAGGCTATTAGATATGTTGATCCTACTACAGGAGAAATACTTGAAAGTTTGGAACAAGTTAGCGTTTATCCAGCGAAGCATTTTGTGACTCCAAAAGAAAGACTTGAGAGTGCAATAAGTGCAATTAGAAGTGAATTAAAAACTCAACTCGATAAATTTACATACGAAGGAAAATTATTAGAGGCTCAACGTCTAGAACAACGTACAAAATATGATTTAGAAATGCTTAAAGAGGTTGGTTATTGTAATGGAGTTGAGAATTATGCTCGTCATTTATCAGGTAGGGAGGAAGGTTCACCGCCAGAATGCTTAATAGATTATTTTCCTAAAGATTGGTTGTTGGTAGTTGATGAAAGTCATGTAACATGCCCTCAGCTTCATGCGATGTACAACGGTGATCAATCTAGAAAAAAAGTTTTAATAGATCATGGTTTTAGATTGCCAAGTGCTGCAGATAATAGACCTTTAAAATGTGAAGAGTTTTGGGAAAAATCAAAACAGACATTATTTATAAGTGCAACCCCCGGTCAATGGGAATTAGATCAATGTGATGGAGAATTTATTGAGCAAGTTATAAGACCAACTGGGGTATTAGACCCGGTAATTGATGTAAGACCTAGTGAAGGCCAAATAGAAGATCTGTTATCTGAAATAAGAATTCGAGCTGAAAAGAATCAAAGAGTGCTTGTGACAACACTTACTAAGAGAATGGCTGAAGATCTAACTGATTTTTTATCTGAAAATAAAGTAAGAGTTAGATATTTGCATTCCGAAATCCATTCAATTGAAAGAATTGAAATTATTCAAGACCTTAGAATGGGTGAATATGATGTTCTGGTAGGAGTTAATTTATTAAGAGAGGGACTAGATCTTCCAGAAGTATCCTTAGTCGCCATTTTAGATGCTGATAAAGAAGGTTTTCTGAGGGCAGAAAGGTCATTGATTCAAACAATAGGAAGAGCTGCCAGACATGTTGAAGGTGTTGCCTTGCTCTATGCAGATAACTTCACAGATTCAATGAAAAGAGCAATATCTGAAACTGAAAGAAGAAGAACTATTCAAAAACAATATAACCAAGTCAATGGTATTACTCCAAAACCTGCAGGCAAAAAAATAGAAAATTCAATATTATCTTTTCTAGAACTTTCCAGAAAACTTGATGCTGGGGGTTTATCTAAAGATTTAATAAATATAGTTAATAACAAAACTGACGCAATTCTCAGTTCCAGTGATAATCAATGTTTGCTTGAAGAATTGCCTGACTTAATAGAAAAGTTAGAAATTAAAATGAAAGACGCTGCAAAAGAGTTAAATTTTGAGGAAGCAGCAAATTTGAGGGATAGAATAAAAAAATTAAGACAAAAATTGGCAAGAAATAATTAAAAAGAACTTATTTTTCTAATTCGAAATGATTATGAATCGCATTAACTGCTTTATCACAATCTTTTTCTAAGACAATACATGAAGTCCTAATTTCACTCGTGGCAATCATTTCAATATTGATATTTTGGTCAGCTAATGCTCTAAATATTTTTCCAGCCGTCCCAACCTTAAATGCCATTCCCGCTCCTACAGTACTTACTTTTGCTATAGCAGGGCCATCTTCAATGTATGATCCTGGGAATTTTTTTGTTAAGGCCTCAAAAACTAAGTTAGCTTTTTCTCTATCTTGTTTATTCATTGTAAGACTAATATCCTTCGTTTTTAAAGAGGAAATTCTTTCAGATTGAACAATAGTATCGATAAGTAAATTATTTTCAGCTAATGCTAAACATATCGATGCTGCTACACCTGGACGATCAGGCAGTTTTCGAAAGCTTACCTGAACTTGGTTTTTATCTAATGCAATTCCTCTTACTTCAGGTTGATCTTGTTTTTCATTGATTGGATTAACAAATATTTGTGTATCGGATAACTTAAATTTCTCAGCAACGAATCTAATAGCTTTTGGTATATTATTAATTTCAATTACACAGCTGACTTTAATTTCACTAGTAGCTATTAACCTAACATTTATATTCGCTTGAGATAAAGTATCAAATAAATCAGCTGAAACACTAGGTCTGCCCATAATGCCTGCTCCTTGAATACTTAATTTAGTCATGTTGGTTTTTAAGTTAAATTCTCCCCCTAATTGACTAGTTAAAAGTTCACATTGTTCTGCAGTCTTTTTTACTTCTAATTCACCAACAGTAAATGTAATATCGTTTTTATTTCCATCATTTGTCGCTTGTATTATTAAATCTACGTTAATACTTGCTTCTGAAAGTTTTTCAAATATTTGCGCAGCAATTCCAGGCCTATCAGGAATATTTGAGAGACTGAATACCGCTTGGTTTTCTAATACTTCAAGACTATTGACTGTTTTTGTTAATTCTAAGCTTCCTCTTTTTATCGGGAGAGGTTGGATTTGACTTTCTAGGAGAGTCCCACTGGAGTCACTTTGGCTTGATTTGACACACAATTTAATTCCATAATTGCGAGCAATTTCTACTGCTCTTGGATGCAGAACTGAAGCACCGACGCTTGCAAGTTCAAGCATTTCCTCGCAGCTAATTTCATCTAAGAGTTTTGCATTAGGAACAATCCTTGGATCAGTAGTAAGAACTCCTGGAACGTCTGTATAAATTTCGCAAGTCTCAGCTCCTAAAGCTGTTGATAAAGCTACCGCGGAAGTATCTGAACCACCTCTACCCAAAGTTGTAATTTCCATTGAACCCGTATGGCTTAATGTTGTTCCTTGAAATCCAGCCACGACAACTACAAAACCCTGATTTAAATAATTTTGGATCCTTTCTGTTTTAATATCCAGAATTCTCGCTTTCCCATGAATTGATTCAGTAATAATTCCAACCTGGCTACCAGTCATTGAAATTGCAGGTATTCCGTATTCGTTTAATGCCATTGAAAGAAGAGCTATGGTTACTTGCTCTCCAGTTGAGAGAAGCATATCCAATTCTCTTCGATTAGGATTTTTACTAATTGATTCCGCTAAACAATTTAAATCATCTGTAGTTTGCCCCATCGCAGAGACAACTACGACAATTTCATTCCCTGCTTCTTTACTTTGACAAATGCTACTTGCAATATTTTTAATTTTTTTAATATCACCGACAGAAGTACCGCCAAATTTTTTTACTAGTAAAGCCATACTTAAATCATAATGTAAATTCTTAAACTTATAATTTGGTTAACTTAAATTAATTAATTTCTCTGTAAAAACATTTATAGGATTATTTCCTTGTTTTAGTAATGATTCAATATCTAGTAAGTTACTCATTAAATTAATTAAATATTCTTGAGATACATTTTTGACTTTTTTTCGAATAAAAAAAATTCTTTTTGGATTAGAAATGCCTGCAAGATTACAAATCTTTTCTGCATTATCGTTACCTGCATTAACTGCTAGTTTTATAATGGTATGAATTCTTATTTGACTAATTAAACCTGCATTTAGTCTTAGAGCAGGTTCTCCTTTCTGTAAAGAATAATTTATTTCAATGAGGCTTTCATTAATATTTTTTTGTAAGAAAAGATCAATGATTTTGAAAATATTGGATTGATGATCACTAAATATTTTTTTTACATCAATACTTTTAAGAAAAAGTTGTGAATTCGAATCACTTGATAATGCAGAGAGGTATGTTTTTGCTTTGGCTAATTCATTTATTAGTTTAAAGCTGTCATTACCAACTGAATCAATAATTAATTCAGCGGCATTTTTATCAATTTGGATATTCATTTCATTTGCTGCATCTTCTAAAAATCTTTTTTGTCCCTCATAGTCCCAGATTTCTGGCAAAGAAAATGATTTTTCTTTGGCTAAATTATTTTTGATAAGTTTTTGTAAAAATTTAGTACTCTTTAGTCTTGAGTCAGGTTTTTTTGTATTTTGCAGAATGAAATAAGTATTTTGAGGTATATTGTCATGAATTTTTTCAAATTTAGTTCTTAGATCTTCATTTTTGGCAGTAAAAATGGGATTATTTTTCAATGTAACTATTCTGTATCCATCTCCAAAAGGCGGAGTAAGAACTTCATCAAAAGCTTTATTGACTTGTTCATCATCATCTCCATTTAAATTAGTTACGTTTATTTCTTTCCATTCTTTGGATACTTCCCTATCAATTAATTTTTGAATAAATGTATTTTGAGCATTTAGATCATTACCCCATAATATTTGTATTGGCATAATAGCTCAATAAAAACTATATATTAACTATGATTACTTTTAACATAAATTAAATTTAATGGTAATAGATCATCCAATTTTTTTGGAAAGCATCAGATTCATAAGATCTCGTTTATTAGCCAATGATCTAAATTATTTGGAAAAAAAAGTTTTAGAGAGATTAGTCCATACTTCAGGAGATTTTACAGTTCAAAAGCTTATAAATTTTAGTGAAGGTGCTTGTGAAAAGGGTCTTCAGGCACTTAAAAATGGTGCTCCTATTTTAACTGATACCAATATGGCAGCAGCAGCAATAAAACCCATGGCAGAAAATACCACTAGGAATAAAGTATTCACCGCTAAAATGTGGTTTGGAAAAAATAATCATACAAACTTAACTAAAACTGCATATGGCTTAAGTGAAGGTTGGAAGGAGTTATCCGCTATAAATTCTGGAAGCAAATCTCCTATTGTAGTTATTGGCAGTTCGCCTACAGCGTTAACTTATTTAATTGATATTTTAGAAAATGCAAAAGATTTACCTAGTTTAATTATCGGAATGCCTGTTGGATTTATTGGTGTAGAGAATAGCAAAAACAAACTGATTTCCACCGATCTTCCTAGAATTGTTTTGAATTCAACTAGAGGAGGTGCTGCCATGGCAGCTGCTGCGGTTAACGCCTTATTGAGGGAAACAATTTAAAAAGTATTTGTTTTATAAAAATGTCAAAAATCTAATTAATATCATAATTTAATTTGTTATTTTCTTCTAAAGAATTTAAAACTGATTTTGCTTTTTCTATAACTTCTTTTGGAACTCCTGCTAATTTAGCTGCTTCTATGCCATAGCTTTTGTTTGAGCCTCCTTTAACAATCTTGTGGTTAAAGATTAGCTGATCGTTATTTTGTTCTACTAAAACTTGAAAATTTTGTATATTCTTATTTGAATTTTTTAAATAATTCAGCTCATGATAGTGCGTAGCAAAAATAGTATTACATTGAATTTTTTTTGCAAGATATTCACTTACTGACCAAGCTATTGAAAGTCCATCAAAAGTAGATGTCCCTCTGCCTATCTCATCAAGTAAAACTAGTGAGCTAGAAGTTGCCTGATTCAGAATTGATGCAGTTTCAGACATTTCTACCATAAATGTTGATTGTCCAGATGATTGATCATCAACTGCTCCAATTCTTGTGAAAATTCTATCTGCAATCTTGATCTCAGCATTATTAGCAGGAACAAAGCTACCAATTTGTGTGAGAATTTGTATTAAACCAAGTTGCCTTATAAAGCAACTTTTCCCGCTTGCATTGGGACCCGTTAAAATAATTAATTTTTGATGATCCTCAAAAGAGATATCGTTTGCTACAAACTTTTTATCACTTAACAATTGCTCTACAATTGGATTTCTTCCTGCGATAATTTTTGTACTATTTTTTGTCATTGAATCATTTATTGGTATTAATGAAGGTTTTATAAAATTGTTTTCTACTGCAGTAATTGATAAACCAAGTAGTGCATCAAGAGATGCTATGGATTTTGCGATTGATCTTATTTGTTTTGTTTTTTCAGCAACTATATTTCTTAATTCGCAGAAAATTTCATATTCTTTTGATGAAGCTCTACTTTTTATTTGGAAAATCTTATTTTCTTTATTTTTAATTTCTGAAGTGATATACCTTTCTTCATTAGTAAGTGTTTGCCTTTTGATCCAATGTTGTGGAGCTAAATTAACTTTTGACTTATTTATAGAAATGTAATAACCAAAATTTTTATGAAATTGAATTTTTAGGTTTGAAATTTTGCTAATTTTCCTCTCCTTTAATTCCTCTTTATTTAGCCACTCAGAGTAATCATCCATTAAATTGCGTAAACCATCTAATATATTGTCAACACCATCGTGGATCATGCCTCCTTCACTAATATTTAAAGGAGGATTTTCTACTAGTTTAAAACTTATAGTATCAGCTAATTCTAAGAGTCCTTCATCAATATTTTTTAATTGATCAGTCCATTCTGGGAGATCATATTTAAAAAATTCAATTATGGATTTTAGTCTAGGCAATTTTTTTAAACCTTCAGCTATTGCAATTAAGTCTCTGGGACTTGCATGACCTGCACAAGCTCTACCTGCAAGTCTTTCTAAATCCCCCATTGCTCTAAGTAAATTTTGGGTATCTGTACGTAATTTTTTAGATTCAAGAAAGTTTGTAATTATATTTTGTCTTTTATAAATTTCATTAACGTTTAATAGTGGTGAATCTATCCACCTTCTTAAACACCTTGCACCCATGCAAGTATAAGTTCTATCAATACTCCATAGTAGCGAACCTACATAATTGTTTTCTCGTTGTGTATTTTTGATTTCTAAATTTTTTTGAGTTTGATAATCAATAATTAATTTGTTGTGACCATATTGGATTTGTGGAAAGTCTAATGAGATTTTTAAAGAAGAATCTTTATCTAAATTTGAAGGATTAATTTTTTCTAAATAATTTAATAAACCTCCAAGTGATCTAGTTGCATTGTTTAAATTTTTAAGTCCTATTCCCTCTAGGTTTGCAATTTGGAAATAATTTTTTATTAGATAATTTGCTTCATTAATTCCAAAATTAGTCTCTTGAGAGACAGTATATGTAATTTGACTATTTCCTTTAATTAATAAATTTCTTACTGCATTGCTTCCTACAATGATTTCTGAAGAATCTAATTTAATAATTTCATCAAATAGTTTTGACAGAGATTGGCCTTCTAAAGTTATTAATTCTCCTGTGCTTACATCAGCTTTTGATATACCCCATTCATAAGATTCATCTGAGTTTTCTTCCGATAAGTAAATAGCAGTAATCCAATTATTTTTCTTTGCTATCAACATCCCCTCTTCAATTACAGTTCCAGGAGTAATTATTCTTGTTATTCCTCTTTTAATTGGAGTCCCGTAATTTCCAGAACTTTTTTCTAATTGATCGCATATAACCACAGAATAATTTTTTTTAATTAAATCAGCACAGTATCTCTCCATTGCATGATGGGGCACCCCTGCCATAGGGATCTTACCAATCTCTTTGCCAGCATCTTTACTGGTAAGCGTTATTTCTAAAAGGTTAGATATTAATACAGCGTCCTCAAAAAAACATTCAAAAAAATCTCCTAATCTATAAAGTAATAACCTATCTTTATTTTCTTCTTTTAGAGTTACATAATGCTTCATTACAGGAGTTAATTTCAGTTTTGAAACTGTTTTATAGCTATAAGATTCTTCATTGATGCAAACATTTTTGTTATTTGAAATTAAATCAGTCTTGAATTTATTTATTAAATTAGTTGAATTTTTTCTTTGTCTGGGTCTTTTTTGCGATTCTTTTTTTAAATCTTCCAACGATAAATCTTCGGGAATTTTTGTTATTTCTTTTTGTTCATTATTATCATTACCAATCGCAAATAAATTCTTTTGAATTATCGTATCTTCTTGCATACTTTTTTAATTCCTAAATAGATATTAGGTAGAAATTTTTTTTTTGCATTTAAAGTGGCTAAAGTATGTAAATTTTCTCTAAAAAATATCATTTTCATGAGATTATAGTAATTATAATATTTGAAACTTAAGACTGAATTATGCAGGCTGTTAACTTTTTCTTCGTAAATGCTCTATTATTTGCTTCTTTAATTGCGGTAGTTGGAGTACCCGTTTTATATGTGACTCAACCTTCTACTGAAGAAGGACAGCGAGAAAGTAGGAGAAAAATTTATTCTATTGCTGCTGTTTGGGTTGTTTTGGTTTTTGTTACAGGGATAGTTTCTTCATTAGTTTGAACTTAATACCTTTTCGTGAGAGTCTATTAATATATTTAAGTAAAATTTAATGGCTATTTTTGAGGGTTCTTTTACTAATGCCTCTTCTTTAAAAGTTGGGATTGTAATAGCAAGATTTAATGATTTAATTACAAATAAAATTCTATTAGGTTGTCTTGATTGTTTAAAAAGACATGGTTTAGATACTTCAGAATTAAGCAATCAAGTAGATATAGTTTGGGTTCCAGGTTCATTCGAATTACCAATCGCAGCTAAAACCCTCATGAAAAAAAAGAGTTATGACGTTGTAATTGCTCTTGGGGCTGTGATCCGTGGTGAAACTTCCCACTATGATGTAGTTATATCTGAGGCCAGTAAAGGTATTTCGCAAGTTTCAAATGAAAATAATGTTCCCATTATTTTTGGGGTTTTAACTACTGATACTATGCAGCAGGCTTTAGAAAGAGCAGGGATTAAAAATAATCTTGGTTGGAATTATGCTTTACAAGCAATTGAGATGGGATCTTTAATTAAAAATTTAAATTAATTGAAAAAAATTTAATTATTTTTATCATTGATCCCTTCTTTGAGATAAAATAAGAAAGTTATGCGGATGTAGCTCAGTGGTAGAGCATCTCCTTGCCAAGGAGAATGTCGAGAGTTCGAATCTCTTCATCCGCTTTTAATTTTTGAATCTTTTAGAATTGTTATAAAGAAATCTGTTTGTTATGAAGAGATCAATTTCTATAGATGATTTAAGAGGTTTATTTACTAAACCTTACGGTAAAGATGCACCAACTAAAGAAAAATGGGCAAAATTTTATAATCATAATGTTATTTTTGTTGACCCGACCCAGGAAACAGAGGGTTTAGATTGTTATATCAAAGCTCAAGAAAAACTTGTTAAAAGATGTGATGATGTTTTTTTAGAAACTCATGCAATCTCCATAAGCGGAAACTGTGGTTTTGTTGAGTGGACAATGGGTTTAAAAATTATGGGTAAAGAATTTATTTATCCTGGAACTACTCGTTTATTATTCGGTGAAAATGGATTAATAAAAGAGCACAGAGATTATTTTGATTTTTGTGGGCCAACTTTTGGACCAGTACCTATTTTGGGTCCTTTTATAAGATGGCTTTATAGTAAATTTGTATCTTGATATTAAATTCTTTAGCAAAAGAGTATTTCATAATTCTCGAATTAATAAATTTTGAGAGGTAACTTCTTTAAAATCAAATTGAGAATAAAACAATTTTTTATTTGTTGTCATTAAATATAATTTTTTTGTATTTTTAATTTCTTTAGAAGATAAAAGATTTTTTACAATTAAAGTACCAAATCCTTTGCCTTGGTGATTTTGATCAATAACAATATCCCAAAGCACCCCGCGATAAATCCCATCGGTTAGAGCTCTACCAAAACCAACTATTTCCTTCCCAACCCAAAGACTTATTACGACATCACTGTTAGCAAGACATTTTTTAAGATCATAAATTGTTCTATTTTTTGCCCAGAAAGCATTGGTACCTAGTAATTTTTGTAGCTTTATTAATCCATTAGTTGGCTTTAGATTTGGACCTAATCCTAAAACTCTTAATCCTAAAGCTCCTTTGCCATGTTTGATTAGAGATATGTCTTTCATTTTTTTAAAAGTCGTAAAAAAATTAACGATAAAAGGGGTATTTAATTTTGTTCAATTTAAATACACTAGTCGATCATTTATATAAAATAAAGAGATTTATTTTTTCTTCATTCTGTTGTAACGCACTAATTTATAATGTTTGTAATAAAATAGATTTTTTAGGATTGTTACTTATGCTAAAGCTTTTGTTGGGGGATCCGAATACACGAAAGTTAAAGCGCTATCAGCCATTAGTGGAAGAAATAAATTTATTAGAAGAAGAAATTTCTAAATTAACTGATGATGAGTTAAGGAAGGAAACTCATCATCTTAAATCAAATATCTCATCAGAATTAGATTTTAAAAAACAAAAAGAACTCCTAGAAGAATTTCTTCCTAAGGCCTTTGCAATCGTAAGAGAAGCAAGTAAACGTGTTCTTGATATGAGGCATTTCGATGTTCAATTAATAGGCGGGATGGTTTTACATGAGTGTCAAATTGCTGAGATGAAGACTGGAGAAGGAAAAACTCTTGTCGCAACATTACCTTGTTTTTTGAACGCTCTTACTGGAAAAGGTGTTCATGTTGTTACTGTTAATGATTATTTAGCTAGAAGAGATGCAGAGTGGATGGGGCAAGTTCATCGTTTTTTAGGTTTATCTGTTGGTTTGATTCAACAAGATATGAACCCAGTTGAGAGAAAGAAAAATTATGCTTGTGACATAACTTATGCCACAAATTCCGAATTAGGATTTGATTATCTAAGAGATAATATGTCTACCGATATTAATGAGGTTGTTCAAAGAAAATTTAATTACTGTGTAATTGACGAGGTTGATTCAATATTAATTGATGAAGCAAGAACGCCCCTAATCATTTCTGGCCAAGTTGAAAGACCGCAAGAAAAATATCAAAAAGCTGCAGAATTATCTTTGACATTAGTCAAAGCAAAAGAATTAAGTAAAGATGGTATTGATCCTGAAGGGGACTATGAGGTTGATGAAAAGCAGAGAAGTTGCATATTAACTGACCAGGGTTTTGCAAAATGTGAAGAGTATTTGAGAGTAAATGATTTATACAATCCTCAAGATCCCTGGGCGCACTACATAACAAATGCTTTAAAAGCCAAAGAATTATTTATTAAAGACGTAAATTATATTATTAAGAACGAAGAGGCTGTGATAGTGGATGAATTTACTGGTAGGGTGATGCCAGGAAGGCGTTGGAGTGATGGACAACATCAGGCAATAGAAGCAAAAGAGAGTCTTAAAATTCAGCCTGAGACTCAAACATTAGCATCTATAACTTATCAGAATTTTTTCCTTTTATATCCTGGTTTAGCAGGAATGACGGGCACTGCAAAAACTGAGGAGGTTGAATTTGAGAAAACTTATAAATTAGAATCAACAGTTATTCCGACAAATCAAATAAGAAAGAGACAAGATTGGACTGATCAAGTATTTAAGACAGAGATTGGTAAATGGAAAGCCGTAGCTAAAGAAACTGCGCAAATTCATAGAGAGGGTAGACCTGTTTTAGTTGGTACAACAAGTGTCGAAAAAAGTGAATTATTAAGTTCACTTTTATCTGAAGAAGAAATCCCACATAATTTGTTAAATGCTAAGCCAGAGAATGTTGAACGTGAGGCAGAAATTGTTGCTCAGGCAGGAAGAGCAGGTGCTGTTACTATCGCAACAAATATGGCTGGAAGAGGAACAGATATAATTCTTGGCGGTAACAGTGACTATATGGCAAGGCTTAAATTAAAAGAAATTTTAATCCCTTTACTAGTAAAGCCTGATAATGAACATAAGCCACCAATCCCTAAACAAAGAAATTCAAAATCTAAGGGTGGTTTTTCTGCAAAAGTTGGTTCAAATTTGAAAAAGAACATTCCCAATTCTTCAACTAGTATTTTCCCTTGCAAGCTTGATGAAGCAATTGAAAAGAAACTCTCTCTTTTATCTGATGAACTAGTTAAGAATTGGGGTGATCGACAACTTTCTGTCTTGGAGCTTGATGACAAGATAGCTACAGCTGGAGAAAAAGCTCCAACTGATGACTCCTTGATAAAGCGTTTGAGAGAATGTTTGTCTGATGTGAAAAAAGAATATGAAAAAGTTTTGATTCATGAAGAAGAAAAAGTAAGAGAAGCTGGAGGTTTACATGTCATTGGTACTGAGAGACATGAATCAAGAAGAGTGGATAATCAACTTAGAGGAAGAGCAGGAAGACAAGGTGATCTTGGAAGTACAAGATTCTTTTTATCTTTAGAAGATAATTTATTAAGGATTTTTGGAGGTGATAGAGTAGCTAATCTAATGAATGCGTTTAGGGTTGATGAAGATATGCCTATTGAGTCTGGAATGCTTACTAGGTCTCTAGAAAGTGCTCAAAAGAAAGTTGAGACCTACTATTACGATATTAGAAAACAAGTGTTTGAATATGACGAGGTAATGAACAATCAAAGAAAAGCAGTTTATGGCGAAAGATTAAGAGTATTGAAAGGAATTGATTTAAAGAAACAAGTAATAGGATATGGAGAAAGAACAATGATTGAAATTGTAGATGCTTATATTAATCCTGATCTTCCTCCCGAAGAATGGAATGTTGATCAATTAATTTCTAAAGTCAAAGAATTTATATATTTATTAGATGATCTTAAATCTGATGATATTAATTTACTGTCAATAGAAGAATTAAAAAACTATCTTCAAGAGCAGTTGCGAATAGCTTATGATTTAAAGGAATCACAAATAGAAAAGATTCGTCCAGGATTAATGAGAGAAGCTGAAAGATTTTTCATTTTGCAGCAAATCGATAATTTGTGGCGAGAACATCTTCAATCAATGGATTCTTTGAGGGAATCAGTCGGATTGAGAGGTTATGGTCAAAAAGATCCTTTAATTGAATATAAAAATGAAGGATATGATATGTTTCTCGAAATGATGACTAATATGAGACGAAATGTTATTTATTCAATGTTTATGTTTCAACCTAAAACTGACACGGATGATAAAAATTAAATCATTATTTAATCATCACCAAGAAATTCTATTATTTCTTTGTCTTTAAGATTTTGAGCTTCACCTAGTTTAGAAATATCAATAGATTCTGAATTAACTAAACATTGAAGAGTTTTTTGTAATTTAAGAATTTCATTTTCGAGGGAGTCTATTCTGTCCATTAAATTTTTTATCACATTAGCTTCTGCATCTGGTAAGGCAGAATGAGCTAATGGGTTAACTTTAACTCCACTTTGATGTACTACTCTTCCAGGAACTCCTACCACTGTACTGTTCCCCTCCACATTACGTACAACTACTGAACCCGCACCAATTCGTGTATTAGATCCTACAGTGATGGATCCAAGAACTTTTGCACCTGCCCCAACTACAACATTTTCCATCAAGGTAGGGTGCCTTTTCCCATGATTTTTGCCAGTACCTCCTAATGTAACCCCTTGATATAGCAGACAATTATTTCCAATCTCTGCTGTTTCTCCAATTACGACTCCCATTCCATGATCAATGAAAACTCGTTTACCAATCTTGGCTCCAGGATGTATTTCAATACCTGTTAAAAGCCTATTAGCATGACTTAACAAGCGGGGAATCAAAGGAATCTTTAATTGCCATAATTTATGAGTAAACCTATGAATAACTATTGATTGAAAGCCCGGGTAGCAAAGAAATATCTCTATTATTCCTCTAGCGGCAGGATCTCTCTCTTTGATAATTTCTATATCTGATTTAAAAGTTTTTAGCATCTTATTCTAATTAATAACTCCTATTTCTTTTTTTAATTGATTTATTGTTTCGATACTTAAATAATTTTTAGCACAAATTATTTGGGGTAATCTCATCAACTGAGAACGATTTCTTAATAATGTGTTTTCTACAACTGATAAACTAGGTCCATCACACACTATAAGGTTCGACGCCTTCAGCAGTGATAGTAATCTACTGTTATTGTCTGAGATTGCAGTCATAAGCATTAATTCACTACCTCGCATGCTGTGTATAATAACCTCTGCTGCTCTCAATAAACCAGGACTTATGCTAACAATTCCTACACAACTTCCAGCATTTAATTCCTTGAGAATTTTTAATTCCTTTTGAAAGTCGCTTAAGTCAACTGCAATAGCCCGAACCCCATGTTGCTTAGCTACTTTTTCTAAAGGCTGTAAAAAATATCTGCTTGTGACAATAGTACCATTATTGGAATTACTCAACACTTTTTCTAATTCTTCCATAGGAACAACTTCTACTGGGACATTAACTGTTGTAGAAAGGTCTTCTGCTATTAACATAGAAGCACCAATATCCTCTCTAGGAGTACTGACTATGATCCTTGATCCGCACTTAATACGCCAATCAATTTCATTGGTCAATATATCTCTCGTTTCTTGTAAAGAGCATCCAAGATTTATCAATTTGTCAATAACTTTCTTCGCTTCTTGATCTGGTGG
>CACHDC010000020.1 GCA_902578445.1 uncultured Synechococcaceae cyanobacterium
GAATTCAAATGCTATAGCTATAACTATGAAAGATAGTAAGTTATTTAAAAAAGCTACTTCTGAAAATTGGTTAAAAATATTTAATTTGCAAGATTGGGTTGGAGGAAGAACTAGTATTACAAGCTCTGTGGGATTACTTCCATTAGCTCTTATTAATGAAAATATATCTGAATTTATTAGAGGTGCATCATTAATGGATGAAGTCACACGTATAAGTGATTTTAAAAATAATCCAGCAGCACTATTATCATCCGCATGGTATTTAACTGGGGATGGTATTGGAAAGAGAGATATGGTCGTATTACCTTATAGAGATAGGTTACAGGTATTTAGTAAATATCTCCAGCAATTAGTAATGGAATCATTAGGAAAGAAATTTAATAGGAATGGTGAAGTAGTTAATCAAGGTATTTCCGTTTTTGGTAATAAAGGATCTACAGATCAACATGCTTATGTTCAGCAACTGAGAGATGGTATTGATAATTTCTTTTGTATTTTTATTGAATTATTAGATTCTCCATCAACCAATATTTTTGATGAGAAAGAGAATCCTAAAGAATATCTTTCTGGTTTTTTGCAAGGAACCAGATCAGCACTCTCTAGTGAAAACAGACAAAGTATTACTATTACGTTAGAAAAGTTAAATTGTTTTTCACTAGGGGCCTTAATCGCTTTATTTGAGAGGGCTGTATCCTTCTACGCTGAATTGGTAAATATAAATGCATATGATCAACCTGGAGTTGAAGCTGGAAAGAAAGCAGCCGCAAATATTATTGAGTATCAACAAAAAGTAAGTAATTTATTAGATGAAGGTGGAGAATATTCTATAAATGACATATCATCATTATTTGATAATTCAGTGAGTGAACCTATATTTTTCATACTCCGTGAAATGTGTTTCGGTAATGATAATTATTTAGTTAAGGGCGATTGGTCAAATCCAAATTCATTAGTTATTCAAAAAATTGATTCTTAAACAACAATATTCATAATTTTTCCTTTAACAATAATTATTTTTCTTATTTCCTTATTTTGAGTCCACTTTAATATATTAGGTCTTTTAAGAGTCAATTCTTTAATTTGATCTTCACTCATATCATTATTAATATTAACTTTGTCTCTAACTTTTCCATTCACCTGTATTACTAGTTCATATGTATCCTCCTTTAGTGCCTCGGCATCAAAGGATGGCCAGTGTTCTAAATGCACAGATTTTTTAAAACCTATAAGATGCCATATTTCTTCTGCAATATGGGGTGCAAATGGAGCCAACAAAATACAAAAAGTTTTTAAAGCATCAATTTTTAAATTATTGTTTACTTCATTAATGGAATTTGTTAATGAATTATAAAACTTCATTAGTTCTGAAATCGCAGTATTAAATTGGTTTTTTAATATGTCATTTGAAATTTCTTTTATAGCGATATTCATTGACTTTATTAAACTTTTTTCTTTATCTGGATAGGACTTAGATTTACTATTTATATCCTTTGCACAATTTATATAAAGCTTCCAAATCCTGCTTAAAAATCTAAACTGTCCTTCAACATCCGTATCTCCCCATTCCAAATCTTTTTCTGGCGGTGCTTTAAATAATATAAACATTCTTGCTGTATCTGCTCCATATTTTTTAATTACTGATTCAGGGTCGATTCCATTATATTTTGACTTAGACATCTTCTCGAAAAGAACTTCGAGTTTGGTATTGTCAATTGGATCTGTAGGATTTGATAAGTCAGTAATATCGGAGGGAGAAACATATTTACCGGTTTTATTGTTTTTATAGGCTGCGGCCTGAACCATTCCTTGCGTTAATAGTTTTTTAAATGGTTCATCAATTTCAAATAGTTCATTATCCCGCAATGCTTTAGTAAAAAATCTTGCATATAACAAATGCAATATTGCATGCTCAACTCCTCCAACATATTGATCTACAGGTAACCATTTATTAATTTCAATCTTTTCAAATGGCTTATTTGAACATTTTGAAGATGGATATCTTAAAAAATACCATGATGAACACATAAAAGTGTCCATAGTATCAGTTTCTTTTTTGGCCGCTATTCCACATTTTGGACATATTGTATTTATCCAATTATTATTATCACCTAAAGCATTAATCTTGTTAGCTGAGATATCTATATCTTTTGGTAATGCAACAGGTAATTCTGATTGGTTTAATGGAACAGACCCACATTTTTTGCAATTCACGATGGGAATAGGACATCCCCAATATCTTTGTCTAGATATTAACCAATCTCTTAAACGATATTGAATCTTATTTTCGGCCCATCCATTATTTACTCCCACCTCTGTAATTTTTAATTTAGCAATAGTATTTGCTATTCCATTGTATTGATTTGAATTAATAAGATATCCATTTTCCACATAAGCTTGATCAAGCTCTTTAGTTTGTTCACTTTTATCCTTTATTATTACCTGTTTAATATCAATATTATTTTTTTTGGCAAAATCAAAATCTCTTTGATCATGAGCAGGCACGCCCATAACAGCGCCTGTACCGTATTCATCGAGAACATAACTTGCCACCCAAATAGGAATTGGTTCAGAATTAACTGGATTTATTGCTATTAAGCTAGTTTTTATTCCAATTTTTTCAAGATCATTATCTTTATTATTTTTCAAATATTGTTTAAGATTTTCTATATCTTGTAAGGTTTCTTGATCAGAAATATTTTTTATTAATGAATGATTAACAGAAATTGCTAAATAAGTAACTCCAAATAAAGTATCTGGCCTTGTTGTAAATACAGTTATTTTGTTTTCTGGATTGGTCTTGATATTGAAATTAATATTTGTACCAATTGACTTTCCAATCCAATTATCTTGCATTATTTTTACTCTTTCTGGCCAGTTATCTAATTTAGCTAAATCCTTCAATAACTCATCAGCATAATTAGTAATCCTTAAAAACCATTGCTTTAATAATTTTTTTTCAACTACTGCCCCAGATCTCCAAGATTTACCCTCTGAGTCAACTTGTTCATTAGCTAAGACTGTATTATCTATAGGATCCCAATTAACTTCTGATTCCTTTTGATATACAAGACCTGCCTTGTATAACTCTAAAAATAGATATTGTGTCCAAATATAATAATTTTCATCACAAGTTGCAAATTCCCTATCCCAATCAACTGATAGTCCCAAAAGCTTTAATTGTGACTTCATATGAGAAATATTTTTTTTAGTCCAGACACTTGGACTAATTCCTCTTTCAATCGCTGCATTCTCAGCAGGCAAACCAAAAGCATCCCAACCCATTGGATGTAAAACAGATTTGCCCTTAAACCTTTGAAACCGTGCTATTAAGTCTGTAATAACATAGTTCCTAACATGTCCCATATGAAGATTACCTGAAGGGTAGGGAAACATTGATAAGGCATAAAATTTATCGCTATTCTCAGATAATTCATCAGTTTTGTATAAATTGTTTTCTGTCCATATTGACTGCCATTTTTTTTCTATTTCAGATGGATTATATAAATTGGTATCAGCCTCATATTGTTTATCGGGAGAAATCACTTAATTTTTATTTGTTAAATTATTATTTTAATATCCATTGTATAAAATAGAAATAGATTGTTAAAAGGAATAATTTATAATTAAAATTTAAAATATATTATCTACAAATGAAAAATATAACTTTTGAAAAATATCAAGGTAATGGAAATGATTTCATAGTAATTGATTCTAGAGGAAATGAATTATATAAAAATTACAAGACAAATAAAATATTTGATATAAAGAAGATTTGCAACAGGCAATTTGGGATTGGAGCAGATGGTGTGATTTTCATAGAAGAACCTACTGAAGATAATTATGCAAAAATGATAATCTTTAATTCTGATGGTTCTGAAGCACAAATGTGTGGAAACGGAATTAGGTGTTTAGTTGAGTATCTCCATTTAAATGATTCAACGAATAATAAAAATATAGAATATAAAATTGAGACTAAAGCAGGTTTAAAAATTGCAAAATATATAAATGATGAAATTACAGTAAAAATGGGAGTTCCAATTTTAGAAAGTCAAAATATACCAACAACAATTGAAAAAAAAATCAATTCAATTCCTTCACATGAATTTATTGAGAAAAATTTTAATAATATAGGTTATGCAATAGGAATGGGAAATCCTCATTTAATATTTTTTATACAAGACATAGAGTCAATTGCTCTTTCCAGACTTGGTCCTATATTTGAAAAAAATGTATTATTTCCTGAAAAAACTAATGTGCATTTTTGTCAAATCCTAAATAGAGATAATATAAAAGTAAAAGTCTGGGAAAGAGGTGCAGGACCAACCTTAGCCTGTGGAACAGGTGCCTGTGCTATTCATGTAGCAGCTTATAAATTAGGCCTTTGTAATTCACAAACCATTGTAACTTTACCAGGAGGTAATCTTAAAATTGATTGGTCAAAAGACGATTGTGAAGTCATGATGACCGGTAATGCTAAAAAGGTTTTCTCAGGATTAATGTTAGTAAATTAATGGAAAATAATTTTATCTATTTAGATAATGCATCCACAACTCCATTATCTGAAAATGTTTTAAATATAATAAATTCAACTTATAGGAATTATTGGCATAACCCATCATCTACATATGAGCTAGGGATAAAGTGCTCTACATATCTTGAAAAAATTAGATCTAAAATTGCTTATATATTTGAAGCAGATCCAGAGGATATAATTTTTACATCTGGTTCTTCGGAATCGACAAATATTGTATTTAATAATATTTATGAGAACTTTAAAAATGGTAGAGTTGTTATTTCAAATGTTGAACATCAAGCAACAACTATTTGTGCAAATAAACTAAGAAAACAAAATTGGGATATTTACGAATGGACAGTAAATAATGATGGAATTTTAAATATTTCTAATATCGAAAAAATTTTATACAATGATACTAAGCTTGTATCAATTATTTGGGGACAAAGTGAAATTGGGACAATACAACCTGTGCAATTTATTGGTTCCAAATGTGAAGAATTAAATATAATGTTTCATTTAGATGGAACTCAAATATTAGGTAATGGAATATTCAGTTGGAAAGATCTTAAATGTGATTTTTTAAGTTTATCTGCTCATAAATTTGGAGGTCCAAAAGGTATAGGTATTCTTTTAACAAAAGAAAAGTCTAGACAAATTTTAAAAAATAAAGACATATCACTTACTCAGGAATTTTCAATTAGACAAGGTACTCAAGCTTTGCCATTAATCGCTGGAATGTATGAATCATTAAAGAATATCAAAGGAAAAATAAAATTACATGATTACATAACTGAATTTCCTTCTAATAATATAAATAAACTTAAAAATTATTTTTTTCAAAAAATTAAGGATAATAATCATATAAAGATTACGGGTAGTATTAACCATAGACTTCCCAATCATATTTCGTTTCTACTATTAAATAAACTATTTGAGCCTATAAGGGCCTATAAGATTGTTAATTTCATGTCAGAAAATAAAATAGCCATAAGTAGTGGAAGTGCTTGTTCAAGCTCATCTGGTAAACCTAGCTCAACACTTAAAAATATTGGTTTAAATGATGATGAACAATATTCAAATATTCGTGTTACTTTAGGTTCAATAAACAATAAGTCAGAAATAGATAAATTTTTAGAACTTATTCAAATATGTATTGACAAATTTTAATGGAAACCAATTACATACTACCTAAAGATTTAAATGAATCTCTTAAAAATATGGAGGATGCAATTATTCCAAGTTTATTAGATTCAAATAAAAGATTTACTATAGAATTTAATTTTGAAGGATTGAAGTTTAACAGAATTGGAATAACGATCTACAAGATATTGTCTAAGAATAATAATGTATTCATAACATTTGCTGATCAAGGTGCTGTGGCATTGGCTCAAAGAGACTATCCAGATATCAAAGATAAAATCTTTACTTTTAAATCATTTAATGAATCAAATAATATAAATAATATTGATAGTGCAATGATATCGATACTACCTCAGCCATATGATTTCGATTCATTTGAACCAATGTCTGATAATTATCAAGGTACCCATTATTCATTAAATCCAAAATTTGAAGATGCCAATATTGGTATAGGAAGTGTTATTAGAGAGCGACGTAAAAACTTTGTCAAAACATGGAAAAATATTTATTTTCTTCAGCCTTTAAATAAAGCTGCTCTTATGCATATTTATCCAAATAACTGGTTGCTTTTCAAAGAAGAAAATAAAAGATATTTTTTTAAAAAGGAATTTGAAATTAAACCTGACAATGAATCTATTTTTGTAAATTTATAGATTGAATGTGATAAAAAAAATTTATTCATTTTTCTTAATTGTTCTTGTATTAGTAACTTCTCCTTTCTTAATAAGATATTTACTAGCAAATCAGAAAATAACTTTTTTAAATAGTATTTATTTTAATTTCCCGGGAATAATTACTAAAAACAAAATATGTCCTACTTATGATGCTTTATTGAATCAAACACTTGATGATTCTTTTAGTGTATCAATTATTAATAATAAAGGGGAAATAATAAGTTCCTACAATCAGGATGTTCCAAGGTTGCCAGCATCTAATCAAAAATTATTCTCATCAGCTTATGTTTTAAGTAAATATAAGTTAAATAATAATTTAAAAACATCCTTATTTAAAAATAAAAACGATTATTATTTACAAGGTCAAGGTGATCCAGATCTTAATTATGAAAATATAATCGAACTAATTTCAAATGTTAAAGAAAATAAAATTATTAACTTTAATATTGTAGAAATTGATTCAAAATTATATTGGCCTAATGGTTGGACAAATACTGATAAACTTTACGAATATGGATCTCCAATTACATCTCTTGCAATAGAAAGTAATCACAATAAATATGATGATATTTATGCATTAAAAAATTTTATTAAAAATTATTTAAAAAATAAATTTCCAAATTCAAAAATATATTTAGATTTTTTTGATTCAGAAAAAACTTTTTATTTAAAAAATATTAAAGAGATAAATAAAATATATTCAACTCCAATTCTTTCATTATTAACTCTAACAAATTCTGAAAGCCATAATTTTACAGCTGAATCTCTCTTTAAAAATGCCTCAAATACATGGAACGATAATGACTATATAAAATTGAAAAGATGGCTTGAAAATAAAGGCCTCCCAGCAACTAATGCATACTTTGCAGATGCTAGTGGATTGTCTCGAAAAAATAAAATTACAACAAAGTTAGTTGTATTGTTTTTAGATAAAATGAGATATTTTAATGATTTTAAAGCTTATCAATCTACACTTTCAATTACTGGAGTAAGAGGAACATTAGCTAAAAGATTTGTAAATAGTGAATTATCTGGAAAGTTTTTTGGCAAAACTGGGACTCTTTCAAATGTCTTTGCATTATCTGGCTTTTTATATAAAAATGAAAAGCCAATAATTATAAGCATTATCCAAAATTCTAATAAAATTGATAAAGAAAAAGCTTTTAAATTATTACGTGATGTTTATTACTTGAAATCTTGTTAATAAAAATATTATATAAAATATTCTTTTAAATCCCTCTCAACAGAGGGGGGGTACCATGTGATTAATTTCACCACCAAATTTCGCAACTTCTTTAACTAATGAACTACTAAGAAAACTATAATTTGTATTTGTCGATAAAAATATAGTTTCAATATCATTATTAAGAGATTTATTTGTATGAGCAATCTGAAGTTCGTACTCAAAATCACTCATTGCTCTTAAGCCTCTAAGAATAAGATTAGCTTTTAGTTCATTTGCACAATCAACAGTTAGGCCAGAATACGAAATAACTTCAATATTAGGTAAATGAGAAAGAGAATTTTTTATTTGTATTATTCTTCTTTCAAGATTAAATGTTGGTGTTTTAGAAGTATTTTCTAAAACAGCAACTACAAGATTGCCAAATATTTTTTCAGCCCTTTCTATTAAATCAAGATGCCCGTTTGTTAAAGGATCAAATGTACCTGGATAAAGAATTTTCATGAATTTATTATGATCGAATAAGAAATTTAGTTAAAATAAGATCATTAGATAAATCAATTATGACATTAAATCTAGAAGCAAAAAAAATCTTATTAAGAAAAATACCTCACGGATTATTTATTTGTGGCGTTAGAGACGAGGATAAAAATGAAGTGAATGGATTTACTGCAAGTTGGGTGACTCAAGGTTCATTCACCCCACCATTAGTTGTAATGGCTGTTAGAGCAGAGGGTTCGAGTCATGAAATAATAAAGTCCACCAATAAGTTCTCATTAAATGTGCTCAAAAGTGATCAAAAGGATCTAGCCGCTGTTTTCTTTAAACCTCAAAAAGCATTAGGAGGTAGATTTGAATCTGTTGAATTTAATTTAGGTGAGCTTGGATTGCCTATTTTAGTTGATAGTGTTGGTGGAGTTGAATGTAATGTTGTTGGAAGTGTCATGCATGGAGACCATACCGTTTTTGTAGGTGAGGTTCAATCAGCTTATTTGAATAATGATGTTGACTCACTAAATTTATCTTCAACTGGCTGGAATTATGGAGGTTAATCACTATATATGAGTAATTCCTCTATCGAAATAATAGATAACAAATATAATTTTAAAATTGAATATAAATTAATTAATAATAAGGAGTTATTAAAATCAAGATTATCCGAAATTCCAAAGTCATCTGGTTGTTATCTTTTTAAAGATATAGATAATAACTTACTTTATATTGGTAAATCTAAAAAACTACGCAGTAGAGTTAGTAGTTATTTCAATAATTATTCAGATTTAACTCCCCGATTAAGTTTGATGGTTCGTCAAATAACTGAAATAGAAATTATAGTTACAGATAGCGAATTTGAAGCATTAAATTTAGAGTCAAATTTAATTAAAACAAATAAACCATACTTTAATATTCTTCTAAAGGATGATAAGAAATATCCATATCTTTGCATAACTTGGAGTGAAAAATATCCTCGAATATTTATCACAAGAAGAAGAAGAAATAGAAATAATTTAGATAGATATTATGGACCTTATGTAGATGTCGGATTATTAAGGAGAACATTATTTACCATAAAAAAAATATTTCCACTTAGACAAAGACCAAGGCCAGTCTATAAAGATAGAACTTGTTTGAATTATTCAATAGGAAGATGTCCAGGTGTTTGCCAAGAAGTTATATCATCTGACGATTATAAAAAAATAATGAAACAAGTATCTATGATATTTCAGGGAAGAAATGATGACTTAGAAATTTTTTTACAAAAAAAAATGCTGCAATTTTCAAATGATTTAGATTATGAGAATGCAGCAAAAATAAGGGACCAAATTTCAGGTTTGAAATTATTAACTGAATCACAAAAAATATCAATACCAGATTCTTCAATTAATAGAGATATCTTTGGAATTGTTTCAGAAAAAAATGTCGCTAGTATACAAATTTTCCAAATGAGATCTGGCAAGCTCATTGGAAGAATTGGTTATAGTCAAAAATTAAATAATGAAGATGAAAATCTTATTCTACAAAGGGTAATAGAAGAGCATTATATGAATGTAGAAGGCGTAGAAATACCTTCAGAAATTCTTATTCAATATAAAATTCCAAAACAAATAACAATAGAGGATTGGTTAACGGAGCTAAGAAAAAAGAAAGTAAAAATCATAATACCAAAAAGAAATAAAAAACATGAAACTGTAGAGATGGTTTTGAAAAATGCGAAATTAGAATTAGATAGAATATTAAATGGGATACAAGATAATGAATCATCAATTGAGGATCTTGCCCAAATACTTGAATTAAGCGAACAACCTAAAAGAATTGAAGGTTATGATATAAGCCATATTCAAGGCACAGACCCAGTAGCATCACAAGTCGTATTTATTGATGGAATTCCATCTAAACAGCACTATAGGAAATATAAAATTAAAGATCCAAACGTTTTTTTAGGACATAGTGATGATTTTGCTTCGATATATGAAGTAATACATAGAAGGTTTAGGAAATGGTCAAGATTTAAAAAAAGCGGAGGCGATTTTTCAATATTAAATGATAAAACTAATAGCAAATTAGACAATGAACTTCTATCAGATTGGCCTGATTTAATAATGATTGACGGAGGTAAAGGGCAGTTAAATGCAGCTATTAAAGCATTAAAAGACTTAAATCTTGAGGAAGATGTAACTATTTGTTCATTGGCAAAAAAAAATGAAGAAATATTTATTCCAGGCTTTACAAAGTCTCTTGATACTGATGAAAATCAAAAAGGAGTACTTCTTTTAAGAAGGATAAGAGATGAAGCCCATAGATTTGCATTATCTTTTCATAGAGACAAAAGATCTAAGAGAATGAATAGATCACAATTGTCCCAAATCAGTGGATTAGGTCCTTCAAGAATAAGAGAATTGCTTGAGCACTTTAAATCAATAGATGCAATAAGAATAGCTACTAAAGAGGATTTATCAAAAGTTAAAGGACTTGGAAAAAATTCAGTAAATGATATATATGAATATTTTCACGAGTTATAAATATTAATTAATTTTTGAAAAATAGCTTTATTGATATTGTTAAATTTAACTATATTAAAAATATATATATAGAAATTAATCTAGTAATTTGACAGCTGAAACATATCTCTGGTTTAAATCTCTGCACATTATTGGTGTAATCGTTTGGTTCTCGGGACTTTTTTATTTAGTAAGACTTTTTATATATCATGAAGAATCTAAAAATATGGATAATGAATTAAAAATTGCCTTTAATAAACAATACACCTTGATGGAAAAAAGGCTGGCAAATATAATCACAACACCTGGGATGATATTAGCTTTAAGTATGGCTATATGCATGGTTATTATGCAGCCAAGTTGGTTAAGTGAGAAGTGGTTGCAAATTAAAATTTCTTTTGTTTTGGGATTAGTAATTTATCATTCTTATTGTTATAAAATAATGTATTCATTACAAAATGGTACCTCAACCATCTCAGCAAAAAATCTGAGATTATTAAATGAATTGCCTACTTTGTTATTGTTTATAATTGTACTTTTAGTTATTTTTAAAAATAATTTTCCAACCAGTGTTGCGACATGGAGTGTAGTTGGACTTGTTATTTTCATGTTGGCTTCGATACAATTATATGCAAAGATTAGAAAGAAAAATGAGAATTCATTAAGTAATGAATAGGGAAGACTTAATAAAATTAACTTCCAATATTAATAAAAATAGTTGTCCTAAAAATATTAATTTTCATTGTCATACAAAATTTAGTGATGGAAGTCTAGAACCGCATGAACTTTTAGAAGAAGCTTATAAAAATAACTTGAAATTTTTATCAATAACCGATCATCATACAATTAAAGCTCATGAATATATAAAAAAAAATAATATACTCAAAAATTATCCTAAAGATTCTTTTACATTAATTTCCGGAATAGAAATTAATTGTTTGATTCTAGGTTGTTTAGTACATGTAATTGGATTGGGAATAGATATTAAAAGTAGATACCTAAATCCCTACACCCTTGGAGAATCTCCAATAGGTAATGATTTAAATATTAAATCGGTTATTAAAGCAATAAATTTAGCTGGTGGTTTATCATTTCTTGCACATCCAGCGAGGTATAGGATTCCCTTTTATAAATTAATTCCAGAGGCCAAAGTACAAGGTATTGATGGAATAGAGGTTTGGTACGATTATGAACTTAATGAAGTATGGAATCCTAGTTTATTTGTATGTTCAGAAATAGATAAATTAGCAGATAAATATTCAATGCTAAAAACATGCGGAACAGATAGTCATGGACTTTCGCTATTAGGTAGATAATTCAAAATTCGTTTTTTTCTATTATTGAATCAGTATTAATAATTATGTTCTTTAAATTTTCAATGACATCTGATGAACAATTATTCCACATTTTTCTATTGACAATTTCAAGAAATCTTTGTGCAATATCTCTTAAAGCCCATGGATTATTCTCAAGAAAGAAATTCCTAAGATCCAGATCACATAACCATGATTTATAAACTTCCTCATAACACCAATCTGAGACTACTTCAGTAGAAGCATCAAAAGCATATAAGTAATCTAGTGTAGCTGAAAATTCAAATGCTCCTTTATAACCATTATCCTTCATTCCATTTATCCATTTAGGGTTAAGTATTCTTGATATAACAACTTTATTAATTTCATCTTGTAATTTTGAAATTTTTGATAATCCAAATTTTGATAAATCACCATGATACATTTCAGGTAATTTACCGCTCAATTTTTTTACTGCTGAAGATAATCCACCCTGAAACTGATAATAATCATCAGAATCTAAAATATCATGTTCCTTATTATCTTGGTTATGAACAACTAACTGTACATTTTTAAGAGCTTTTTCTAATGATTTTTTATCCTCTATAGGTTCAAGATTATCACTGTAAATCCACTTACTCCAATTAAGAAATGATTCTCCAAAATCATCAATATTTTCCCAATTAGAATTTGAAATTAGTTCTTGCAGACCAGCCCCATATGAACCTGGCGCTGAACCAAATATACGATTAATTGAATCACCCTCCCTTGATGCCCTAGCAAGAGGGTTAAATTTATCATCCTCATTAAGATTAGAAACAAGATTTATTGCTTTAGAAGTTAATTTAACTAATTGTGGAAATGCATCTCTAAACATTCCCGAAATCCTTAAAGTAACATCAACCCTTGGTCTTTCGAGAACAGATAAAGGAATGATTTCTAGATCTACAACTCTTCTTGAAGGCCCATCCCAAATAGGCTGTACTCCTAATAAATATAGTATTTGACAAATGTCTTCACCACCATTTCTCATTGTGGATGTTGCCCATACAGATATTGCTATATTTTTTAAATCTTCTCCATTATCTTGTTTGTATAAATCAAGTATTTGTGTAGCGGATTGAATACCAACACTCCATGCTGATTCAGTTGGCAGTCCTCTAGAATCAATTGAAAAAAAATTTTTACCAGTGGGTAAAGCTTCAGTTTTACCTCTCGTAGGGGCTCCAGATGGACCACTTTTTACATATTGTCCATTTAATGAATTAATAAATGATAATTTCTCATTATATGAAGAATTAATGATTGGATATAGAATCTCTTTTTTTAATAATAAAAAATACTTATTATGTTTTTTTTCATTAAAGAAATAGTCTATTATTTTCTGATTTTTATATTTTTCTAGATTTTTTATATTGGTATTTTTTTTGTAAAAAAACAAATATATTAAATATTTTGCTTGTTGTTCCAAAAAATCAATAGCCATTCTAAAGTTTAAAATGTTTTTGTTGGAAAAAGTCAATAATATTTTTTTATCCTTTTCACTTAACATTTGATCATATTGATTAGTCCAAGGATTCAAATCCAGTTTTAAATTTTTTGCTATATATTGAATAACACCAATTCGTTTTGCATTTGGTACTCTAGCAATACACAAGAATAAATTTATTTCATTAATGTCATTCTGCCTATTGCCAAAAATATGCAAACCTGTCCTAATTTGAGATTCTTTAATTTTGCAAAGAAAGGAATCAATTTCATCTATTGTATTATTTTTATTCTTTAAAGTAATTTCGCTAAAATCTTTTTTAATTAATTCAAAAATGGATTTTTCTATTATTTCAATACGACTAGAATTTAATAATTTTGCTTCAAAATATTCGTCTAAATAATTTTCTAATATTGAATATTTTCCATATAATTCTGACCTATCCAAAGGAGGGGTTAAATGATCAATAATTGTTGCAGCAGTTCTTCTTTTAGCTTGGGATCCTTCTCCAGGATCATTTACGATAAAGGGATATATGTTTGGTATTGCTGGACAAATAATATTTGGAAAACATTTATTGCTGAGACCTATAGATTTGCCAGGTAACCATTCAACAGTCCCATGTTTACCAATATGGCACATAGCATTTGCATTAAAAACTTTTTCAATCCAAAAATATTGTGCTAAATATCTATGGGGAGGTGGAAGATCGGGTGAATGAATATCTCTATCAGTGAAAGCGTCATAACCTCGTTGAGGTTGAATCAATAATATTATTTTTCCAAATCTAATACCATTTATTGAGAAGCCTTTATTATCTATATCGATCGCATCAGATGGTTTACCCCAACGATTAACAATAATATTTTTGGGATCAAGTTCTAAATAATTCCAATATTTTAAATATTCACTAAGTGGTAGGTAATCCAAAGGTTTATTATTTTGTGATTCAATATCATTAGTTCTAGTTTTTATAAGCATTGACATTAATTCCGAGGAATCTTGAGGATAATTACAAGATCCAAGGTCATAACCTTCATCTTTTAACCAATTAAGAATATTTATTATTGAAGATGGTGTATTTAGACCAACGCCATTACCGATTCTTCCATTCTTTACTGGATAATTACTTATTACTAAACAAATTCTTTTATCAAAATTATTAAGTTTCTGAAGTTTCACATAATTTGTTGTTAATTTTGAAATCCATTCAATACCTACTTGATCAGCTTTATAACTAGTTATTTCACTGTAAAGTGTATTTTTTTTTGATATTATTTCTTTAAATGCAGAAGGACAGGTAGTGATTCTTCCATCAAATTCAGGAATAATTATTTGCATCAATAAATCAGATGAATTCATTCCAATTGATGAATTTAACCAATTCTGTTTCGATACATTTGAAGAAAGAAGCTGTAAAATTGGGATTTTCAGAAAAGTAAAAATATTAGTAGAATTTTCAATTAAATCATTATTTTTGATTTGAGATGAAGAAAATGAAGTTGTGGTAATTATAATTTTAATATCTTCTTTTTTAAAAATTTCTATTAATTTCTTTTGAACAATATGATCTTTTAGAGTTGAAATAAAAAATGTTTTAGGCGATAGTCCGCATTTTCTTAACTGCAAATTAAGTTTTTGGTTAACTTCAATTTCATTAGCCAAAAAAAGCGATTTATAGGATATTATTCCTATCTTTTCTCCTTTTTCAATATTCCAATCATACAAATAAGGATCTGCATAAAAAGAAATCCTCAAAAACTCTTCAGGAATTAATGTTTCATCTTTTTTTAGGTAATTTAGACAATTAAGAAATTTTCTATAATTATCCAGTCCTCCAGATCTTAGTAATTTAGAAATATTTAATGCTAAATCTTTATCTATACTACTTATTTCACATAAGGAAGCTTCCTGATCAAGGGTACCTGATAGGATTACTAACTTCCTTTTTTTATCAACTGATTGCCAATTTAAAAGTTGTTCAATTCCATAGTTCCATGTGCCTTTATCTCCGAATAATCGAACTACGACAACCTTTGCATAATTAATTGTTTTTAATAGATAATTATCTACTTGAGCTGAGGAATTTAAATTAGAAATTTCTAAAGCTCTAATATTATTTTTTAATGAAGCAAATTCTTTTTCAAACAATAAGTTCGATAAGAGATTTAAATCAGCTTTGACACTTGTTATAAAAATAAAATCTGCAACTGGTTGCTCTATTAAATCATCCTTATTCTTTTCATTTCCTGCTATATTTAATATCCTGTGCATTTTTATATATAAATAGGGTTTAGAATACTTAAGTAGAATAAAACAAGTTTACCTTAATTAAATAAATTAAATATGCATAAATTTCTTCCATACGCCTGGTTCGAAGGTAAATGTATACCATTTAAAGAAGCAAAAATATCAATAGCTACTCATGCACTACATTATGGTACTGCTGCATTTGGAGGAATGCGAGCGATACCTAACCCTACAAATAAAGAAGAATTCCTTTTATTTAGAACTGATAAACACATAAAAAGATTATCTCAAAGTGCAAAATTACTCTTAACTGATATTTCTGAAGAATATATTTTAAAAGCCTTAGAGGAAGTTATTAAAAGAAATAAGCCAGAAAAACCTATCTATATTAGACCATTTGTATATACAAGCGATTTAGGTATAGCTCCAAGGTTACACAATATTGAAACAGATTTTTTTATTTATTGTATTGAACTAGGAGACTATCTATCCCCAGATGGAGTTTCTTGTAGAATGAGTAGTTGGACTAGACAAGAAGACAGATCTCTCCCATTGAGAGGAAAAATAAGTGGAGCTTATATTACTAGTTCATTAGCTAAAACAGAAGCTAGTTTATCGGGTTTTGATGAAGCCTTGCTATTAAATTCAAATGGTAAGGTAAGCGAAGCTAGTGGTATGAATTTATTTATTGTAAGAAATGGAGACTTAATCACTCCTGGTGTTGATCAAGATATACTTGAGGGGATAACTAGGGCTAGTGTAATTGAAATAGCAAAATCTTATGGAATAAATGTAATTGAAAGGCCTGTTGATAAGACAGAATTATTAATAGCTGATGAAGTTTTTCTAACTGGTACAGCAGCAAAAATTACACCAGTTAAAAAAATTGAATCAAGTGAATTAAATGCTGAAAGACCAATAATGAATAAATTAAAAAGTAAGCTTATAGAAATAACAGAAGGTCGTTCTCGAGACTATGATAATTGGGTAACAAGAATTTCTCTAAAATAAATTAATTTTCACCTAAAAATGGAATCTTTCAGAACCTATTTAAATAGAGATGAAAAACCATTAATAATTTTTGACGGGGGTACAGGAACATCCTTTCAGAACTTAAATCTTACTCCAGACGACTTTGGAGGCAAAGAATTAGAGGGTTGCAATGAAAACCTTGTTTTATCCTCACCAAAGGTAGTTGAAAAGGTTCATAATTCATTCTTAGAAGCAGGTTGTCATGTTATAGAAACTAATACTTTTGGAGCCTCATCAATAGTTCTTGATGAATATGATATTGCGGATAAAGCATATGAGATAAATAAAAATGCTGCATTAATAGCAAAAAAGGCAGCTAGCAAATATGCATCAGTTGATAAGCCAAGGTTTGTTGCTGGTTCAATTGGACCAACTACTAAATTACCCACATTAGGACATATAGATTTTGATGAATTAAAGAAATCATATAAAGAACAAATATATGGTCTTACAGATGGAGGAGTTGATCTTCTTTTAATTGAAACTTGTCAAGATGTGCTACAAATTAAATCTGCCTTATTAGCGTCTAAAGAAGTACTTGATAGTAAAAATATAGATATGCCTATAATGGTATCCATAACAATGGAAACAACAGGTACTATGCTTGTTGGATCTGACATCGCTTCTGCATTAACAATATTAGAGCCATTTAACATAGATATCCTTGGACTGAATTGTGCAACTGGTCCAGAACAAATGAAAGAACATATAAAATATTTGTCTGAAAATTCTCCTTTCGCTATAAGCTGTATTCCTAATGCAGGACTTCCTGAAAATATTGGTGGTGTAGCTCACTACAGATTAAAGCCAATAGAATTAAAGATGCAGTTAATGAATTTTATATATGACTTTAATGTTCAATTAATTGGTGGATGTTGTGGGACAACACCTGAACATATTAAATATCTTTCTTCAATAATGGATGAAATTATTTATAGTGAAAGGCCTAACAAAAATAGTAATAACAATTTAAGTGGTTATATTCCTTCTGCATCATCAATATATAATTCTGTACCGTACAAACAAGACAACTCTATCTTGATTGTAGGAGAAAGATTAAATGCAAGTGGATCTAAAAAGGTAAGAGATTTATTAAATAACGACGATTGGGATGGACTAGTTTCAATTGCCAAGCAACAACAAAAAGAAAATGCACACGTACTTGATGTGAATGTTGATTATGTGGGGAGGGACGGAGTGAAAGATATGAAAGAAATAACATCAAGACTTGTTACCAATATAAATTTGCCATTAATGATTGACTCTACAGATGCTGACAAAATGGAAAGTGGATTAAAGTCAGCGGGTGGTAAATGTATTATAAATTCAACAAATTACGAAGACGGCAATGAAAGGTTTGATCAAGTTCTTAATTTAGCCTTAGGGTATGGTTCAGGTCTGGTCGTCGGAACTATTGATGAAGATGGAATGGCAAGGAATGCAGATAAAAAATATAAAATTGTAAAACGAGCGATTAATAGAACCAGAGAATGTGGCTTGTCAGATTATGAACTATTTTTTGATCCATTAGCTCTGCCAATATCTACTGGGATAGAAGAAGATAGATTAAACGCTAAAGAAACAATTACTGCTATATCAAAAATTCGTGAAAATTTCCGGGATATTCATATCATATTGGGGATATCAAACATTAGTTTTGGACTTTCGCCATTATCAAGAATTAATCTAAATTCAATATTTTTAGATGAATGCATTAAAGCAGGATTGGATTCTGCTATCATCGCACCAAATAAAATTTTGCCATTATCAAAAATTTCTGAAGAAACTAAAAAGCTTTGCTTAGATTTGATATATGACAAAAGAGAATTTGAAGATGATATTTGTATTTATGATCCATTAGTTGAATTAACAAAGGCCTTTCAGGATTTATCTATTCAAGATTTCAAAAAAGCATCTTCAGAAAATAAAAACCTATCTCTGGAAGAAAGTCTAAAAAATCATATTATTGATGGAGAAAAAATAGGTTTAGAGGATCAATTAAATAAAGCGTTAAAAAAATATAAACCTCTTGAAATAATTAATACTTTTTTACTTGATGGGATGAAAGTTGTAGGAGATTTATTTGGCTCAGGTCAAATGCAATTGCCATTTGTACTCCAATCAGCAGAAACAATGAAATATGCAGTTTCAATTTTAGAACCATATATGGAAACTGTTGATGAGAACATATCAAATGGAAAACTCTTAATTGCAACTGTCAAAGGAGATGTTCATGATATTGGAAAAAATTTGGTTGACATAATACTTACAAATAATGGTTATGACGTTATAAATCTTGGAATAAAGCAAGATGTTTCAGCAATTATAGATGCACAAAAGAAGCACAATGCAGATTGCATCGCTATGAGTGGATTACTTGTTAAATCAACTGCTTTTATGAAAGATAATTTAGAGGCTTTTAATAATGAAGATATTAGTGTACCAGTAATATTAGGAGGCGCAGCCTTAACCCCAAAGTTTGTAAATGAGGACTGCAGCAAAATATATAACGGGAAAATATTGTACGGAAAAGATGCGTTCACTGATCTTAAGTTCATGAATGAATATATGGATAATAAAAAAAAGGGTAATTGGTCAAATACAGAGGGATTCATTAACAATGAGGGTATAAAAATTAATTTAGCCTCATCAAAATCCAATTCTCAAGCTGTTAAAGAATCAAAATCTATAGAAAAAGAGACTTCTAAATTAAATTTAAAAGAAAATTTTATAAGATCTAAATTTATAAATGAAGAAGAACCAATTCAAGCTCCATTCATGGGAACGAAAGTCTTGAACGACATTGATATAGATTTTAATAAGTTAATTTTTTATTTAGATAAAAAAGCTCTTTTTAGCGGACAATGGCAAATAAAAAAAGGGAAAAACCAAAGTGTAGATGAATACAATAACTATTTGGATTCATATGCTAAACCATTGTTAGATAAATGGTTAGATACAATTTTAGAAAAAAAACTTATCTCTCCCAAAGCAGTTTATGGATATTTCAGATGCGGGAGAAAAGATAATAGTATTTTCTTATTTGATGATAAATCATTAAATAAAATTTCCCAATTTAATTTTCCAAGACAAAAATCTGGGAATAATTTATGCATAGCTGATTTCTATTGTGATTTAAAAAATGATAAACCGATAGATATATTTCCTATGCAGGCAGTAACGATGGGCGATATTGCTAGTGAATACTCTCAAAAATTATTTAAAGAAGATAGATATAGCGATTATTTATTATTCCATGGACTTACAGTGCAATTAGCAGAGGCTCTCGCTGAGTATGTACATGCATTAGTTCGTATTGAATGTGGTTTTAGGACTGAAGAACCAGAGAAAAATAGAGAAATACTAGCTCAAAAATATAGAGGAGCAAGATATTCATTTGGTTATCCTGCATGTCCAAAAGTATCTGATTCAAACATACAATTATCATTGTTGGATGCAAAAAGAATAAACTTGACCATGGATGAATCTGAACAACTTCATCCAGAACAAAGTACTACAGCTATCATTTCACTACACTCAAAAGCTAAATATTTCAGCGCTTAAGCTAAATCTTTAGTTATTTTCTAAATAATCAATAATTTCTTCCTGTAGTTCTTCCATCGTTTCATTATCATCCATATCAAGTCCCTCACCAGCCGCATCCTGTGTTAACTCAAGATAATATGAAGCACCATCACTAGATAAAAATTCTAATGCAGAAGTTTCATCACTATCTTTAAAAGCTTCATAAAGAGCTTTAAATGCTATGTTTTCAGTAAAGTCCCAATCCATAATGAAAAAAACCTTATTAGAATTATTACCTCCTTACCCCCCATACTCGTCAACCTTTTTTAAAGAAATGTTGGTGTTTTATTATTATTAAAAAAATCTATGACCATAAATAATCAAGATCAGTTGAATGTCCTAGGAGAAAAAATTGAGATTTGTAGTTGCACACCTATGACAGGTTGGTTCAGAGATGGATTTTGCAACTATGACAAAAATGATGGAGGGAATCATTCCATATGTTGTGTAATGGATGATAATTTCCTGAAATATAGTAAATCACAAGGTAATGATTTAATAACTCCCATGCCTATTTATTCATTCCCAGGACTAAAGAACGGTGATCATTGGTGTATTTGTCTTGATAGGTGGAAGCAAGCATTATTGGACGGTCTTGCACCAAAAGTCATATTAGAATCAACGAATATTGTAGTCTTAGAATCAGTACCTCTGGAAAAATTGAAAGAATATCAATTTAATAAAAAGTAATTAAATGCTTATTTTTTTTTTTAAAATGATTATGTTAATTTATTTTTAAATGAGTTTAGAAATATATTGGAAAAAAGCACTAGAGCAAACTCGATTATCAATTGATGATGAATCATTATATCCTCTCAAAACTGATATTATTACTAAATATTTATATAAAAAAGACGACTTCATAATTAGGAAACTCGATACTTCAAAATTTAACAAAAAAAAAATTTATGGTCCTAAGCAAAATCCATTTTGTCCTTGGGAAAAGATACTAGAAATTGATAAAATTGGTGATAATCATCAACTAATATTAAATAAGTACCCTGTACAAAAAGGTCATATTCTACTTATTACAAATGAATGGAAACCTCAAAATGGATGGTTAGATATTAAAGATTGGAAAGCGATCCAAAAAGTTAATAAAGATACTAGTGGATTATGGTTTTTCAATAGTTCTCCAATTGCAGGTGCAAGTCAACCTCACAGGCATTTTCAACTTCTGCGTAGATCTAAAGGTGAGATATCATGCCCTAGAGAAAAGTGGTTTTTAGAAATGAACTCATATCAAGATCTAAATAGTAAGCTTAAAAAAAATATTATTGTATCCAAATTTAATTTTTTAGAAAATTCATCATCTCTTTTTGAATTTTATTTAGAATTATGCAAGAAATTAGGACTTGGAGACCCTATTAGTGATAAGAAGCCAATATATCCTTACAATATTTTAATAACTAATAAATGGATCGCTATTATAAAGAGAAAAAATGATCATATCCATGGCTTCAGTATTAACGGTTTAGGATTTGCAGGATATCTATTAGTAACTGAAAAATCAAATATTAATTATTTAAAGAGATATGGTCCTGAAAAACTTCTTGAAAGTTTTGTTTGAATTCTAATTAGTTACTTCAACTTCTTTATCTCTGCTTATTTGGCTTTCTAGAACATCTATAGATGCTGTTACAGAGGCTATTTTACGTTCAAGTGAATCCTTAATATAATTAAGCATTTCTAATTTTTTATGTTGATAAAAACTCTTTTTTTCTTTGGATGACTTGAAATAACAATTAAACATTTTATTTTTATTATAAAAAGATACTTAATTAACTTGTGACATGAAAATAAATTGGTTTTAATTTAAAAACAATATTTCGTATGGACTTTCAAATTTTTTTGAATAAAATTAAATAGACTCCATACTATTCAAGAAAATATTATTGAATATTCCTGAAAATTCAAATACAAAGAGAATTTCAATTGATTTACCTGAGGAACTAATTTCTAGGTTTGATCAACTACGAAAAGAGTGGGGACTTAAAGCAAGAGGACCTGTAATAGAAAAAATACTTAAAGAACTTCTTCAAGAAGATGATTTACTACCTAAGAACCAACAGCAAGAGATAGACTTTAACGAGAAGAAGAATAATGAAAATTTAAATATTGATGTAGATACTGCATTGGTATTAATTAAATCTGACGTAAAAAAAGAAGTTAATGGTATTCCCCTGAATAAAAGATTTACAAATAACAATCAATGTAAAGAAAAACCCAACTCAAACATTAGTCTTCCAAACTTTATTGAAAAAAAAGTAAAGAATCTAAGAAGAAGTATTAATAGTGAACAATTAAAGGAGAATATTAATGATATTCAAATTAATTCAATTAAAGAAACTGAATTAATAAAATGCCGAATTGAGTTAATTAGTCATTGGAAAAACTTATATGGATCAGAGCCTAATGATCATGTAGTAGAAGCTTCATTGGATTGGTTTGGAAAGGATATATGGCCAAATCTTGATGGAACTGAAGATCTCCCCTTTACATGGAGTGCCGCCAATAAATTAATGTCTGAATTATGCCCATTTTGGATAAAGAAAAATCCATCCCTTGATATTGTTTTATTAATGATTGGCGTTTTAGAAGACCCTTTTGCTACATCAGATCTGGTTAATAGAATACCAACACTTATGAGAAGGTTTGTAAGTAGATTTAAGAGAAATAACAGATCAAATTCATTTGAAACATTGGACTCAACAATGACAATACATGGAGCACTTAAATTATTGAATTTATCAACATCTGCAGGAGCAGCTCATACTTTCCGTAAAATTAGGGAGGCCTATAAATCAATCGCCTTACAGACGCATCCAGATGCTGGAGGATCAACAGATCAAATGAGAAAATTAAATGAAGCGTATCAATTGCTAAAAAATCTATACAGAAATTAGTATAACTATTCTCATATAAGACTTATTATGATTCTATTTAATAGTCTCATATAAGATAGCTGTGAAATGTATAATTGCTGATTTTTATCAATTTATTTATTTATTGCAACAATTATTATGTATAAATAAAAATGATAATTAAAGTAAAATTTATTTTAAAAATATCCTTGTATAATACTTCTTATATTAGACTTATTATTAGTCTATTAGCTAGTCTCATATTAGATAAGTAAGATAAAATAATTTACTAATTTAATAAATCATTCGCAAACTGTTTAATGCCTGGTAAAAATTAAGAATTGAATAATAAATCAATAAAATATGTCCTTTCAACGTCCAAGAAATTAATAATGGCTAGAAAGTACTGCTATGAAAGACTTTTTCATTCTCATGTACTGCCTAAAAGACAGTACTACTTAGATTGAAGCTTTTCAATGGCAGTTTGTTTATCAATACTGGGGACATCGCTTAATCCGTTAGCATCAAACCAAGGGGCGTTAGCCCAATCAAATCCTTCCCCAAAAGTATTATCTGGTGCAGTTATGTACCAATGACATGAGGCATCTGGTATGTCAACAGCACATTTTGACCAATCATCTGACCACTGAGGAACTTGCACCCAAAGTACTGAAGATAGAAGTAGAGATATCAGATTGATCATGACACTTATCATACTACATTAATTATTTTTATAGGTTTATTAGTTTTCTTATATGAGTTTTATATATAGACTAGTTTATAGTCTCATATAAGATTAGTAATACATTTAATTCCTCAATTTAGTATTAAAACATTTTTCAACATTAGAAATAATATTTGAATGTATTGAAGCAATGTCCGAGTCCAGTAATGTTTTATCTTTATCTCTATAAGATAATCTAAATGTATAACTTATATGATCATCTCCAAATTTAGTATCTTCAAAAACATCAAGTAAATTTACATCCTCTAAAAGATTTTTTCCTGTTTTTCTTATCTGTGATGTTATTTCGCTAATTAAAAATTTCTTACTGAAAACAAAATTTATATCCCTTTCCATTTTCGGAACAATTGGGTATTGCTTATATATAGGAATCCATTTATTTTTTCTCGTACTAGCTCCCAAGAGGTTAG
>CACHDC010000021.1 GCA_902578445.1 uncultured Synechococcaceae cyanobacterium
AACTGTTGATCAAGTTTCAGTATTTTTTGGAAAAGAAATATTGAAAATTATTTCAGGGCGGGTATCTACAGAAGTTGATGCAAGATTGAGCTTTGACACCGAAGCTACGGTAGAAAAAGCGAGAAAATTGATCAATCTTTACAAAAATTTTGGAATTGAAAAGGAAAGAATTTTGATTAAGATTGCTGCAACTTGGGAAGGAATTAAGGCAGCTGAAATTTTGGAAAAAGAGGGTATTAAGTGCAACTTGACTTTACTTTTTAACTTCTGCCAAGCGGTAACTTGTGCCAATGCAAAGATAACTCTAATTTCTCCGTTCGTTGGCCGTATATTGGATTGGCATAAATCAAAAACTGGTAAAACTAGTTTTGTTGGTGCTGAAGACCCTGGTGTTATTTCGGTTACACAAATATACAAGTACTTCAAAGAAAAAGGATTCAAGACAGAAGTAATGGGAGCTAGTTTTAGAAATCTTGATGAAATAAAAGAATTAGCAGGTTGCGATCTTTTAACAATCGCACCAAAATTTCTTGAGGAACTGAAAAAAGAAAAAGGACAATTAGTTAGAAAATTAGATGTAAGTACCCAAATAAATAATTCTATTGACTACGAATTTGAAGAAAAAGATTTCAGATTAAGTATGTTAGAAGATCAAATGGCAAGTGAAAAGCTTAGTGAAGGCATCACTGGATTCAGTAAGGCTATTGAAGAATTGGAAGAGCTTCTACTAAAGAGATATTCAGAGATTAAAAATCATAAATTGATTTCTGCTAACTAAATTTAAGTTTGAATTGAAAAATATTTAAGTCCCACTTTTTGTTAAAAGTCTTCTGATAACTCTTTTTGCAATATCTTCATAACTCATTTCTCCTGATAATATTTGAGCAATACGTTTAGGTGCTGTTTTTCGTTTTACACCTAATTGGTATCCAGTTCTTGGAAATCTATAAAATACTTGGGCTATTCTTCTTCCCCAAGCCATGGATTTCCCCCAAATGTTGTTAATTGTTTTCGTATAAAGATTTAAATCATCTACTTTTCCTGATAGGCACTGATCTATGTATTCTGCTGCATAAAAACTGCTAATTAAAGATGGTCTAATTCCTTCAGCTAAAAATGGATCACATAGAGATGCTGCATCTCCAACCGCTAAAACCTTATTACCATTAATTGAGTGGAAGCCGTTCCATATTCTCAGTTTCTTACTAATTGTTTTATAAGGAAAATCATCAAAACCGAAGCTTCTGATTACTTGTTTATTTATAGCCGCATTTTCTAGAAGACCATTATTTATAAAAGTACCTAAACCAATATTTAAGCTTTCTTTTAGGGGGAATGCCCATGCAAAACCATATTTTATAAATCCAAACTCAAATCTAACTGCATCTCTAGATATTTCACCTAACCCTTTCAATCTTAATGAGATTGTGTTCGCAAACTTCGGTTTTCTTGGCCCTAAATTGAAATAACTCGCCCATTTCGATTGTGACCCATCTGCAATAACAAGAAATTCTGTAATATATTTTATTTTGTTATTGCAAGTAATTTCCCATTTATCATTTTTTTTTATGATTTGTTCTATCAATAATGGTCTCATTATCTGAGCTCCATTTCTCAAGGACTCATCAAGTAATAGTTGATCAAGTTTCTCTCTTTTAATAATCCAAAATGGGGATTCACCAGTCAGATCAGCAGTTACATTATCTTCAGCCTTCCATCTGAATTCAACATTCTTAATTTTTGAAGCTATGGAATCTTTTATATCTAAAGGAAGAAATCTTTGCATTGAAGATGCCATCCCGCCTGCACATGGTTTGTAATCGTTGAATTTTTCTTTTTCGATAATTAAAACTGAATATCCTTTCTTTGATAGGTTAAGAGCTGTAGAAGATCCTGATAAACCTCCACCAATTATTACAACGTCAAATTCAATCAAACTTTTAGAATTTCTTTTTCTTTTTCAGTCAATTTAGTTTCTATTAAGGCAATATATTTATCAGTGATTTTCTGAATTTCAGATTGATTATCTCTAGATTCGTCAATAGAAATAAGGCCATCTTTTTCGTCTTTTTTTTCTTTATCAACAGCATCTCTTCTAATATTTCTCAAAGCTACTTTTCCTTCCTCTGCATATTTAGAGGCTAATTTACAAAATTCTTTTCTTCTTTCTTCTGTTAAAGGAGGAACATTTATTCTTATTACTTTTCCATCATTATTTGGAGTAATACCTAAATCACTCATAGAAATAGATTTCTCTATCGCTTGTAAACATGAAATATCGAAAGGTTGTATTGAAATTGTTTGCGAATCAACAGTACTTATAGTGGCAAGGGATTTAATTGGTGTTTCTGCTCCGTAGTACTCAACACTTACTCTGTCTAACAAGGAAGCATTAGCTCGCCCTGTCCGAATTGTATTAAAGTTTCTTTGTGTGGCTTCAATACTTTTATTCATATTTTCTTGAATTTCTTTTTCTTTCATAATTAAAAAAATTTAATGATCTTTAACTAATTAAAGAGCCTATTGGCTCACCAGCAACAGCTTTTGAAATGTTCCCTTTTTTGAATATATCAAAAACCATAATTGGGATATTATTATCTTTGCAAAGTGCAATCGCAGTACTGTCCATTACTGCAATTTCATCACTAAGAACTTGTTGATAACTTAGAGAGGAATATTTTTTTGCATCTTTAAATTGATTAGGATCTCGATCGTATACTCCATCAACTTTAGTAGCCTTCATAACAACTTCAGCGTTTATCTCTGCTGCCCTCAAAGCTGCCGTAGTATCAGTTGTAAAAAATGGATTTCCGCATCCACCTCCAAAGACTACAACTCTACCTTTTTCTAGGTGCCTCATGGCTCTTCTTCTGATGTAGGGTTCGGCAATTTCCTGCATTTCGATTGCTGTTTGCACTCTGGTTGCAACTCCTACTCTCTCAAGACCATCTTGAAGTGAAATCGCGTTCATTACTGTTGCTAGCATCCCCACATAATCAGCCGTAGCTCGATCCATTCCATCTGCAGATCCTTTAAGCCCCCTAAAAATGTTTCCACCACCAACAACTATTGCAAGTTCAACATTATTTTCGACTACTTTTGAAACATCCTCTGCAATTGACTGAACTATAGCAGGATCAATACCATAAGGTTTTTCACCCATTAGTGCTTCACCACTAAGTTTTAAGAGAACTCTTTTGTAAGTCATTCAATAATTGTACTTTTAAGACCTTAGCAAGTAAATGCACCAAATTTATTTTTTGTTCAGATATTGCTTGCGTCTTTAAACATTTCTAAACCTGCCTAAAGAAAAATTAAATAATAATTTACTTCAACTAAAATTCAACACACTTTTGTGCTTTTATTCCTTGTTCTTTAAATGGATGTTTTATAAGTTTCATTTCTGTAACTAGATCAGCGTAATTGATAATTGAATCAGATGCTCCCCTTCCAGTTAAAACAATATGATTTTTTCTATTATTTAGGCTTTTTAAAAAAGTGATTATTTCTTCGGGTGCAAGATAACCAAGTTTTGTCGCAATATTAATTTCATCAAGAATGATAAGTTTATAAGATTCTTCTTGTATGTATTTTTTGGCTAGTTGCCAGGCTTCTTGAACTAATTTTTCATCTCTAATTCTGTCTTGTGTCTCCCAAGTAAATCCCTCTCCTAATGAATGCCAAGATATGTTTGAAGACAAGTTTTTAAGTGCTTTTTCTTCTCCAGTGGTCCATCCTCCTTTGATAAATTGAATTATTGCTACTTTATAGCCATGCCCTATCGTCCTTAAAGCCATACCTAAAGATGCAGTTGTTTTGCCCTTGCCATTTCCTGTAAAAACAATCAATAATCCTTTTTTTGTTTTTCTAATTTGTAGTCTTTCGGCTTGAATATCTTTTCTTTGCTGCATTCTTTTTTTATATAAGCTCTCATTGCTATCCGGTGATAATTTACCTCCCATTCCAAGCTTATTCGCTTGATTATCGAGGTTAAATATTTTCTCGGAAGATGAAGGTTTTTCTTGCATATGACCCTAATTTTTATTTAATTATTATAAATCCTTAGATATTTTTAATTCTTTTAACTTTTAAAAGTGCATTATTTACTGCCTTTTGCTGATCTCTTTTAGTAATCCAGTGGTGATAAGTTTGAGTATGTAAACTAACAGAATGTCCCATCATTCTGGCAGCCACAGTATCTGGTAAATCATAAAAAATTGTTCTAACTGCCCAAGCATGCCTTAGATCATAAGGTCTTATTTGTAAAGAGTAACGCTTAAATTGATCTGTAATTTTTTTTCCAATATTCTGTAAGGTTGTAATTTTAAGGTCTTTATTAATATTTGGTAGAAGTTCTGGATTCTTTCCAAGTTTTGATAATTCGAACTTTTCCACCCATTCAGGATGAAATGGCCAAACTTGATGTTCCCCAGTTTTAGTCGTAGGTAAAACTCTAATAATTTTATCCCCAAAATTAGTAAGAGAACTTAAATCACAAAAAAATACTTCATGATTTCTTAACCCATATGTAGCCATTAGACCAAAAACAAATTTCCAAGACTTGTTTGGAATCGTCTCCCACAGTTTCTCTATTAATTCGTCTTTAGGTAGATCCCTAAATCCTGCTTTGTTCAGACCATAACCTCTAGAATTTAATTTCCAATCTTCAGGTAGTTTAATGTCCAAAAACTTAGCCAAAACACCTAAAGAAGTAGCGCATTGTTTCCTACTTCTGGTACCTTCCTTATAACTTTCAAGTGTTTTTTGAAATATTTTTTCTAAAGATTCATTTTCATAGTCATTATAAATATTTAGGATCCTTTTCATATAAGGTTTGTAAGAACTTCTCCAAGTAGTTTTTCTAGTGCTGGTTAGAAAATCACTTTTATTTTCTTTAAAGAAAAATTCCTCAAATTGATTTAAACTTTTTGGGAATTCAAAACCATCTTTTATTTCCTTTTTATAAGATTTGCCTATCCAATTAATCCAATCAAATTGATTCAATTCCAATTGCAGATTGATTAATTGTAATTTTTTTTTGGCTTCCTCTAATCCAGAAATGTCAGCCTTTAAACCAAGAGATATTCTTTGAATTTTAAAATTATTGTTATCTTCTTTGGAGGGTAGTGAACCACGAATATTTAATTTCTCTCCTCTTTTCTCAATTTTAAGTTTGCTGCCTTTAGTAGCAAATTTATCATTGACATTATTAATTTCCTGAATTACGTTCATTTACTTATATAATTGTCCATATAATGACGTTTTTAATGTTGATTTTCAATCTCCATAAATTTTAAATGGATAAAATAGGCGTCTTACTAATGAATTTAGGAGGGCCTGAACGCATTACTGATGTTGGCCCATTCTTATACAATCTATTTTCTGATCCGGAAATTATCAGGACCCCTTTCCCTGTTTTTCAAAAGCCCCTAGCTTGGTTAATTAGCACGCTTAGGAGTACTACTTCACAACAAGCCTACCTTTCTATAGGTGGAGGTTCACCTATCAGAAGAATAACTGAACAACAAGCAAGAGAATTACAATCTAAATTAAGGGACAAGGGGTTAAATGCCACTACCTATATCGCTATGAGGTATTGGCATCCTTTTACAGAATCAGCAATTGCTGATATGAAAGCAGATGGCATAGATCAAGTTGTTGTGATACCTTTGTACCCACATTTTTCGATAAGTACTAGTGGCTCGAGCTTTAGGGAATTAAAAAAATTGCGAGATTCTGATGATGAATTTAAGAGGGTTCCTATGAGATGTGTAAGGAGTTGGTTCAGTCAATCAGGTTATTTAAAGTCTATGGTCGAATTAATTTCTGAACAAATTTCACTTTGTGAATCACCTTCAAAAGCTCATATATTTTTCACCGCTCATGGAGTTCCTAAGAGTTACGTAGAGGAAGCTGGAGACCCTTACAAACAACAAATTGAAGATTGTTCTTTATTAATTATAAATGAGCTAGAAAAATCTTTAGGTCATAGTAATCCTCATACACTCTCTTATCAAAGTAGAGTTGGTCCTGTTGAATGGTTGAAGCCTTATACAGAAGAAGTGTTAGCTGATCTTGGAAGGTCAAAAGTTAATGATCTGATTGTGGTCCCTATAAGTTTCGTTGGAGAGCATATAGAAACATTGCAAGAAATTGATATTGAATATAAAGAAATTGCTGAAAAGGCTGGTGTTAAAAACTTTCGCAGAGTTAAGGCTTTAAATACTCATCCTACTTTTATTGAAGGCCTGAGTGAGCTAGTGATTTCCTGTTTGGAAGGACCTCTTGTTAATATTGAGGAGGCTTCACAGTTGCCTGAAAAAGTTAAACTTTATCCCCAAGAGAAGTGGCAATGGGGTTGGAATAATAGTTCAGAAGTGTGGAACGGAAGGGTTGCAATGATTATTTTTCTTGTACTTTTTATTGAACTTATTTCAGGTTCAGGACCTCTACATAAATTAGGAATTTTATAAAGAAAAATTAAAATTTATTTGATAAATTTTAATTTATTGAAAATTATTTTGAATATATTTCTGACATTACATTTATAAATGAGGCAAAAGTATTTAATTAAGTTTAATATTTATATTAAATATTGAATTTCTTTAGTGACCCTTACTTCGAGATCCTTTTCAAAGGGTAGTTCAAAACATGAATATCCAGTTTGGATAACTGGTGCAGATGCATTAATGGATTCTTTGAAAATTCATGGAGTAAAAGTTATATTTGGATACCCTGGGGGAGCTATACTACCAATATATGACGCTGTTCATAAGGCAGAACGAGAAGGTTGGTTAAAGCATTATATGGTTAGGCATGAACAAGGTGGTTCACATGCTGCTGATGGATATGCAAGATCTACTGGTGAAGTAGGAGTATGTTTTGGGACGTCAGGCCCAGGAGCAACAAATTTGGTAACTGGAATTGCCACTGCGCAAATGGATTCAGTCCCCTTAGTTGTAGTTACTGGTCAAGTTCCAAGACCTGCTATAGGGACAGACGCTTTTCAAGAAACTGATATTTTTGGCATAACTCTTCCAATAGTAAAACATTCATGGGTAATAAGAGATCCTTCAGATATAGCAAAAGTAGTTTCAGAAGCTTTTTTTATAGCCTCTTCTGGAAGACCTGGCCCTGTTTTAATTGATATACCTAAAGATGTAGGTCAGGAGTTCTTTAATTACCAAAGAGTTTTACCTGGTGAGATTATTCCTAAAGGATTTAAAAGGAATGGAGAAATTAATGATTGTGATATCAATAAAGCAATTAAATTAATAGAAGATTCTGAAAGACCTCTTCTTTACGTAGGAGGCGGGGCAATATCTTCAGGGGCTCATGATGAAATTAAAACTTTGGCAAAGAATTATCAAATACCAGTTACCACGACCTTAATGGGGAAGGGTGCTTTTGATGAAAAAGACAATTTATCAGTAGGGATGTTAGGAATGCATGGAACTGCTTACGCAAATTTCGCTGTTACAGAATGCGATCTTTTAATTGCTATTGGAGCTAGATTCGATGATAGGGTGACAGGAAAATTAGATACTTTTGCACCTAATGCAAAGGTAATTCATATAGATATCGACCCAGCAGAAGTTAATAAAAATAGACGCGTAGATGTTGCAATTGTTTCTGATGTTTCAAAAGCTGTTCTCAAAATTAATGAACAATCTTTAAAAAAGAAATTTACCTGTCAAACGAAAAACTGGTTAGAAAAAATTGATTTTTGGAAAAATAAACACCCTTTATATGACCCGCCTAAAGAAGGAGAAATTTATCCTCAGGAGGTTCTTTTAAAAGTGAGGGAACTTTCACCAGAAGCTTATGTAACTACAGATGTAGGACAACATCAGATGTGGGCTGCTCAATACCTTAGGAATTCTCCGAGAAAATGGATTAGTAGTGCAGGCTTAGGAACTATGGGTTTTGGATTGCCAGCGGCAATTGGAGTAAAAGCAGCCTTACCTAATTCAGATGTAATTTGTATTGCAGGAGATGCAAGTGTCTTAATGAATATTCAAGAATTAGGAACTTTATCTCAATATGGTCTAAAGGTGAAATTGATTATTATCAATAATCGCTGGCAAGGGATGGTAAGACAATGGCAGGAAAGTTTCTACGATGAAAGATATTCCTCATCTGATATGAGTTGTGGTGAACCTGATTTTGTAAAACTTGCTGAGTCTTTTGGAGTTAAAGGATACTTAATTTCTGATAGAAAACAATTACAGAATGAATTAAAAAATGCGCTTGATCATGATGGACCTGCCTTGATTAATATCCTTGTCAGAAGAGGTGAAAACTGTTATCCAATGGTGCCTCCTGGTAAAAGTAATGCTCAAATGGTTGGATATGTTAACTGTGAAGACTAATTTTTTTTAAAAATTCGTCATTTTAAAAAATTAACTTTAAAATAATCTAAAAACTTAGATATTTTGAATTGAAAAAATTATCAAAAATTTTAATTATAATCTGCTTGATTATTCTTAATCCTGTAATAGTTAACTCGGCTGAAATTCTTCAAATTAAAAGTTCAAATACTATTTTGTTGGGGGATCAAAATAGGAATTTAACGATTGGACTATTTTGTGTAGATGTAGATGAAAATGATGAGCTTGAAGCAACTAATTTACTTAAGAGTGAATTCCCAAGGGGAAGCAAAGTGAAAATAAAACCTTTTGGTTTTAAAGAGAATGTTTTGTTAGCCAAAGTTTCTAATATTAAAGGTACAAAAGAGATGACCGAATTATTAATCGCCAAAGACTTAACTAGTGAAATTTGTCCAAGTTAATTATCTTTTATGAGCAAATAAAATTCCATTGTCTCGAGAATGTTTTGCTCCTCCTCCAGGAATTAAATTCATTTTTAAATTTGTATGTGCATAAATTTGAGATGTCTATATTTGTATTGGGAATGCTGCCATTTAAAAGTTGTCTATAAGCAGATCTTTTAAGATCAAGTTGATTCAAGTTTGGCTCTTTGAAGTGATTTGAATGACTAAAACAAAGATCTTTTTCAACTTTAGTCAAATTGCCCTTAATGTATTTGTTTTCGGCTTTTTTATAAAATTCTTTGAGTGTCATTTTATCAACTAGATAATGTTCCTTCGAAATGGCTGGTCCTATTGCAACAAGTAAGTCATTTCTCGAAGTACCTAAATTATCGAAAATTTTAATCATATTTTTTATTATTTTTTTTTCTAAACCTTTTCTGCCACAATGCAAAGCTGCCACAGTTCTTTTCCTTTTATCTGCAAAAAATATTGGCATGCAATCAGCTGTGTAAACCCATAAGTTTTGATTGAATTGATCACCAATAAGACCATCTGCATTAGCCTTACTCCCTTCTTTCGAATGTGATCCAAAAACTATCACATTACTGTGAATTTGATTAGAAACACAATTCATGTAATTTTCACTAAAGTGATTCCCTAATATTTGAAGAAATTTCTCAGAGCTAGACTTCGCAAAGTATGCATGTTTGAAATTATATTTACTAAGGATAGGTGATGAATAATACTCAAATTTTTTGTTTTGAATAAAAATTTCAGCTTTTGAAAAATATATTTCTTTGTAGGAAATAGTTCCTGCTCCTAAACTTAATTTATGAAATTAATTCAATATCTCTCAAGATCCAGAAACCTGCAAATTTTTCGATATATGGCGTTGATTGTATGGAAATAAATTGATAACCAAAAGAATTTTTTTTATTCTTTAAAAACTTTTCACTTAAAATATTTGCGTCTTTTTCTGGTAGATCTGTTACAAGCCACTTATCGTCCTCTGAAGCTTCAAGGATGAGTTGATTCTTATTCATAACTAATTTAATAGGTTCTAAACAACTGAACCATGCAGAAAGTGCTAAGGATCTATCTTTGCTGAAAAGTCTTAATCCTGGAACTAAGTCATTATCATGTAAATCTTGCTGAATTGGGAAAATATTCCCAAATTCCATAGGCCAATTTTCTGCTGATTTTAATTCGCCAATTGATATTTCAGAGATAGTTAAAGCATCACCCCTCACTGCTTCTGGTAGAGGTTTAGGAGGGTTTTCCATTTTGGAAGTAAAATTAGGAGCTAGTACACCTCTTACATAACCTTTTTCCTTTGGATAAATCTCTTTTTCAAGAAATTCGATTCTGTCGAATAAGTCGTAAGTTCTTCTACTAACAAGAGCCTCGATACTTATGGCCTCCAGTGATTTCTTAATGATCGATTTCATTGACGACCTCCAGAATCGAACTATTGAAGGTTTCTCCCACCCTTGTTTTTTTGCTTCACTTATTGCTTCATTTAGTGCCTTTGTAAGCCATATTGAATTAACTTCATTGGCAGGGCATTTTTTATTCCAAAGAAAAATATTTTCTGAATTATAACTTCTTGTAGAGCAAATAATTAACTCCCACCTTTTTTTTCCATTTGATTCAATTATTGGTCTTGAGTAGAAGTCTAATTCCCAATCTGAAACTTTTAATTTAAGACTTGATTCCTTTGTTTTATTAGTGTTCATTTATTTTGTTCTTTTTTATTAAAGAGTGCTTTAGTTTTTAGTGCTCTTTCTGTGGCTTCTTGCATAACTTTTTGCTTATCAATAATCAATTCTCCGGCAGAGTTTTCCAGGAGTGCTGTATTGAGACCAATGCGCCCTTTTTCGAGGTCAATTTCAGATATTAAAGCTTTAATAATTTCTCCTTCTCTAAAAACTTCTCTTAAAGAACGAATCGATCCATTTGTTAGTGAGGATTGATGAAGAAGTCCACTTGCCCCACCTAAATCTATAAAGAAGCCATATGGTTTTACTGCTAAAACTTCTCCTTCAATTAATTGACCTAATTCTAAACTTGTAAGCTTAGAGACTAATGATGCTTTCTTTTCAGAGAGAACTAATTTTCTGGACTCTGGATTCACCTCAAGAAATGCTACTTTTAGAGTTTTGCCAACAAAAGATTGATAGTCTTGACCATCTTCAAGTTGGGATCTAGGGATGAATCCTCTCAATCCATCTACATCACATGTAAGCCCACCCCTGTTAAATCCATTAACTAAAACATTAATTAGTTCTCCATTTTTTGCGGAACTTGATACTTTCTCCCAACTTTGCCTAAGAATTAATGCTCTAGCGCTCACTGTTACCATCCCATCAGCATTTTGTTCTTTGATAACCAAAACTTCCATTTCAAGGCCTATAGAAAATTTTTCTTTGAAATTAGTTATGACGCCCAAACCACTTTCTTTTTTGGGCATATAACCAGGTGCTTTCCCACCAATGTCAACATATAGTCCATCACTTTCGATTGCTATAACCTTACCTGAAATTGTTTCTCCTGTAGCCCCAATTGGCTCATTTTCATTTAAAGCCTCCAAAAAAGCACTTTCATCAAAATCGAATTCGTCAACAGTTCTTTCTAATTGAAAATCTGCGTTTTCATCAGAAAAATTAAGGGGTCTGTTTAATTCTTGTTGAGAAATATCAAAATCTTTGGTGTTTTCTTTACTGACCCCAATACCTTTTCCTGAATCATCTTTGATGATTTGAGGTTTGATTGCGATATTTTCTTCTTTAAATTCTACTTTCGAATTAGGCTGCTCATTCTGTACTTCTTGCGTATCTTTCTTGCTTATGTGAAGTACCTGAAGAGGTTTTTTAAAATCTTTTTTATTGCCCTTTGATTGGATATTTTCTTGGGCATTTTTATTACTGACTCCCATCGTAGGTAAAATAAGGATAATTAATTATTAACATACTCTAAATGTTAGTACTCAAAATTAAAATTAATGAACTTTGATTCAATACCTAATAAATTTGAATATTTAAATTGGCAAGAAATTGAGAGCATTGCAAAAGATAAAAGATCAACAGTGATTTGGCCATTCGGTGCTGTTGAGCAACATGGCCCTCATTTACCTCTTGCTACAGATAGTATTTTTGTTGATGAAATTATTAGCGAAGTTTTTAAATTATTCTCTCCCGATATTCCATTAAAGAAACTTCCAACACAATATATTGGGTTTTCTCCCGAGCATAAGGGCTTTGCTGGAACAATTTCACTTTCCTCAAGTTTAATAACCTCAATAATTAAGGAAGTCGGAGTTCAATTATCTGAAATGGGTTTTAAAAGATTGATATTGATTAATGGGCATGGAGGTCAAATCTCACTACTAAATACAGCGGCAAGAGAGCTAAGGAGTTTAGCGCCTGAAATGGCAGTTTTCCCTTGTTTCTTGTGGAGTGGTGTTAATGGATTAAGTGAATTGTTACCAAAGACTGAAATCGAGAATGGGCTTCATGCTTCTTTAGCTGAAACGAGTTTGATGCTCGCTCTAAAACCCGAATTAGTAGGCGATGAACGCCCCAATGAAGGAATTAATGGACAAATCCCAGAAGGTTGGAGTCTAGAGGGCAATGCGCCTACTGCTTGGCTTACTGAAGACTTAAGTAAATCAGGTGTTATTGGGGATAGCAGAGAGGCAAATGAGTCTTTGGGAAAAAATTTAAAGGAATTATTGATTAATCATTGGTTCAAATTGATAATGAATCTGATGCAATCAGATTGGCCAAACAATTCTTAATTAAGTTTTAGTAAAAAATGTGACTTAACAATTGAAACTATTTTCATGATATTTAAATAAACACTCTATAATCATGTAATATTCATGCATAATGAGCTAAAGATTACTGACATGCAAACTCTAGAATCAAATAAAAAAACTATTGAAGAATCGATTAATCCGATTTCTTTGAATTTGCCAGACTTCACTACAGATTCTTATAAAGATGCATACAGCAGAATAAATGCAATTGTTATAGAGGGAGAGCAAGAGGCCCATGATAATTACATCTCAATAGGAACTTTAATTCCAAATGAGTTAGAGGAGTTAACTAAATTGGCGCGAATGGAAATGAAACATAAAAAAGGTTTTACTGCATGTGGAAGAAATTTAGGTGTAAAAGCTGATATGGAATTTGCTAAAAAATTCTTTTCTGAATTACATGGTAATTTTCAAATTGCTCTTGAAAAAGGAAATTTAACAACATGTCTTTTAATACAAGCTATCTTAATCGAAGCATTTGCAATCTCTGCCTATAACGTTTACATAAGAGTTGCCGATCCTTTTGCAAAAAAAATAACAGAGGGTGTGGTTAAAGATGAATATCTTCATCTAAATTATGGACAAGAATGGCTTAAAGAAAATTTATCTACTTGTAAAGAGGAACTAATGGAGGCTAATAAGGTAAACCTTCCTTTAATTAAAAAGATGTTAGATGAAGTAGCAGATGACGCATCAGTTTTGGCAATGGACAGGGAGGAATTAATGGAAGAATTTATGATTGCTTATCAAGATACATTGATGGAAATAGGTCTTGATAATAGAGAAATAGCCAGAATGGCCATGGCTGCAATTGTTTGATTTTATTTTTACTTAATTTGGAATTTTAATAATTAATTATTCCTAATTAAATTCATACCTCTGTGCTATTGTTCATAACATCATATAGAAACCATTTATAAATTTTAAATGTTTGGGTTAATTGGCCACTCAACCAGTTTTGAAGATGCGAAAAGAAAAGCTTCGATGCTAGGCTTTGATCATATTGCAGATGGTGACTTGGATGTTTGGTGTACAGCTCCTCCACAGTTGGTCGAAAATGTTGAAGTTAAGAGTGCTACTGGAATATCTATTGAAGGTTCTTATATAGATTCTTGCTTTGTTCCAGAAATGCTTTCTAGGTTTAAAACGGCAAGAAGAAAAGTATTAAATGCTATGGAACTAGCTCAAAAAAAAGGGATTAATATTACAGCTTTAGGTGGATTCACTTCTATTATTTTTGAGAATTTTAATCTTCTTCAGCATAAACAAATCAGAAATACTTCATTAGAATGGGAAAGATTTACCACTGGCAATACTCATACCGCCTGGGTTATTTGTAGGCAACTAGAAATAAATGCACCACGTATTGGGATAGACCTTAAAAAGTCAACTGTTGCTGTTATTGGTGCTACAGGGGACATAGGCAGTGCTGTTTGTAGATGGCTTATAAATAAAACTGGTATTTCTGAACTTCTTATGGTTGCAAGACAACAAGAACCACTAGCTTTGTTACAAAAAGAATTAGATGGTGGCACCATAACAACTTTAGATGATGCATTACCTCAAGCGGATATTGTTGTATGGGTAGCAAGTATGCCTAAAACTATTGAGATTGACACTGATAACTTAAAAAAACCATGTTTAATGATTGATGGTGGATACCCTAAAAATCTTGATGAGAAATTTCAGGGCGAAAATATTCATGTATTAAAAGGAGGTATAGTAGAGTTTTTCAATGATATTGGCTGGAATATGATGGAACTAGCAGAAATGCAAAACCCTCAGAGAGAGATGTTTGCTTGCTTTGCAGAAGCTATGATTTTAGAATTTGAAAAATGTCATACCAACTTTAGTTGGGGAAGAAATAACATTTCTCTTGAAAAGATGGAATTTATTGGAGCAGCTTCTTTAAAGCATGGTTTTTCTGCGATTGGACTTGATAAACAGCCCAAAGTATTAACTGTCTAAATTATGGCCAAACGTTACCTCCTTGACTTTGAGAAGCCTCTCGTCGAACTTGAAAAACAAATAGAGCAAATAAAAGAATTAGCTAGAGATTCAGAAGTAGATGTAAGCCAACAGCTTCTACAGCTTGAAACCTTAGCTGCTAGGAGAAGAGAAGAAATATTCAAATCTCTCACCCCTGCACAAAAGATTCAGGTAGCTAGGCATCCTCAAAGACCTAGTACTTTGGACTTTGTTCAAATGTTTTGTGATGACTGGATCGAATTACATGGAGACAGAAATGGTGGCGATGATATGGCACTGATTGGGGGGATAGGTTCGATAAATAATAGGCCAGTGTTGATGTTGGGGCATCAGAAAGGAAGGGACACAAAAGAAAATGTAGTAAGAAACTTTGGGATGGCAAAACCAGGAGGTTACAGAAAAGCTCTTAGATTAATGCAGCATGCAAATAGATTCTCTTTGCCAATTCTTACATTTATTGATACTCCAGGAGCTTATGCTGGTTTAAAAGCTGAAGAACAGGGTCAAGGGGAAGCGATCGCAAGAAATCTTAGAGAGATGTTTGGATTAAAAGTCCCAATTGTGGCTACTGTCATTGGAGAAGGAGGTTCAGGAGGTGCACTTGGTATAGGTGTTGCTGATAGGTTACTAATGTTTGAACACAGTGTTTACACAGTTGCAAGTCCGGAAGCATGTGCATCAATTTTGTGGAGAGATGCTTCCAAGGCACCAGAAGCTGCATCAGCACTTAAAATTACAGGTAAAGATCTACTTAAATTGGGGATAATTGATGAGGTATTACCAGAACCTTCTGGTGGGAATAATTGGGCTCCTTTAGATGCTGGCAATACACTAAAAGAGGCTCTTGAGAAACACCTTAATGCTTTACTGCAAATGCCTGAAGAAGAATTAATTGAGGCAAGATACAAAAAATTTAGGGTTTTAGGTAAATTTATCGAAGCAAATAATATAGAAGAGATTTATAGTGAAATCCCCCAAAAAACTGAATAAATTGAAACTAGCTTTTATAACCGGTGCTACGAAAGGTATTGGTAGATCTACCGCAATTACTTTTGCTAATGCTGGTTGGGATTTAATTTTACTCTCCAGGAATATGGATTTAATGGAGAAACTAAAGAGCGAACTGTTGACTACTAAATCAAAAATTAACCTAGTTAAATGTGATTTATCTAATCCTCTAGAAATAGAGCATTGTGTTAAAGAAGCAATTGAGAAGTATGGGTGCCCTTCAGTATTGATAAATAATGCTGGTTGTGCATTTAATGGCCCCTTAGTCGAAATGGATTTAGGTCAATGGGGAAAAACTATGCAAATAAACCTCACAAGTGTTTTCCAAATTTGCAGTTCAATAATTCCTAAAATGAGAAAAAATGGTGGGTTAGTCATTAATGTAAGTAGCCATGCTTCTTATAATGCATTTCCCCAATGGGGAGCATATTGTATTTCAAAGTCTGCACTAGCAATGCTTACTAAGTGCTTGAGGGAAGAGGAGAGATCTAATTCAATTAGAGCCTGTACAATCACTTTAGGTTCAGTAAATACTCCTCTTTGGGACTCAGAATCTATCAAGGCTGATTTTGATAGAACTTCTATGCTCTCATCAAGCGAAGTATCAGATACTATTCTCTATATGGCTCAACAACCTGAATCACAAATAATTGAAGACTTAACTTTAATGCCCTCTGGAGGAGCTTTTTAAACATTCTTTTTCTTTTCTAAATCCTTAAAAAGTGATTTTTTTTAGGGCTACTAGAACCCGATTAAACAAGAGAATGTGATATAGTATATGAGCAATTAAGCTTTAAGAAGATACAGTTAATTAAGTTGCTTTACAATTTTCTGTCAAGATTTTTATGACCTCTACATTACCTAACGATAATATTAGAAACTTTGACGACCAGATTACTAATAAATTAATCTCCGAAATTATAAGAGACAGGATAAAGAATTCTGGCACAAGATTTAGCGCCAACGATAATATTGCAGATTTTATAAACCCTGGAGAATTAGAGATTTTAGAAAGAGAGGTTGCCTCAAGAGTTAAGGACTTACTAAAGTCCCTCATTATAGATGTTGAAAATGATCATAATACTCAAGAAACTGCTGAAAGAGTTTCAAAAATGTATTTAAATGAAGTATTTAAAGGCAGATATCATCAACAACCTAAAGTTACAAGTTTCCCAAATGACAAGAATCTTGATGAGATTTATACAGTCGGCCCAATTTCTGTTAGGTCTGCATGTTCGCATCACTTAGTTCCAATTCTAGGAGAGTGTTGGATAGGTATTAAACCTGGGAATAAAGTCATAGGACTTTCAAAATTTGCGAGAGTTGCTGATTGGGTTTTCTCAAGACCTCATATACAGGAAGAAGCTGTAATGATTCTTGCCGATGAAATCGAAAAACTATGTGAACCTAAAGGTTTAGGAATAATTGTAAAGGCCCAACATTATTGTATGAAGTGGAGGGGAGTCAAAGAACCAAATACAAGTATGATTAATTCTGTGGTGAGAGGCGATTTTAGGCACGATTTAAGTTTAAAACAAGAATTTTTTGAACTTGTAAAACAGCAGTCCGCTACTAATAATTATTAATCCCCCTTTAAAAACTTAAAAAGTTCTTCTGTTTTTTTTATATCTTTTAAACCTGGAGAAATCTCAATACTACTTGAAATATCTAGTCCATCAGGTTTGATATCTGTAAGGATTTCATCAATCCATTCAATTGATATTCCACCTGCCAACCACCAAGGCTTGCTAAATTGTAGATTTTTTAAATAAGTAGATTTTATTTTTTTCCCTGAACCTCCATAAGTTTCTTTATTCCAAGAATCAAGTAGTATCGCATCTACAAAATCCTCAAAAGGTTCAATTTTATCTATGTCCTTCTCCGTTTTTATTCTGAAAGCCTTCCATAGACCAATATTGGGAATTTTTTCCCTTATTTTTTTACAGTAATCAATATCTTCATCTCCATGTAATTGAATGATAGTTTCACTTGGTTTTCCTAAGAAATTTTTAATAATTAAGTCTATTGGACAATTTTGTACAACTGATACCCTCTCGATGTTTGGACACAATCTTTCTAAGGTTTTAAAAATTTTTTTCTTAATTTCCGCTGATACATATCTTGGTGACTCTTCAACTGAAATAATGCCGATAGCATGCGCTCCTAATTTTGAGACCTGAAGAGCCTGTTCTTCTGAAGTCAGGCCACAAATTTTAATTAAAGTATTAGTCTTGGGCATATAATTATCCTGTATGTAAAATTGATATTATTGCTCAATATAGCGGAGATTATTTTTGAGAAGTTGGCAAGTTTTTAAAATATGGGGAATTCCCTTTAAAATTCATCCTTATTGGTTCGCTATTCTCTTTTTATTCTCATGGAGCATAAGTAATCAGGTTAATTTAACCTCAGGTAATATTTACAATACTAAAGAAGCTTGGATTATAGGATTTTTAACTTCTTTTTTCTTTTTATCTTCAATTATTTTTCATGAGATCTTTCATACATTTGTTTCTCTTAATCAGGGTGTAAAAATAAAAAAAATTACTTTTTATTTTTTAGGGGCAATTTTACAAATAGATAAGTACTGTCAAACTGCTTTAGGCAATATAAAAATTGCAGTTGTTAGACCTCTTTTATGTTTTGCTACAGCACTTATCCTTCTTATGATTAGTAATTACAGTCCATCTCAAGAACAAATAGCTAGTAATGTACTTTTTAGAGTAGGTATATTTAATTTGTTCTTAGGTTTCTTAAATTTGATTCCAATTGGTTCATTAGATGGAGGAGATTTATTAAAAAGTATTATTTGGCATTTTACAGGAAGTAAAAACAAAGGAAGAAATTTTCTCAATAAAGTAAATTTATTCTTATCTTTTATTGTTCTTTTTTTTGGGATAGTTTGTTTATTTAGATTTAACTTTTACTTTGGCTTTATTCTTTCTTTTTTGGGCTTATTTGGAGTTAATTCTTCAAAATCTGAAAGTCAATTTTTTAAAATTGAAAACATACTAAAATTTACTAAAGTTTCTGAGATCAAATTAAAGCCTTTGAGGAAAATTGAATACGATTCAAATTTCTCAGAATTTAATACACTAATAAAAAATAAAAAGGATGCATCGGATAAATATTTTTTTGTTACGAATAATGGTAGATGGACCGGGTTTGTTGATGAGAATATTTTAAAAACTGTTTCCTTAAAAAAATGGGAACGGAACTTTGTTGGAGATTTTAAGAAGCCAATCGATAGCTTTTCAAGCATATATTACAACGATAAATTATGGAAAGCTATAGAAAGACTTGAAAAAACAAGTGAAGGTTTTTTGTTGGTTCTCAATGCTGCAGATATCCCTTTGGGGATAATTGATAGGTCAAAAATTGGAAACTTTGTATTGAATAAACTAGGTTTTAATTTGCCTTCAGAGATTGTTAACAAATTAAACTTTAAAAATCATTATCCCTTAGGAATTGAGTTGCCAAGAATAATTAATTCGATGAAGCAGAAAGGAGATCTTTAATAACTTGTGTTATGAAAACTTTCTAATATTTTTATTATCTATCTCAATATTCTTGAAATTTATATTTGATTTATTTTCCAGGAACGAATTTCTCAAATGTTGAACTATTTCATCATTTGTTAGTTTTAAATTAACTTTTGGTGGAGCTTCTTCTTTGAATAATTTGAACCACAAATCTCTTGAAGGATTTGTTTGAATCTCTCCATGTTGGAGGAATGCTCCTTTTTTACGAAATTGGGCACTTCCTACTCTCTTAAAACCATCCTGATCAACTAAATCAGAAATTAATGAAGTCCCAAAACAATTTGTTTTAATGCTTGATTTTAGTAAATTACCATATTCTAAATTTAGACCTAATTTCCTAAAACTTTTAATTAACCAATTATTAACCATTTCATAACTTAAGACTTTATAGTAAGTTTTTTTAAATGTTAATGCATATGTTATGCCTCCTGAATGCAGAACGGCTCCCCCTCCAGAGGGACGTCTAACTATATTAATTTCCCCATTTGATAACAGATTTTCCCAATGAGGAGGAATCTCCTTTTGGTGATAACCAATTGAAAGCCAATCCCCAGTCCAATAGTAGAACCTCAATGTGAGAATTATTTCAGGATTCGAAATTGTCTGATCTAAAGAATTTAAATCTAAAGCCATTTGATCAAATCCAGGCAAATTATTTGTCGAAAAAATTAAAGCCTGATTTTCTATTCCCAAAATAAACTTTGTATATTTATTTATGATAATTTTCCAAAATTTTTTTCTTTCAATTTGTTAATTACGTTACATGATTTTGTAATAGTGTTTCAAATTACCTCTTTTCGGTGGAGAATATAGAAAATATTTTTTTAACATGGAGCCAACACAAACAATAAATCTTATTGCATTAAGCCTCATAGTAGTTGCGCATGCAGGAGTTTTAGCACTAAGACTAGGAATTAGTTTAGGTAGAAACTAAAATCTATTAGAAAATCCTCATTTATAAGGTAATAATATATTAGGCTGAATAAATTTATTCAGTAAGAATATCGAGTATTAAATTTGTCAAAATCTTTTTATAAAAATAGTAATTTTTACAAAAAATATCTAGTGTCTTTATTCATAAAAAGACAACAGAAACAGGACAATTTTGTATCTTTAATTTTTTTAATTATAAAAATGTGCTTTTCCCTTTTAGCAATAATAAGCCTGATTAAACTTGGTTATAGCTCCAAAGTAAGGTTGACAAGATTAAGGGAAATTCAAGATTCATTTTCATATGAAAAATATAGATTCAATGTTTTAACAAATAAGTTTGATGATTTATTTTCTTCTGAAGGCGAGCAAAGATTTATGAAGGATCAGGATCAAATAATTTCTAGGGACATTATCAGAGTAATATGGCGTTGATAAGGATGATCTAGAGTCATTCTAATTTTCATTTTTCTATTAACTGTTTTGCAAGTGAGTATGAACATCAAGGGTTTAGTCCTAATCACAGGAACAACTTCAGGAGTTGGCTTAAATACTCTAAAACCTCTTTTAAGATTTGGATGGGAGGTTATAGCTGTTAATCGATCAAATAAAAGAGCTTTAAAAATAGCTGAGGAATTCTTGACAAAAGAAGAGGTTAAAAATATTCACTTTATAGAAATAGATCTTTCTAACTTGGATGATGTGAGAAGAGGTTGCGATGAAATATTAGAAAGATTCAAAAAACCAATAAATTCTCTTATTTGTAATGCAGCAGTTTATAAACCCAGACTAAAGAGACCTGAAAGGTCTCCTCAGGGCTTTGAAAACTCTATGGCAGTTAATCATTTTGGCCATTTTCTTATGATAAACCTTCTTATGGAAAACATTTTATCTTCAGAAAGAGAAATTGTTTTAAATGGAAAATCTACTTTATTCAAGCCAAGAATCACAGTATTAGGGACTGTTACGGCTAATTATTCTGAACTTGGAGGAAGAATCCCCATCCCTGCCCCAGCTGATTTGGGAGATTTGTCTGGATTCAAAAATGGTTTTTTATCTCCAATAAGTATGGCGAATGGAAAGAAATTCAAACCTGGTAAGGCTTATAAGGATAGTAAACTTTGCAATATGGTGACTGTTCAAGAATTATCGAAAAGATATCCTACTGAGAAAATTATTGTTAATTCTCTATATCCGGGATGTGTTGCTGATACAAAACTCTTTAGAGATACTCCTTGGCTATTTAGATTCCTTTTCCCGATATTTCAAAAATTCATAACAAAAGGATATGTTTCACAAAGAATGGCAGGAGAAAGGGTCGCTCAAGTGGCAACTTATAAAGAATTTGCTAAACCATCAGTCCATTGGAGCTGGGGAAATCGTCAAAAAACTGGTAGAAAAGCTTTTTCTCAAAAGTTGTCAAAAAGAATAATTGATACGAAAACT
>CACHDC010000022.1 GCA_902578445.1 uncultured Synechococcaceae cyanobacterium
CAAGAATTGAATTATCATAATCGCATGAGAAATTATCAAGTTCTTTGTCATAATAAATTGTTTCATTAAAATTATTAATTTTTTGTTCAATAAATTTAAATTTATCTAAATTTTTATTAGATATATCTATATCTATAAATTTAACGCCTTTGAAGTATTTGTAATCTAATACGGCATAATCATATGATTTATATTTAGCGATAGATCTTAAAGTAATATAATTCCATAATTGATTGCCTAGGCCTTGTCCTTTCTCAAATTTAATGTAAATCATATAATTTATTGTAATTTTTTTGAGAGATTATATTTATTTATTATCATTATTATTCCAATTAATTCTGATAGCATTAAGGCTAAAGTAGCACCGTTTAAGCTGAAGACTTTAATAAGAGGGATAGCTGTCGAGATGATTATTATAAATTTAAATATTTTTAATCTATTTATAAATTTGTATAAATTATTTGGTATAAAATAATTTAATATAAATTGATCTGTAAAAACATTTAATATAAAAACTATTAAAAGAATTCTTAGAATTGATATTACATTTTCAGAATAATCTCTTGCAAAGTAAGAAGCTATTGGAGTTATAAATATATTTAAACTTAAAAAGAGAATCATTGTTAAAAAAAAAGTAAATATCAATATCTTTTTAAAAGCTTTATTCCCTTCTTCTTTATTCTGACTATATTTCTTGGACATCCTAGGGAATAATGAATGAGTAAAAGGGTGCACAGTTTGAATCGAAATTGATTTGATTCTATCTGCAATATTAAATATCCCTAACTCGTAATTTCCTATTGTTATGGAAATAATAAATGAAACTAATGAATTTGAAAGCGTTGACCATATTTCTGCTATGTACAAATTGAAGCTATCTTTTAAGAAAAGAATGCCATCACTAAATTTGTTCAATGAGATTTTTAATTTGTAATTAATTATTATTCTTAAAGTGAAAATTGAACCTGAAATTAAAGAAGCTATACCTAAATATAAAAAATAATCAGCTACCGAAGAATTTTCCGAAATTAATGTCAATATAAAAATAGCAAATATAATTTTATTAATTAGTTGAATTATTGCCCCCTCATATTGTTTCTCTAACCCATTAAGATACCAATAAGGATGTAATAAATTTCCCATAACTATTAAATTAGTATAAAAGTAAATATTTTTTTCAGTTGCGAATAATAAACCATATATATTTATAGAAATTAATGCAACTATAAGTAAAATCACCTGCGCTGTTATTGTGATATTAAAAATACTATTTTGTTTTTCAATATTTTGATTATTAATAGAAATAAGTTTTGAGCTATGCTGGTTAAAAGACCAATCTACAATCCAAATTAAATAATTTATTATTATTTGGAAAATTACTATCTTACCCCATGAGTTAGCACCGTAATTTTTTATTAAATGAGGCAAAGTTACTATATTAATTAAAAATCTTAAAAGAGATATAGAAAATAAAGAAAAAATATTAATATATATTTTCTTGTTTATGTTGGTTAGGCTACTCAAAAAAATAATCTTTCTCATATCTGAATTTGAATGCATTTAACTTTTTAATATATTCATTCAAATTTTGATCTAGGATTAAACCAGTCCTCTGTTTATCGTATTTATAAAATATTATTGAAAAAAACTTTGGAGATATTCTTAATAAAACTCTTAAAATCATAAATAAAAAATAATGAAATGGTACTAATCTTTTCATAAGACATAAACAAATAAATTTCAATTCGTAGAATCCATATTTTAATCCATGTCTTCTATTAATGTTACTCTCTCTCTTCATTGCCACTGATGGATAGTCTGCGTTGGCAAAAATAAAATTTCTTGATTTACATCTTAACCACAAATAATAATCTTCAAAGAAATTCATAGAGATGTAAGATCCTGATCTAATTATCGCATCTTTTCTAAACATGATAGTTGGATGATTCATTGGATTTCTTAAATTAATTATTGATTTAATCTGAACATCATTTTGAGGCACAATTTTTAATCTCGAAAAAATTTTATTATCCTTTTTATTAAATTCTTTGACATATGTACCTAAGATATCTATATTTTCATTTTTGGTAAGATAGCTATATTGTTTTGCTAATCTGTCTTTTAAATTGATGTCATCCGAATCAAACCTTGCAACTATATCATAATCACAAAATTTTAAACCTTTTTTTAAAGCTAACCCTAGACCTTCATTTTGGGAACTATAAACTATTTTGAAAATTTTATATTCTGATATTAAATGATTAATAAAAATTTGTATTTTTTTCTTTATTGGACCATCAACTACTATTATGATTTGTTTTGGCAAGCAATCTTGAACTAATATACTTTTTAAAGCTAATAAAATTTCTTCATATGTGGTATTAATATAAATTGAGCATAGACAAGATATTGGTAAATACTTTTTTGATTTTTCAACTTTTTTTGTATTATTCATAAATTAAGTATTCTTTTTGAAATAAAATTTGTAACTTAAAAATATAAATAACTTATATAGAATCCAATAAAATATTAACTTTAGCTTAGATTTTATTTTTATATCATTTAATTTCTCAATTAAATTGAGTTCTTTTTTTTTTAATTTTTTAAAACTAATAATATCTATCTTTCTAATTCTTGTGATTGAATTACTATAGTTTTGATTACTTAATATTAAGGCTTGTTTTTTATTTAATATTCTTACATTTTTCAAATTTATCTTTTTGAATAGCCTGTAATAAAAATCTACATCAACTAACCAACTTAGATTTTTATCATATAAGATATTTATTTCTTTTTTGAGAATAAGAGATGATGGTGAACCTATGATATTAATATATAGGAATAGCCTACTATCAAAAATAAAATTTTTAATCAACCTTGTTTGAGCTGTATGTAATTGGAAAATATCTAAATTATATTTAAAAAATTTGTATGTTTTATATTTACATATTGGTATGATGAAAACACTATTTTTCGTATTGAGCTCAAGAATTATATTGCGTAAGTTACTCAAGGGTTGATTAATTTCTTCATCATGATGAAGAAGCCAGTAGAACTCTCCTTTAGCTAAAGATATAAGATTATTCCAATTATCTATATATAAATTTTTGATATTATGGATATAACTTAAATTGGGTATAAAAGATTTGTAGTAGTTAATCTCATTTTTACTTATTAAAGCTTGTTTTGAGTCGTCACCAATTATTATTTCAACCAATTTTAGATCATTTACATCACAATATTTAAAACTATCTAAAATTCTAATTAAACCTGTTCTGTAATTATAACTTGGAATTAATATAGATAATTTTTTCATTGCCTGCTGATTATTTTAAGTTTCAAATTATTCAACAATTTATTAAATGCTTTATGGGGCTCTTCTTTAATTCTTATGCAATATAGTATTAATTGAAATATAAAGTATTTAATTGGGTATATTATATTTTTTTTGTTTGTATTCTCTAAAGTCAATATTCTGTTTCTTTTTATTATCTCAGACATCTTTTTATCATAAAAAAATCTATTATCTAATTTTACTATGGTGTTTTTTGGTTCCCAAAATCTATAAAAAATATCTCTGCCATTAATAATATTTTCATGAAGATTATTTTTAATTATTTTTTTGTTGTATTCTTGATGTCCCCAACTCTCAATTTTATTTATTAATTGTTCTTCTCCTCCAATAGAAGTAAAATGGTATCCACCTAAATATAAATTTTTATATTTCTTTGAATTTATTCTCATATTATTAAGAGAATTATTTTCTATATTTGCATAGGTATTAATTATTGATCCTACCCAATTTTCATTAGAAAATAAATTCATATAATACTTGAATTCTTTATGTTTACAGATTATTGGATAATCACGATTCTCAATATTTGAAACCAATTCTAAATCTGGAATTTCATCAATATCGGAAAGAATAATCAAATCATTATCCTCAGAGTATTTACTTAATGGTATATGAATACATTCTCTATGATATGAATCCAATAAAAAATGAAGTTCACTTTTATCATAATGATTATGACTCTTAAGAATACTTTTTATTTGCTTATAAACAGGTTCTTTTTTTTGATTAAGATAATTTATTAATGAGTAATAGTTTTTATGTCTATCTTCAATCTTATGATAAATAATTTTATCCATATATTTCTTAAATAACTTTTTATTTTCCTCAAATATGAATCCTTTTTCTTTCCCAGCGAAAGATTCTATAGCTTCAACGATAATAAATTTATCTACAACATCATATAAATAATCAAGTCTTATTTTTAATAATTTTAATTCTTGGAAAAATAAAAAACTGTCAATTATCATTTTATTTTGGGCTAGATCCTTCCATATTTACCACTAACTTAAGAGTTTTCATAAATATTAAAATATCAAATAATAATGAATAGTTTTTTAAATAGAATATTTCATAGCTAAATTTCAAATCTGAATCCTCAACAGATGCTCCGTACCTATAGTTAACTTGTGCCCACCCACTAATACCTGGTTTAATTGTATTTCTATAGTTGTAAAAGGGAATCTCTTTAATAAGTAGTTTATCTATCTCGGGTCTTTCGGGCCTTGGACCAATTAAGCTCATATCTCCTAAAACAACTGACCACAATTGTGGTAGCTCATCAATGCGAGATTTCCTTAAAATATTTCCAACTTTTGTGATCCTAGGATCTTTTTTTATTGCCCAGACTGGTCCATTGATCTCAGAATTAGGACGCATTGATCTGAGTTTATACATTTTAAAGGTTTTCCCATAAAGACCAGTTCTGACCTGAGAGTAAAAAATTTTACCATTATCTTCAATTTTTATAAGAAGAGCAAAAAAAAGAATTAAAGGACTACTAATTAATAATAAAAATAAGCTAATTGTAATATCTCCGAATCTTTTAATTCTCCAGTTGATATTTTGGGACTGATTTATCAGATTATTAAAGTCAAAATCATTTTCGCTAAGATATTCACTTGGGATCCTCTGTAGATTTTTTTCACACCAATTTGAGGCTGTTATTATTTCAGTTTGCTTGCTGATTAGATGAGAATATTTTTCTAGGAAATTTTCATATTTATTATCTAAAATTACAAAAGTTGTAAATTCTGTAGAAATATTTTTATAGTCTTTAAATTTTCTTATTATTAAATTTTTTGAATTTATTACTGAATTAGCATTCTTGATAAAGTTTATTACCTTCTTATCATTACTACCAACTAAATAGAGATATTGACAGTTTTTTACTGACTTATTATATAAAAACTTAAAAGATTGGATTATAAAGCTAAAAATTAAAATGAATGTTCCGTTATCTCTGCCTAAAGGGACCCATTTATTAAAAAATACAATAAGAGCTTTGTCTAAAGTATAAGAGACTAATGTTACTAAAATAGTACTTACTAGAAGTTTGTATAGTTTTTTTGTTTTTGAATTAGACCTAATAAAAAAACTATACCTTCCACTTATGTAACTAAGTAATCCCCAAATTAAACTGAAAGAGATACATCTGTTTAAATTTAATATTTCGTTATTATGTGAGCTTATATTTCTTAAGAATAAAAATATAAATATAAAATCAAGTGATGAAAAAACAAATAAAGTTTTTCTGCTATCCATCCATAAAGGCAAATTTATGCCGAAATATTTATTTAATTTATTTAGATTTCTATTTAAGCCCAAGCCTATCACCTATGTAACCTGACTTTTTCATCATTTTTTCACACCAATTAGAGTTATCTATATACCAACTTATCGTCTGATATAGACCTTCCTCGAATGTGTAAGCCGGACTCCAACCTAGCTCTCTTTTTATTTTGGAATTATCAATAGCGTACCTTCTATCATGTCCAGGACGGTCACTTACAAAAGTAATTTGATCTTTATATGAGGAGTTCTTAGGTACTATCTTGTCAAGAATCGAACAAATACTATTAACGACTTCAAGATTTGTTTTGACTGCACCTCCTCCAATGCAGTACGTCTTACCTATTTCGGAGTTATTTAAAGCCTTAATAATTCCATTTATATGATCTTCTACATATAACCAATCTCTTTGATTGGTTCCATCTCCATATATTGGGATATCCTCTCCTTTTAATGCTTTTAAAATAGTCAGAGGGATAAGTTTTTCAGGGAACTGATAAGGGCCATAATTATTACTACAGTTGGTGATTATGATTGGGAATCCATAAGTATGGTACCAACTGTTAACAATATGATCGCTAGAGGCTTTGCTTGCAGAGTATGGACTTCTTGGCGAATATCTTGAAGACTCATTGAAAAATTCATTTTTTTTAAGTGTCCCGAAAACTTCGTCGGTACTTACATGATGGAATCTAAAAAGTTTTTTACTATTTGAATTTAAACTTCCCCAATAGATCTTCGCAGATTCAATTAAATTAAATGTACCTAAAATATTACTTTTAATAAAATGCGATGGATCATTTATTGATCTATCTACATGACTTTCTGCAGCTAGATGAATAATAAGGTCTGGTTTTACAAAATTTATATAATCATTAACAGAATCCATATTTATTAAATCAAGTTTAACAACCTTATGTCTTTTCCTTGCTGAGCTTATTTTTTCAATACCTGTAAGATCACTAGCATATCCAAATTTATCTAAGTTAAAAATTAAGTCACTAGTATTTAGAAGTAAATTTCTTATTAAGGCCCCACCAATAAAGCCTGCACCTCCTGTAATTAATATTTTTTTAGAATCTTTCATAAATAAACTTTTAAATAAATAATTGCCTTATTTTGAAAATATGGTGTTTAAAATACTGAAAAGAGATGTTTTCCAATATATTCTCTTTATCTTAAGTAACTTCTCAGTCTCGGTACAGTTTAAAACAGAGTATTTTGGCCTGTTCGCAATAAATTTGTAATCATTTGATGAGATAGGTTTTATTTCGCAGGGATTTTTTATAAAGTTTTTTTCCATAGTGATCTTTCTTATTTCTATAGCTAATTGGTACCAGGAAATAATTCCTTCATCACACCAATGTTGTATGGGAGGGAATTCTAAGTCTTTTAGAGTATATTTTTCATTTGCACTAATTAATAGCCAACAGCTTTTCGCAAGATTCAGTGTAGATGTCATTGAACCTAATTGATCATTGACTACTCTGATATCATTATTTCTTTTCATTAACTTAATCATTGTGAGTAAAAAATTATTTCCAATTGGGCTAACTACCCAACTTGTTCTTAATATCGAATAACTATTTTTTTCGGTAAGAATTTCTTTGATTGATTGTTCTGCTAGGGCTTTTGAATATCCATATACATTTTGTGGATTAACTTTATCATTAGTTAGATAGGGTTTGTTTTTGCATCCATCGAAAACGTAATCAGAACTGATATGGAGAAGTTTCCCACCATAATCGGAAAGAACTTTTGAGAAGTTTTTCGGGGCTTCATGGTTGATAAGAAATACATTTTCTTTCTCTGATTCTGCCTTGTCAACATTCGTAAATGCTCCACAGTTTATTATCCAATCTGGCTTTTCTTTTTTAACGAATTTAATACAGCTTTCAGTTTTAGATAAGTCTAGTTTTGATCTGTCTGGGGTTATTAAGTCAATATTTAATGGTTTGAGTTTAATAATTGACTTGCCTAATTGACCAGATCCTCCAGTTAATAAGATTTTCATTTAGAAGATTTCATTACTTTTTTGCAGGGATTCTAAAGTTCTTGCTTCTGAATCTTTTTTTGAAATAATTAAATCAGAATGATCTATAGGCCATTTTACTTGAATATCTGGGTCCTTCCAAGACATAGTTATTTCATGATCGTTTGACCAATAATTAGTGACTTTATATTCAAAAATAGTATTACTTTCTAAAGCAAGAAATCCATGTGCAAAACCCTCTGGGATCCAAATTTGAGTAAAATTTTTTGAATTAAGATAAATTCCTGCCCAATTTTTAAAAGTATTTGATTTTTTTCTTAGATCAACAATTACATCAAAAACCGAACCTTGAGTGCATCTTACTAATTTGCCTTGTCCAAAAGGAGGCTTCTGATAATGCATCCCTCTTAAAACTCCTCTTTGCGATATTGATTGATTATCTTGCAAAAAAGATATTTTAGATCCAATAATTTTATTAAATACATCGTAATTCCAACTTTCTAAGAAAGAGCCTCTTGAGTCAGAATATATTTCGGGCTCTAGAATTAAAGGACCATCAAATAATCCTTCTTTGTTATGCTTACATTTACTTATCTTCATGTTTTTTAAAGTGGAAATTTAGAAATTAGGTTAATAATTTTTTATCAATTTCAATAGATATTTACCATATTCACTACTACTATAATTGTCAGCGATTTTTTTTAATTCTTTTTTACCAATATATTTTAATTTAAAAGCGATTTCTTCAGGACATCCAATTTTTAATCCTTGCCTAGTTTCTATTGTCTTAATAAAAGTTCCAGCATCATGAAGAGAATCAATTGTTCCAGTATCAAGCCATGCCATTCCTCTCTTTAAAAGTTTTACCTTTAAATTATTTTCAGAAAGTAGGACATTGTTAATATCTGTTATTTCTAATTCTCCTCTTTTGGAGGGCTTTAAATTCTTAGCAATACTTACTACTGAATTTTCATAAAAGTAAATTCCAGTAATTGCATAATTACTTGAGGGATTAGTAGGTTTTTCTTGTATATTCAAAACATTGAATTCCGAATTAAATTCAACTATTCCATATCTCGATGGATCATTAACTTGATAGGCAAATAATGTCCCATTATTTCTGTCTTGATTAGCCTCTTTTAATTTAAGAGATAAATTATCACCATAAAACAAGTTGTCTCCTAAAATTAAACATACTGGAGATCCTTTTAAAAATTCCTCACCTAAAATAAAAGCTTGAGCTATCCCGTCTGGACTTTGCTGGCATTTATATTTTATATTTACTCCCCATTGACTTCCGTCCCCTAGAAGATTTTGATATGATTTTAAGTAGAAAGGACTGCATATAATTAAAATTTCTTTTATGCCAGCAATTAAAAGAGTTGATAAAGGGTAGTAAATCATAGGCTTGTCATAAATTGGCATAAGTTGTTTGCTAACAGCCTTGGTTAGAGGACTTAATCTTGAACCAGTTCCACCAGCTAGAATTATCCCTTTTCTATCTTTAATTTTCGCCATAAATCCTAATTTAATTTTAATCTTATTATCCTAATAAAAATTTGCTTAATAATATTATTTATCTAAAAATACTATAACTATTATTAATTTATTAATTATTTAGAGTATATTTTTGGGGATCATAAATAATATTTTTCAGACCAATTAGAAATATCCAGCTAGCTAAATTTATTCTGATATCAAATATCAAAACATCATAAAGATGAGATAAAAAGAAAATTAAAAAAGCGATCCACCATCCTCGATCGCATATAGATGAGTTGTATTTTTTGATAAATATATTGTTATAACTTTTTATTAAGGTTTTAACATAAACATAATAAATTAAAAATGCAACCATTATTCCATAACTTATAGACAGCTCTAGAAATAAGTTGTGAGTATGATTATTCCATAATCCAGTATCTAAATTATATAAAAAGGGAAAAGAACCTGCACCCCATCCAAAAAGTGGCTTTTGAAATATATATTGAACAGCGTTACTCCAAATATCAATTCTAGGAAAAGTATTAAAATTTAGAATAATTTCACTAAACTTATTTTCTACAGTTTTTGGAATTAAAGCTTCTGAGAAATTTTTTATTTCTACTGGGATAAATGGGAGAAAAGAAGCAAGTATGAAAAATACAAATATTAATATTAATGGCAAGTACCATTTTAATGATTTTTTACCAAGAAATATTGGAATTGAAAGGAATAGCCCTGTCCATGCATTACGTGAGTTAGTAAGAATAGCAAATGAAGTAATTAGAATGACTATTATGAACATTATCTTTGATTTCAAAAATTCCTTGAAATGAATTTTTTCTTTCATTAAGGCAATACTTAGTGGCCACATCATTGTTAGCCATAAACCACTATAGTTAGGGTTACTAAATAGTCCAGTTACATTTTGATTGTTATCAGATAAAGGTCTTTGAAACCATTTGATCAGACCATTTAATGTTTCAAAAGGTCCATACCACTCGAACCAATATTGTCCAAAGCAACTAATTAATACAGGAATAGTTCCTGCAATAAAATATTTAGCAACTAATTTCCTTTTGTAGGAGTCATTCAAATATTTATTTAAACCAATAGAGAATATAAATAAAGGGATCCAATTAGCAATGCCAGCCCAATTTAAAGTGTGCGTCCATGATTCAATTTGATTATTAACTACAAAAATAGAAAAAATACTTTTAAGGATTAATACAATAGAAACTAATAAAAAAACTTGTGTATCTCTATCTTTTTTTATATTAATTTTTAAATCTAATAAGCCTTTGTAAGTTGGATAAATAAAAATCAAACAAGAGATAAATGGTGCAGATGCTAAAAATAAAACACCTAGTAAAAAAAAATTAAATTCTATATTTTGAAAATTTATCGGAAATATTTTATTTTTCTCTGAATGATGCATTTGATTTTTCTAAACTAAATATTGAGATTTAATTTAAATGAGGATTTTAAATCATGGTTTATTTTTTTGTTCTAAAAATTTAAACATTTTGAATGAAATTTAGTATCGTTCAATTATTTTAAATTTAAACGCTTCCTGCAGGATTCGAACCTGCGGCCCACTGCTTAGAAGGCAGTTGCTCTATCCAGCTGAGCTAAGGAAGCACTTTGTTATTATATCTGAGAGTTATAGCTCAATCAATAATACTAATGCTTTTCAATATAATTATTACTAAAGAAATTTTATTCAATTTAATTTCTTTTTGATATCTAATAGAATATATATAACTACTAATTTATTTTGGCTAAAAAGCTTTCTGAGAAACAAAAAGAACAAATAGGAGAATTTTTCATTTTAGGAGACAGTATTGCCAAGTTATCTAAAGATTTTAACGTTACTAATGCAACTATTATAAGGAATTTAAAAAAGCATCTCGGTGCAGAAAAATTTGAGGAATATTTTCAAAAGAGTAAATTAGATATTAAAAAAGTTGCCCCTAAAGATAAAGAAGTTTCAGTTAAAAGTAAAGATTTAAATAAACAAAAATACAAAGATAATGTTTCAAGCGAAGATTCATTAAATAAAGATCCGAATGACTTTAACCAAGCCTTTAATTCTTTTACAGAAATAGCACCTTTGAATTTTGAGATAGAAAATGCGACTCAGAAAGATTTATCATCGATACCTATCTCTGATGTCAATTTCCCAAAGCTTGTTTATATGATTGTTGATAAAAAAATTGAACTAGAAATTAAATTCTTAAAAGATTTTCCTGATTGGCAATTTCTTGCTGAAGAAGAACTTAATAGAAAGACGATTCAAATTTATAATGATATGAAAGTCGCAAAAAAGTTCTGTGTTAAAGAACAAAAAGTTATTAAAGTGCCCAATACGGATGTTTTTAAAATTGTTGCCCGCTTGTTAGTTTCTAGAGGCATAACAAGAATAGTGAATGAAGATAAATTAATAGCTCTTTAAAGATTCACTTTATTTTTTTTGATTTTTTGTTAAAAAACTGCCAATTATAGATCCACTAATAAAACTAACTCCGATTATGAAGCTTATCGGTAATTTGACTGATTCACTGATTATTAAGTTAACATTACTCTTTTTTGCACTATTTTGGATCCCAATCATAAGCATTAGAAATAAAGAAAGATTAAAAGTAAGGCTAACAATTCCTTTTTTTATTGGGTGGAACATGAAAAATATTTTTATTAAGAGTTTAATAAATATTATAAATAACGCTTTTTGAAAGATTATTCTTTTTTGCTAAATATTTAGAGGCTGCAGACAAGCTTAAACCTGCATTAATTAAATTATGAAGGTCTTTTTTTAATTCGAATTTATCAAATTCAGAATCTTTCGAGTTTTTTTTGATTCCTTTAATAACAATTGTAATCTCTCCTAAAACTTCTTTCCGTTCAAAATAATCTTGAACTTCAGAAATGTTGCTCCCAATATGCTCTTCAAACTTTTTTGTTAATTCTCTTGAAACTTGGATTTTTCTATCCCCTCCACAATATTCTTTTAGTTCACTTAACAACTTTTTTAAACGATTTGGCGATTCAAACAATATTGTTGTCTTATAATTTCTACTTATTTCAAGGAGGATTTTTTCTCTTTCAGATTTTTTTTTGGGAAGAAACCCTTCAAATGTAAATTTTGAAGATGGCAGACCACTTGATACAAGAGCTGCTATTGCAGCGCATGCCCCTGGTATGCAAATTATTTTTAATCCCAAAAGCTTTGCTTCTTTGATAAGTTCCTCTCCAGGATCACAAATACTTGGCATCCCTGCATCACTTACTAATGCAATTGATTCGCCTGATTTTAAATAATTTATTAAATGTGGGATCTTATCAAAAGAATTATGCTTATTGAAGCTTATAAGACTATTAGTGATTTCATATTTGTTCATTAACTTTCTCGTGTGTCTTGTGTCTTCACAAGCAATGAAAGAAACATTCTCCAGTATATTTAGCGCTCTTATGGAGATGTCACTTAAATTACCAATAGGGGTCCCGACAATATATAAAAAACCACTTTCAGGTTCTTGTTTTTTATGAGAAGATGAAGATTTAATATTCATTTAGTGATTAAATTACCACCTGGTGTAGAAAGAAATAGTCTTATTGATGATTTGAGAGCTATTAGTTGGGAGGCCTCTGATACTTTGCTTTATTATTCTCAAATTTTAAAAGATTCAAATAATAAAAGCAATATTCTTAAAAACGATGATTTAGAAGATCCAGTAACCCTAGCTGATTTGAATGTTAATAAAATGATTATTGAAAGAATTAATGAAAAGTATAAGAATATTGATTGGGAAATTCTAAGTGAAGAGAACGTGAAAATAGCATCTAATACTTGTGATATTAATGCAAATTGGATATGGGTTCTTGATCCTCTTGATGGAACAAAGGATTTTATTCAAGGGACAAGTAATTATGCTATGCATTTAGCATTGAACTATAAGCAAATTCCGTATATAGGAATTGTTTTGATTCCAGAAAAAGATGAATTGTGGATTGCTGATGGAGAAAAGGTATGGTGTGAAAGAAAAAAAAATATTCGCATATATCCAAATCCTCGACAAACTAAAAGTCTTGAGGAGATGGTTATAGTAACTAGTAAAAATCATAGAAATTTAAATCTAGAAACTTTAATAGAAAAAGTTGGCTTTCAAAAAGTAAAAACTATGGGAAGTGTTGGTTGTAAGATCGCCTCCATATTAAGGGGAGAAAGTGATATTTATATATGTTTAAGTATGCCGGGTAAAAGTTCGCCAAAGGATTGGGATTTTTCTGCGCCTGAAGCTATTTTAAAAGCTTCTGGGGGAGCAATAACAAATTTAGATAATGAGCAATTATCATATGGAAAAATTAACTTTGAACAAAAAGGAATTATTGTCGCATCTAATAATAAAAACGCGCACTCTATGATTTGTTTTAAAATAAAAGAAATTATAAAAAAGTACGATTTATATCCTCTCTAATTTTAATTAAGGGGTGCTACTGGTGTCGGTGTTGGCTCTGGATAAGACATTCCGCCATTTTGTGCAACTCCTCTTAGGGTTAAATTGATTCTGCCTCTACTATCAATTTCGCGAACTCTTACACTTACTTCATCTCCCTGTCTTACAACATCTTCAACTCTCTCTACTCTAGCTTCAGATAATTGTGATATGTGAACCATACCCTCTTTACCAGGAAGTATCTCCACAAAAGCACCAATTGGAATGATTCTCGTTACTACACCTGAGAAGATTTCACCCTCATGTACTTTGCGAGTTAAACCTTCAATTATTTTTTGAGCTTCTTCCGCTGCTGCTCCATCATGAGAAGCTATTGTTACTATCCCACCATCTTCGATATCTATTTTTGTGTTTGTTCTCTCTGTAATACCTTTAATAGTTCTTCCTCCCGGCCCAATTACTGTTCCTATAAGTTCTGGATCAATTCTGAAGCTTAAAAGCCTAGGTGCATGGGGTGAAAGAGATTCTTGAGGTTTCTCAATTGCTTCTTGCATTTTTTCTAAGATATGCAATCTTGCCGGTCTTGCTTTTTTTATTGCATCAGAAATTATAGAGACTGATAAACCTGTTATTTTCATGTCCATTTGCAGTGCAGTTATACCTTTCTCGGTTCCAGCAACTTTGAAATCCATATCTCCTAGGAAGTCCTCAATTCCCTGAATATCAGTAAGAATTCGAACTTCTTTCCCTTCCTTAATTAAACCCATAGCTGTTCCACTAACAGGTGCTTTTAGAGGAACTCCGGCATCTAATAATGAAAGTGAACTTCCACATACTGAACCCATAGAAGTGGACCCGTTAGAGCTTAATACTTCACTTACAACTCTTAAAACGTATGGGAACGTTTCTTTCCCAGGAAGAACGGGTATGATTGCTCTTTCTGCTAAGGCTCCATGTCCAATTTCTCTTCTTCCAGGAGTTCTCATTGGCCTGGTTTCTCCAACAGAATATGGGGGGAAATTATAGTGATGAAGATAAGTCTTTTCTGTACTTGGGTTAAGGTCGTCCATTTCTTGAGCGTCACTTGGAGTTCCGAGAGTTGTTGTTGATAACACTTGCGTTAATCCTCTTTGAAATAATGCTGATCCATGAACTCTTTTGGGGAGAATACTTACAGCAGCAGAAATTTTTCTAACTTCATCTAAATCTCTTCCATCAACTCTTTTCCCATCATTAATGATTTGAGACCTCATTAATTTTTTGGTGAGCTTTTTAAAATCGGAATGAAGTAATTTATCATTCTCTGAGGTTAGGATTTTTACTTTATTATTGTCTTCAAGGGAGTCAATCTTGCTTTGCAAGTCAATTTTTATTTTGTCTAACTCTAAGTCTCTCTCTTCTTTAGATTGATCAAATTTCTTCAAAACTAGATCTATAGGTTTACTACAGTTCTTTTCTAAATATGTTGCTAAAGTTTTTTCTTCTTCAGGCTCAGAAGGCTTGACTTGTTTAATTCCTAATTCTTTCAGTAACTCTTCTTGAGCTTTAATTAGTTCTGTTACTGCTTCGTAACCGAAATCTATTGCTTCAATAGTGTCCTGCTCTGAGAGTTGATTCGCTCCTGCTTCGATCATAACGATGCCATCTGGCGATCCTGCTATCACTATATCCAGATCTCCTTTTTCTATTTCTCGATAACTTGGATTTAGAATAAAATCATCACCTAAAAGACCAACTCTAACAGCTGCCATTGGTCCAAAAAATGGTATTTCACCCAATAATGTCGCTATGGAAGCTCCTGTTACTGCTAGAACATCTGCAGGCACTCTCTCGTCAAGTGATAGACAAGAAGCAACAATTTGAATCTCATCCCTCATCCAGGATGGGAAGAGAGGCCTCATTGGCCTATCTATTAACCTTGAAATCAAAGTAGCTCTTTCAGGAGGTCTACCCTCTCTTCTCATGAAGCCACCCGGAATCCTCCCAGCTGCATATAGTTTCTCCTCATAATCACAAATAAGAGGTAGAAAATCTGCAGGTTCTTTTTTTGCAGTTTTTGTCGCGGTAACTAATAAAGATGTGTCTCCACATTCGATCATCACAGATCCATTTGCTTGAGGGGCGTAAAGTCCTGTAGTTAGTCGTATCTCTCGTCCGTCAAACGTGATCGACTTATTTTGTCCTTCCACTTTTTAAATTATAAATCTATACATAATTTATTCTTACATTTAATAGGGACATATTGAGTGATTTATTTAAATAAGGTGTTAAATGATATTCTTGAATATTTTTACCAAAAGCTATAATATCCTGCTATGACAGCAGTTTAATTTTTTTCTTAAATAAAAAAAATTTTTTAATTTAATAAAAGTTAGTTAATTACCAACTTGATTTTACAACCCCAGGCAATTCACCATTGTGCGCTCTTTGCCTTAATTGATTCCTGCAAAGACCAAAATCTCTATATACTCCTCTAGGTTTACCAGTTGCCCAACATCTATTTCTTACTCTATTTGGAGCAGAGTTCCTTGGTAGACCTTGAATCTTTCTATGAATTTCTAACCTTTCCATTGGATCTTTTGTGGCATTAAATTCATCTAATAATGCTTTCCTTTTTGCAGCATATTTCTTCACAAGTTTTTTGCGTTTAACTTCTCTCGCAATCATGGACTTTTTCGCCATTTAATCAGAATATTTTAAAACTAATTACTATATTAACAGCTTGGAGAACAGTTTTTAAGAATTATTTATTGGTTTAATAATCTTTGTACGATTAATAGTTGACTAGTATCTCTGATAATAAGTAGAACGCTTAGTCCAACTAAAAGAAAAAAACTGGACTGTGTAACAACCATTTGTACCTTGACTGGAACAGGTTTCCCCCTAAACCCTTCAATTAAAGTGAAAACAAGTTGTCCTCCATCTAACAATGGTAAGGGTAATGAATTAAGTACTGCTAAATTAATAGAAATTAAAGCCGCAAATAATAATATACCTGTTCCACCTTGTTGGGATAATTGTGCACCGATTTCAACGATTTTTACAGGCCCACTTAATTGTTGAGCTGTTGAGGAGAAATTTGTTATTAAACCTTTATAACCTTGAATTGTTTTTACCAAAAGTGATGAAAATTCATTATTAGTGTATTTAAAAAGTTCAAAAACGTTTTTTGTCTTTTTCGTTTGTTTCCTTATGTTAGGTTGCAATTGAGCACCTATTGTTCCTTTTCCATCAATACTTTTTGGTACCAAAGTTAAATCTTTGAAACTTCCATCCCTTTCAATTTTTATTGAAATTGGTTCGCCTGATGAATTTTGAATTTCTTTTACTAAAGTGGAAACGGCTTGATCTCCAACTCCTAAAGTACTATTTTCGATTTCTAATATTTTATCCCCTGGTTCTAGACCAGCAAGAGAAGCAGCCTTCTCAGGTTGAGTAGCCAAAACTAAAATACCTGGTTCTGGATCAAATGGAATACCAACAGTAGTAACATTTATAATCAAGATTGAGTAAGCAAGTATTAAGTTGGCAAATACTCCTGCGGAAATTACAATCACTCTTTGAATTATTGGCCTATTTTTTAAAAGATTTGGATCTTTAGGGTCAATATTATTTAGTTCTTCATCAGGGAAGGATACAAATCCTCCAAGAGGAAAGGCTCTGAATGAATAAGTAATATCTCTAAATTTTTTTTGAATAATTGAGGGCCCAAATCCAATTGAAAATCCATCAACATAAATACCTTGTAAAATGGCCGCAAGAAAATGCCCCATCTCATGAAAAAATATGAGGAATCCAAGTACTGTTATTGAGGTTAAAACATTCATTTTTTTATACTAAGCAGTTTTTAAAAAATTTGATCCAAAATATGGAACCAGAGCATCTGGAATCTTAACGCGACCATCTGTTTGTTGGCCATTCTCAAGAATTGCTGCCATTGTTCTTCCAACAGCAAGACCACTGCCATTTAAGGTATGTAAATATGTATTTTTTTTATCAATTTTTGATCTTATTGATGATCTACGTGCTTGAAAGTCAAGGCAATTACTGCAACTTGAAATTTCTCTATAACATTTACTACTGGGAAGCCAAACTTCAAGATCAAAAGTTCTACTAGAGGAAAAGCCTAAGTCTCCAGTACAAATATCTACTAATCTGTAGGGTAAGTTGAGCTTTTTTAAAATGCTTTCTGCATCAGAAGTAATCTTTTTATGAGCTTCTAAAGATTTACTTGGATCACAAAACCAATATAGTTCAACCTTATTAAATTGATGAAGTCTTATTAAACCTTTAGTATCCCTTCCATAACTTCCAGCTTCTCTCCTAAAACATGGACTATATGCAACATACTTAATAGGTAACTGTTTGGGATCAATTAGCTCGTTTCTATGAAAAGCAGTTAGTGGAACTTCAGCTGTTGGAGAAAGCCATAAATCGTCATTGGAACACTTAAAACTTTCATTTGAGAATTTAGGTAATTGACCAGATCCGGTAAGACTTTCTGAATTTACTAAAGCTGGCGGCATTAACTCCAAGTAACCATTTTTAGTGTGAATATCGAGCATAAAATTAATTAATGCCCTCTCTAATCTGGCACCATTGCCTGTAAGAGTGATAAAACGACTTTTTGATATTTTTGTTGATTTTACAGAGTCAAAAATATTAAGACTTTCTCCTATTTCCCAGTGAGATTTAAGATTTTCTGTTGTTAATGGATCCCCCCCAAGTTTTTACCTGGATATTATCACTTTCATCTTTCCCAATGGGTGCATCTTTGCTAGGAAAATTTGGCAAATTATAAATCTCATCATCTACTTCTTGATCTAATATTCTTTGTTTCTTTTCAAGTTCAGAAATTTTAATTCTGTATTCGTTTCCTCTCTTTTTTAAAGAAATTAATTCTGGAGAATCATTGTTTTTAGATTCTCTGATTTCTTGACCAATTAATTTGCTTAACTTTTTGCTCTCAGATTGAATTTTGGATAATTCTATATCTATTTCTTTTTTCTTAAGAGTTAATTCGTGTATGTGGGATATATTGTAAACTTTTCCTCTTAAGGATAAATTATCTTCAACAGATGTTGGATTTTCTCTTATTAATTTTTGATCTAGCACTCTTTTTTTTTTTTTATACATTAATTAAGATAATTAATCTCAATTCATTATTTGGGATATTTGATGAAAAATTAACTAAATTAATGATTCCTAACTTATGGAATATTTTTAAAATTAAATTTTTGTTAAGATGCAGATCGAGCTCGCCCTGAAGATGACCACTCTTTTAGTAAATCAATTTGCTCTTTAGCTGTCCTTGATAAGGGAACTAATTCAGAAACTGCCTTAATTAAATCTTTTTCCATTAGTTCTCTATTTTCAGCGAAGGAAATATGCATACCCTCTATTACCGCTTGTTCAAGCTCTGCGCCTGAGAATCCAACTGTTCTATCTATGATCGTAGAGAGAGGAAAGCTATAGCCTGGCCTTCTTTTTTTTAAGTGTAAGTCAAGAATGCTTAATCTTTCTGTAGAATTAGGCAAATCAAGAAAAAATATCTCATCAAATCTACCTTTCCTCAATAATTCTGCAGGAAGTTTATCTATAGCATTCGCCGTGGCAATTACAAATACGGCTGATTCTTTTTCAGCCATCCAAGTGAGTAAACTTGCCAAAACTCTTTGGCTTGTCCCTCCATCACTTCTGGCATCGCCACCAAATCCTTTATCAATTTCATCGATCCAAAGGATACAAGGTGACATGGCCTCGGCCCTTAATATTGCTTCTCTTGTTCTTGCCTCGCTTGAACCAACAAGGCTAGAAAATAGTCTTCCTACATCTAGCCTAAGTAGCGGCATTGACCAACTCTTGGAAATAGATTTCGCAGTAAGAGATTTCCCTGTTCCTTGTGCTCCAACAAGTAAGACTCCTTTGGGGATAGGTAATCCATAGTCTCTAGCTTCTTCAGAAAAGGCCCTATGTCTTTGATTGAGCCAAACTTTTAAAACATCCAAACCACCAATATCATCTTGACTTGAGTTAGTTTCGAAAAATTCTAAAATTTCACTTCTAGCGATAACTTGTTTTTTTTCTTCAAGAATATCTTTAATATCTTCTTTACTTATTTTCCCTCTTTGAGCAAGAGCCTTTGCAGTGACTTGCTTTACTTTTATTTCAGTTAGTCCACTTGAAGCTATTGAAAGTTCGTTTAATTCTTGTTCATTAAGATTTGAATTAGTATTAATAGCAATTTTTTTTATTAGATTTTTCAATTCTTTTTGGTCAGGTAGAGGTAAGTTTAAAATTGTCATTAGTT